>DASPSF010000049.1:0-19250 GCA_035624075.1 Steroidobacteraceae bacterium | reverse complement strand
CCGCCGGCGCCCGCACCCGTCCCGCTGCCGCCACCGCCGGCCGACATTGCCCGCATCCCCGACGCCGTGCCGCGCGCCGAGCCGCGCAGCCTGCACGGCAATCCGCCCTTCTACGATGCGCTCGGCCGGCGTTACTTCGTGCTGCCTTCCGCGGACGGCTACGACGAGCGCGGGGTCGCCTCGTGGTACGGCCCCACCTTCCACGGCGGCAACACCTCGAGCGGCGAGGCTTACAACATGTACGGCATGACGGCCGCGCACAAGACGCTGCCGCTGCCGACCTACGCACGCGTCACCAACCTCGCCAACGGCAGGAGCGTGGTGGTGCGCATCAACGATCGCGGCCCGTTCGTCGTCAACCGCATCATCGACCTGTCGTACACCGCGGCGGCCAGGCTCGACATGCTGCGCGAGGGCACGGCGTGGGTGGAAGTGCGGGCGCTCACCCCGGGCGCACCGGAGGTGCCGCTGGAGACGCCGGCCGCTTCAGCGCAGGCACCACCGGCACCACCGCCGGCTGCGCCCGCGCTTCCTCTCCTGTACGTGCAGACCGGTGCATTCGCCGACTCCGCGAACGCCGGGCGCCAGCTCGGGCGGCTGCAGGCCGCAGGACTCGCCGGCGCCTTCGTGCTGGCCCCGCCCGCGGGCTCGCAGCTCTATCGCGTACGCATCGGGCCGCTCGGCAGCGTCGCCGAATACGACGCGCTCGCGGCGCGGCTTGCCACCCTCGGCATTGCCGACGCCCGCCTGGTGACCGACTGAGCTAGACTTCGCACTTTTTCCGCAGCCGGAGGAATTCCCGCCGTGACAGGCTTGCGTCTTGCTCTGTGCTCCGCGCTGCTGCTGCTCGCGGCCGTCCTGCCGCTCCCGGCGAGCGCCGCCACCGCGCCGGTGCCGGCGCCGCCGGGCGTCAACGCCCGCGCCTGGGTGCTGGTCGATCACTTCACCGGCCGGGTGCTCGCCGAGCACAACGCCGACACGCGCGAGGAGCCGGCGAGCCTCACCAAACTGATGACCGCCTACGTGGTCTTCCAGGCGCTCACCGACGGCCGGCTCAAGCTCACCGACGAGGCGACCATCAGCAAGCACGCCTGGAAGGCGGAGGGCTCGCGCACCTTCGTGCAGCTCGGCACGCAGGTGCCGGTCGACATCCTCATCAAGGGCATGATCGTGCAGTCGGGGAACGACGCCACCATCGCCCTCGCCGAGAAGCTCGGCGGCACCGAGGACGCGTTCGCGCAGATGATGAACGAGTACGCGCGGCGGCTCGGAATGCAGGGCAGCCATTTCGTCAACAGCGACGGCCTGCCGGCGCCGGAGCACTACACCACCCCCCGCGACATGGCGACCCTCGCCGGCGCGATCATCCGCCAGTTTCCCCAGTACTACGGCCTCTTCAGCCTGCGCGAGTTCATGTGGAACAACATCCGCCAGGGCAACCGCAACACGCTGCTCGGCAAGGACCCCTCGGTCGACGGACTGAAGACCGGGCACACGGACGCCGCGGGCTTCTGCCTGGTGAGCTCCGCGAACCGCGAGGGCATGCGGCTGACATCGGTGGTGATGGGCGCACCGAGCGAGCGGGCGCGCGAGGAGGCGAGCGCCGCGCTGCTCAACTATGGCTTCACTTTCTACCAGTCGTTCCGCGTCAAGAGCGCCGGCGCGACCGTGCTCAAGCCGCGCGTCTACAAGGCGGCCACCGAGTTCGCCGCCGTCGGTGTGCCGGCGGATGTCTACGCGCTGGTGCCGCGCGGCCAGAGCGGCTCGCTCACCACCACGGCGCGCCTCGATCACGAGCCGCTGATCGCGCCGCTCGGCCCGGGCGAGCGGCTCGGCGAGCTGGTCGTCAGCGACGGCACGGGCGAAGTGCTGGCGCGCGCGCCGCTGGTGTCGCTCGCGGCGGTACCGCAGGGCGGCCTGTGGACGCGCCTGGTGGACACCATCGCGCTCTGGTTCCGCAAGAAGTAGCCGCAAGGACCCGTCCATGGCCGACCCGCTCCCGCTGTGTTATCTCAACGGCAGCTACCTGCCCCTCAAGGACGCGCGCATCTCCCCGCTCGACCGCGGCTTTCTCTACGCCGACGGTGCCTACGAGGTGATGCCGGTGTACGGCGGGCGGCCGTTCCGTTTCGCGGCCCACGCCGAGCGCCTGACGCGCAGCCTCGGGGCGCTGCGCATGGAGGACCCGCATACGCGACCCGAATGGCGCGGAATTCTCGGCGAGCTCGTCGAGCGCAACGGCGGCGGCGACATCTACGTCTACTGGCAGGTGACGCGCGGCGCGCAGAACGGGCGTACCCACGCACCGCTCCCCGACATCCCGCGCACGGTGTTCGCCTTTTGCGCGCCGCTGCCGCCGATCACGCCCGAGCAGCTCGCCAACGGCCTCGCCTGCATCACCGCGGCCGACACCCGCTGGGCGCGCTGCGACGTGAAGTCGGTGGCGTTGCTCGCCAACGTGCTGCTGCGCCAGGAATCGATCGACGCCGGCGCCGCCGAGACCATCCTGCTGCGCGACGGGGAGCTGACCGAGGCGTCGGCCTCCGCGGTGCACGTGGTGCTGGGGCACGAGGTGCTCACGCCGCCCAACTCGCGCCGCATCCTCCCGGGCACGACGCGCAGCGTGGTCGAGGAGATGGCGACCCGCGCCGGGCTCCCCTGGCGCTCCGCGCCGGTCAGCGCGGCGCAGCTGCGCGACGCGGACGAGATCTGGATCTCCGCCGCGACGCGCGAGGTGCAGGCGGTCACGCGCCTCGACGGGCGGCCGGTGGGCGATGGCCGGCCTGGCCCACACTGGCGCGCGGTGTACGGCGAGCTGCAGCGCTACAAGCACGAGCTCGCCGGGACACCGTGGTAGCGGCGTCAGGGCGGTCGTGACGCCTCGATGATGATTCGCGCGCCGCGGTCGTACGTCCAGTAGGCATCGGCCCAGTCGATCAACACCACCAGGCGGTTGCGAAAGCCGATCAGGAAATACACGTGGGCCAGCAGCCAGAACCACCAGGCGGGCAGCCCCGAGAGCCGCACGCGGCCGAGATCTACCACTGCGGCGTGGCGGCCGATCGTTGCCAGCAGCCCCTGATGGCGGTACCTGAAGGGCGGTGAGTCCCGCCCCGCCAGCCGTGCGCAGATCGCGCGGGCGGCGTGGACTCCCATCTGCTTCGCCGCGGGCGCGATGCCGGGAACGGGGCCGTGTGGCCCGTTCACCGCCGCGAGATCTCCGGCGACGAAGATGTTCGGGTGCCCCGGTACGCTGAGATCCGCGGCGACCAGCACGCGCCCGGCGCGATCGACGCCTGCCCCCAGGGCGCCTCCCAAGGTCGAAGCAGTGACGCCGGCGGCCCAGACGACCGTGCGTGTCGGCAGCGTCTCTTCACCTATCCGGACGGCGGTGGCACTGATCGAGGTGACGGGCGAGCTGGTTCGAACCGTGACCCCGAGGCGCTCGAGCTGCCGGTGTGCGCTCTGTGAGAGATCCGCGGGAAAGGCGGGCAGGATGCGCGGTCCCGCCTCCACCAGCAGCACCTGCGCGGTACGCGGATCGATGCGGCGGAACTCGCGCGTGAGGGTGTGGCGGGCGATCTCGGCCAGAGTGCCGGCCAGCTCGACACCGGTCGGCCCGCCGCCGACGATCACGAAGGTCAGCCAGGTGCGGGCGTCCGCAGCCGACTCGCTCCCCTCGGCGCGCTCGAACGCGGTCAGAAAACGCGCGCGCATGTGCAGCGCGTCGGCGAGCGTCTTGAGTCCGGGCGCGTCGGCGGCCCAATCCTCGTGCCCGAAGTACGCGTGCGACACGCCCGTCGCCAGGATCAGGTAGTCGTAGGCGCAGGGTGCGTCATCGACGGTCAGCGTGCGCGAGGCTTCATTGATGTCCGTCACCGTGCCGAGCTGCACCGTGACATTGCGCTGGTAGCGGAGGATGTGCCGCAGCGGGGCGGCGATCGAGGGCGCGGCGAGGCCGGCGGTGGCGACCTGATAGAGCAACGGCTGAAACAGGTGATGGTTACAACGGTCGATGAGGGTGATGGCGACCGGCGCGCCGGCGAGTGCCCGGACCGCCCAGAGCCCGGCAAAGCCGCCGCCGACGACCACTACCCTTGGGTTCGTTGGTGCCTTGCGCTGCATCAGTCGCTGAAATACCACGAAGCTCGACGGCTGAACAACACGCCCGGCGAGGCTTGGCTGACGGACCCAGCCCCCTCTCAGGTAGCATCCCCGCCTGTGTCCATCACCCTCGACCAGGTCACCAAGCACTACGGCGGCATCCCGGTCGTCAACGACGTGTCGCTCGACATCGGCGACGGGGAATTCTTCGTGCTGCTCGGCCCGAGCGGCAGCGGCAAGAGCACCCTGCTGCGCGCCATCGCCGGCCTGACCGCGGTGGATCATGGACGCATTGCGCTCCACGGGCGCGACGTCACTCATCTCGCCGCGCGCAAGCGCGGAGTCGGGCTCGTGTTCCAGAACTACTCGCTGTTCCGCCACATGACCGTGGCCGACAACATCGAATTCGCGCTGCGCGTGCGCCATGTGCGCGCCCGCGTGCGGCGCGCGCGCCGCCAGGAGCTGCTGCGCCTGGTGGCGCTCGAGGGGATGGACAACCGGCTGCCGGCGCAGCTCTCCGGCGGCCAGCAGCAGCGGGTGGCAGTGGCACGCGCCCTGGCACACAAGCCCGAGGTGCTGCTGCTCGATGAGCCCTTCGGGGCACTGGATGCCAAGATCCGCGAGGAGCTGCGGCGCACCATCCGCGAGGTGCAGCGCGAGCTCGGCATCACCACCGTGCTCGTGACCCACGACCAGGAGGAAGCGTTCGCCATGGCGGACCGCATCGGGATCATGAATCTCGGGCGGCTGCTCGAGAGCGGCGCACCGCACGATCTCTACTCGCGCCCGGCGACGCGCTTCGTCGCGACCTTCCTCGGTGCGGCGAACGTGTTCCTGGCGCGCAGCAGCGCCGCCGGCATCCAGCTCGGCGCCGCCACCGTGGCGGCCGCCGAGCGGCCGCCGGACACGCGCGAGCACGAGGTGGTCGCGGTAGTGCGTCCCGAGGAGGTCGCGGTGGCCGCCACGGGCGCCGAACTCGGCCACGGGTTCGTGGCGCAGGGCGTAGTCGATGAGCTGGTGTTCAGCGGCGCGCTCGAGCGGCTGCGGGTGCGCCTCGAGAACGGCGCGGCGGGGACGCCGCTGCTCGCGGCCGCGGACGGCGGCGCGACTCCCTACCTCGAGGTGACGCGCACCCAGCCCGAGCAGCGCTCCTTCGAGGTGCGTGCCGGCCAGAGTGTCGCCATCGGTGTGCGGCGCGTGCACGTGCTGCCGACACCGCTCTCGAGCTTCGCTGCCTGCGCCGCGAGTGCGGCGGACGCCGAGGCGCTCGCGCACCAGCCGTTGCTCAGCGAGCTCGCCGCCCGCATGAAGACCCGCATCGCCGTGCGCTGCGAGCCGCAGCTCGGCTTAGGCGCCGCGGGCCCGGCCGGCGATGCGGCCTTCGTCGGCGCCACGGTGATCGCCTCCGAGACCGGCGCGGCGCAGCGCGCCGCCTGGCTGCTCGAGCGCGGCGCGCGCGAGGTGCTGGTGCTGCCGGCGCAGGCGGCCATGCCACAGCGGGTGCTGATCCACTGGCTCGACGAGGCGGCGCGCCGTGCGACGCTGGCGGTGTCAGAGAGCGTGCTGCGGCACGTGCCCGCCGAGGCGCAGTACGTCGGCACTCTCCCCGCGGGCACCGCTGAGGTGGCGCAGGATCTGGCGCGCCGCCTGGCGCAGGCGCCGGGCCAGATGCTGATCGTCGGCGTGAGCAACCTCGAGCGCTTCGCCGAGCGCTTCCACGCGCTGCTCGACGGCGGCCGCTGGCCGCTGCTGATCGTGTACCGGACATGAGCTTCCGCAAGCCCAGCGTGCTTCCCGGCTTCGGCCTGACCTTCGGCTTCACCACCCTGTTCCTGAGCACCATCGTGCTGCTGCCGCTCGCAGCGCTGGTGCTGGCGGCCGCCTCGATGCACTGGAGCGAGTTCATGGCCGTGGTGTCGAGCCCGCGCGCGCTCGGCTCCTACCGCCTGTCCTTCGGTGCCTCGGCGCTCGCCGCCACCATCAACGTGGTGTTCGGCTTCGTGCTCGCCTGGACCCTGGTGCGTTACGAGTTCCCCGGCCGCAAGCTCATCGATGCGCTGATCGATCTGCCGTTCGCGCTGCCCACGGCGGTCTCCGGCATCGCACTCACCACGGTGTTTGCCCAGCACGGCTGGATCGGCCGTTACCTCGAGCCGCTCGGCATCAAGGTCGCGTACACCTGGCTCGGTGTCACCCTGGCGCTGACGCTCATCAGCATGCCGTTCGCGGTGCGCGCACTGCAGCCGGCGCTGCTCGAGGTGCAGCGCGACCTCGAGGACGCGGCGGAGACGCTCGGCGCCACGCGCTTCTACACCTTCCGCCGCGTCATCCTGCCGACGGTGCTGCCCGCGCTGCTCACCGGCTTCACCCTCGCCTTCGCGCGCGCCGTGGGCGAGTACGGCTCGGTGATCTTCATCGCAGGAAATCTGCCGATGAAGACCGAGATCACGCCGCTGCTCATCGTCATCCATCTCGAGCAGTTCGACTACCGCGGCGCGGCGGCGCTCGGCGTGGTGATGCTGCTGATCTCGTTCGCGGTGCTGCTGACCATCAACCTGCTGCAGGCGTGGGGCCGGCGGCGCCACGTGCAGGCGGCGCACTGATGGCGGCCGCATTGCCAGCCGCCGCGCCCGCCGCCGCATTGCCGGCGGACACGGCCGCACGCCCGGGCCACGACACCTGGCTGAGCGCCATCGTGCGCTGGCTCTTCATCGCGGTCTCACTGAGCTTCCTCGCGGCCCTGCTGATCGCACCGGTGGCGACGGTGTTCGCCATGGCGCTGGCGCACGGCTTCGAGGCCTATCTCGTCAGCTTCGCCGATCCGGACACGCTGTCGGCGATCCGCCTGACACTGCTCACCGCGGCGGTGGTGGTGCCGGTCAACACGGTGTTCGGGCTGGCGGCCGCCTGGGCGATCGCCAAGTTCGAGTTCCGCGGCAAGAGCGTGCTGATTACGCTCATCGACCTGCCGCTGGCGATCTCGCCGGTGATCGCCGGCATGGTGTTCGTGCTGCTGTTCGGCCTGCAGGGCTGGTTCGGCGTATGGCTGCAGCAGCACGACCTCAGCATCATCTTCGCGCTGCCCGGCATCCTGCTCGCGACCATGTTCGTCACTTTTCCCTACGTCGCGCGTGAGCTGATCCCGCTGATGCAGCAGCTCGGCAACGACGAGGAGGAAGCCGCCATCACGCTCGGCGCCGGCGGCTGGATGACGTTCTTCCGCGTGACCCTGCCGCGGATCCGCTGGGGCCTGCTCTACGGCGTGATCCTGAGCAACGCGCGTGCCATGGGCGAGTTCGGCGCGGTGTCGGTGGTCTCGGGCCACATCCGCGGCCTCACCAACACCATGCCACTGCACATCGAGATTCTCTATAACGAGTACAACTTCGTGGGGGCTTTCGCGGTGGCGTCGCTCCTGACGCTGCTCGCCGGGGTCACGTTGCTGGTCAAGAACCTGGTCGAGCGCACCGGCTACCGCGGCCGCTAGGGCGCGTAGATCTGATCGAACACACCGCCGTCCCTGAAGTGCTTCTCCTGCGCGGCGGCCCAGCCGCCGAAGTCCGCGATGGTGACCAGCTTGAGCGGCGGGAAGCTCGCCGCGTAGCGCGCCGCCACTTCGGGGTCGCGCGGCCGGTAGAAGTGCCGCGCGATGATCTCCTGGCCCTCCTTGCTGTAGAGGTACTCGAGGTAGGCGGTCGCGACCTCGCGCGTGCCGTGGCGCAGCGCCACGCTGTCGACCACCGCCACCGGCGGTTCCGCGAGAATGCTCATCGGCGGCACCACGATCTCGAGCTGATCCGCGCCGAGCTGCCGCACCGCGAGCTGCGCCTCGTTCTCCCAGGCGATCAGCACGTCGCCGAGTCTGCGCTGCACGAAGGTCGTGGCCGAGCCGCGCGCGCCGGTGTCGAGCACCGGGACGTTCCGGTAGAGCCGCCGCACGAACTCGCGCGCGCTCGCCTCGCTCGCCCCCGGCTGCGTGAGCGCCCAGGCCCAGGCGGCGAGATAATTCCAGCGCGCGCCGCCCGAGGTCTTGGGGTTCGGCGTGATGACCGCGAGTCCGGGCCGCACCAGGTCGCCCCAGTCGTGGATGGCCTTCGGGTTGCCGCTGCGCACCAGGAACACGATCGTCGAGGTGTAGGGCGCGCTGTTGTCGGGCAGGCGGCTCTGCCAGTCGAGCGGCAGCAGCTTGCCGTGGGTGGCGATTGCGTCGATGTCGGCCGCGAGCGCCAGCGTCACCACATCCGCCGCCAGCCCGTCGATCACCGAGCGCGCCTGCTTCCCGGAGCCGCCGTGCGACTGGTCGACGCGCACCCGCTGGCCGGTCTTCGCGAGCCAGTAGCGCGCGAACGCGCCGTTGAAGTCCTGGTAGAGCTCGCGCGTCGGGTCGTAGGACACGTTGAGGAGCGTCACCCGCTCGGCCGAGCTCTGGTGCCGGCGGTCGCAGGCGGTGAGCAGCGCGAGCCCGGCGAGCAGCGCCAGTCCCGTCAGCACCAGACGGCGAACGCCGGGAGTCATCGGATCGTGGACCGTGCGTGACGCGCCGTCAGGCGCCGTCCGCCGCCAGCCCGAGCGCGCGCTCGAGGTGTGGCTCGAGCGCATCGGCGCACTCCCACACCGAGCGCGGGCCGCCGAGCGCGGCCAGCTGTGTCATCTTCAGGCCCTGGTAGCCGCAGGGATTGATGCGCGCGAAAGGCTCGAGATCGAGCGCCACGTTGAGGGCGAGACCGTGATAGCTGCCGTTGCGGCGCACGCGCACGCCGACACTCGCGAGCTTCTCGCCGGCGACGTAGACGCCCGGGGCGCTGCGCCGGCCCTCGGCGGCGATGCCGAATTCGGCCGCCAGGCCGATCACGGCGCGCTCGAGCGCGCTGACGAAGTCGCGGATGCCGAGCCCGAGGCGCCTGAGATCGATGAGCGGATAGACCACCAGCTGCCCCGGACCGTGATAGGTCACCTGTCCGCCACGATCGATCTGCACCACCGGGATGTCGCCCGGCGCGATGAGATGCGCACGGCTCGCGTTGGCGCCGAGCGTGAACACCGGCGGGTGCTCGAGCAGCCAGATCTCATCCGGCGTCGTCGGGCCGCGCTCCTCGGTGAAGCGCTGCATCGCGCGCCAGGTGGGCTGGTACTCCACCCGCCCGAGCCGGCGGATCCGCGCCGGCGGGATGGCGGGTGCGGCGATCGCCTCCAGCAGCGCGCCGGCGGCGTTCACGGCGCGAGGCTCCGGTTGTCGAGACCGGCGTTGTTGCGGTTGAGCGCCTGCTCGGCGCGGTAGCTCGAGCGCACCAGGGGTCCCGACACGCACTCGAGAAAGCCGAGCGCCAGCGCCTGCTCACGGTAGCGATCGAACTCGGCAGGCGTGACGAAGCGCTCGACCGGCAGATGATTGAGCGTCGGGCGCAGATACTGCCCGAGCGTCACCATGTCGACCTGCGCGGCGCGCAGGTCGGCGAGCGTCGCGGTGATCTCCTCGTCGGTCTCCCCGAGGCCGAGCATCAGGCTGCTCTTGGTGAGGACCGAGGGGCGGTGGCGTTTGGCGTGCGCCAGCACGCCGAGCGTCTGCTGATAGCCGGCGCGCGGATCGCGCACCGGGTGCGTGAGCCGCTGCACGGTCTCGATGTTCTGCGCGAACACCGCGATACCGGAGTCGACCACGGTGGCGACATCCGCGAGCACTCCCTGGAAGTCGGGCGTCAACGCTTCGACCGCCGTAGCGGGATTGCGCTCGAGGATCGCGCGCACGCAGGCAGCGTAGTGGGCGGCGCCGCCGTCCGGCAGATCGTCGCGGTCGACCGAGGTGAGCACCACGTACCTGAGCTTCATGAGCTCGACGGTGCGGGCGGCGTTCTCGGGCTCGTCGGCGTCCAGCCAGCCGCGCGGGTTGCCGGTGTCCACCGAGCAGAAGCGGCAGGCGCGCGTGCACACCGCGCCCATCAGCATCAGGGTCGCGGTGCCGGCGTTCCAGCACTCGCCGATGTTCGGGCACTTGGCTTCCTCGCACACCGTGGCGAGCCGGTGCTCGCGCACCACGGCTCTGACACCCTGAAAGCCGCTGCCCGTCGGAGCGCGCGCCTTGAGCCACGGGGGCTTCCTCACGGGCGCAGCCGGCGGGCGAGTCTTGAGCGCCTTCACGCCGTCGCGGATGGCGGTAAATCCTTGAGGCGTAACGTATTTTTCGCCGCTGCGAGGGGCCGCGGCGTCGGCCGTTACGACCGGAATCCCTTTGAGCTGCGGCATGCGCTCATTGTATCGCACGCAGCCGCGCGTCCAGCGCCGCGAGCCGCTCCGGGGTCCCGACGTCGCTCCAGGCGCCGCGGTGCAGCTCGCCGCGCACGCGCCGCGCCGCGATCGCGCGGTTCAGGAGCGGCAGCAGCGGGAAGCGCTCGCCGCTCGCGCCGTCGAAGAACTCGCGCCGGAACATGCCGACGCCCGAATAGGTGAAGCGGTCGGTGTCGCGGCTCACCACCAGGTCGGCGTCGAGCCCGAAATCGCCGCGGACGTTATGCGGCGGGTTGGGCACGAGCACCAGGTGCGCATGCGCGCCCTGCTCGAGCGACAGCGCCGCAAAATCGATGTCGGACCAGATGTCGGCGTTCACCACCAGGAAGGGCCCGGGTCCGAGCAGCGGCACGGCGCGCAAGATCCCGCCGCCGGTCTCGAGCGGCACCGGGCCCTCGTCGCTCCAGGTGATCGACACGCCGAAGGCGCTGCCGTCGCCGAGCGCCGCGTGCAACACTGGCGCGAGCCACGAGGTGTTGACGACCACTTCGCGAAAACCCGCGCGGGCGAGCGCGGCCAGATGCCAGGCGATCAGCGGCCTGCCGGCGACCGGCACCAGCGGTTTGGGGAGCGAATCGGTGATCGGGCGCATGCGCTCGCCCCGCCCGGCCGCGAGCAGCATGGCCTTCATGCCTCGAGCACCCGCGCATTGGCGCGCGGCAGCGCCGCGGCGACCCGCTCCCCGAGAAAGCGTCCGAGCAGCCCGAGCTCGGCGTACTGCGCGCAGGTCTCGCGCACGTAGGCCAGCACCCGCGGCAGATCGGCGAGATACCCCGCCTTGCCGTCGCGGTACCACAGCCGGCAGAAGATGCCGAGCACCTTGAGGTGCCGCTGCACGCCGATCAGATCGAACCAGCGCAGGAATTCCGCCTCGCTCGCGCCCGCCGGGGCGCCGGCCGCGGCGAGCTGCGCGCGGAAGCCCCTCACCCAGCCGACCACGCGGGCACGCGGCCAGGCGATATAACAGTCCTTCAGCAGCGACACCAGGTCGTAGCCGACCGGGCCGCGCAGCGCATCCTGGAAATCGATCACACCCGGGTTGCGCCCGGCGACCACCATGAGGTTGCGCGAGTGATAGTCGCGATGCACGAACACCTCGGGCTGCGCCAGCCCCTCGCGAATGAGGAACGCGAAGCTGTCGGCGATCACCTGCGTCTCGGCGCCCTCGAGCTCGAGCGCCAGATGCCGGCCGAGCAGCCACTCCGGCATCAGGGCCAGCTCGCGCTCGAGCGCCGCGTGATCGTAGGGCGGGAGCTCCCGGCTCGCATCGCGGCCGCGCACCTGGATGGCGGCGAGCGCGCTGAGCGCGTCGCGGTAGAGGGGCTCGGGGTCGTCGCCGGCGTTCAGCCGCTCGAGATACAGCGTCGTGCCGAGGTCCTCGAGCAGCAGCAGCCCGCGCGGCGCGTCGCTCTCGTGCACGTGCGGGACGTGCGTACCGAGCGACTCGAGCAGCCGCGACACCTTGAGGTACGGGCGCACGTCCTCGTGCGGCGGCGGCGCGTCCATCACGACGTAGGTCGCCCCGGCGGTGAACACGCGAAAGTAGCGCCGGAAGCTCGCGTCGCTCGAAGCGGGCTCGATGCGCGTCACCGGCAGCCGCAGCTCGCGCGACAACCACTCGTCGATCAGCGCAAGTCGCGCGTCGGTACTGCGCATTCAGGGCCCGGGGAAGGTCCGCGTAGCTGCGGCGCGCCATTATAATGCGGCTCTTAATGGTGCGTCCGGGCACATTCGTCCTCGCCGTCGTCGCGCTCGGCAGCATCACGCCCGCCGCCCGGGCCGACGAACCGCCCTGCCCGTCACAGCTCGTGCCGCCGGCCGCACCCGCCCCGGCCGCCCGCGCCGCGGCCGCCCAGCCCGGGAAACCGGCCGCCGCCGCGCGCGGCAGCGGCAACATCGAGATCAGGGCCGACACCGCCGACGTCAGCATCGAGGGCAAGGGATCGCTCAAAGGCGACGTCGTGGTGCGCCAGGGCGATGTCGAGCTGCGCGCCGGCGAGATGCAGATCGACAAGCCCAACCAGTTCGTACAGAGCGCCGGCAGCATCGAGTACCGCGACCCGCTGGTGCACGTGACCGGTGCCGGCGGCAGTTATTCGGCGGCCACGGGAGCGGAGTTCCGGGGTGCACAGTTCGACCTGCGCGAGCGCGGCGCGCGCGGCGCCGCCGACAGCCTGGCGCTCACCCCCGACGGCGTGCTGCACCTGAGGCAAGTCACCTTCACGACCTGCCCGGCGTCGCACGAGGCGTGGGAGCTCAAGGCCAGCAGCATCACGCTCGACACCCGTGATCAGATCGGCACCGGACGCAATGCCAGTGTCGACTTTCTCGGCGTGCCGCTGGTGTATCTGCCCTGGGTATCGTTCCCCCTCTCCAGCGAGCGCAAGAGCGGCTTCCTCTTCCCGAGCATCGGCAGCACCTCGAGCAGCGGCTTCCAGCTCGCGGTTCCTTACTACTGGAACATCGCGCCCAACGCCGACTTCACCTTCCAGCCGGTCGAGTACACCAAGCGCGGGCCGGACCTGGGAGGCGATCTGCGTTTCCTCACCACCGACCAGCACGGCGAGCTGCAATGGGACTTTCTGCCGGACGATACCGTGTACGGCGGCAGCCGCAGCCGCGTACAGCTCAACGACGTCGCCGAGCTGCCGGCGGACGTGCGCCTCACGGTCGATGCGCAGGCGGTGAGCGACGTGTTCTATTTCCAGGATTTCTCGCAGAGCCCGGCCGGCACCAGCACCTCGTTCCTGAACCGCAGCGCCACGCTCTCCTACCGCGACGAGCACTGGAGCGTGGACGGCCAGGCGCAGCAGTACCAGACCATCGACACGACCGTGCTGGTCGACGAGCGCCCCTATGCGCGCGTGCCGCGGCTCGAGGTCGACAGCGACTACACCCTGTTCGGCGTGCTGCACTACGGCTTCGAATCGGAGATCGTCGACTTCCAGCACGCGCCGAGCACGGTGGGGCTGCCACCGCTGCCGGAGGGATGGCGCGAGGACCTGACGCCGGCGCTGTCGCTCTCACTCGCCGGGCCCGGCTATTTCTTCCGCCCGGCGCTCGCCTGGCGCGCGACCTGGTATCAGCTCACCGACACGCTCCCGGGGACCCCGACCTCGCTGTCGCGCAGCCTGCCGCTCGCGAGCGTCGACACGGGCCTCGCCTTCGAGCGCGAGTCGGGCTCGCACGATCAGCGCACGCTGACCCTCGAGCCGCGCATCCAGTATCTGTACGTCCCCTACCGCGACCAGAGCGCGCTGCCGGTATTCGATACCGGGCTGCCGGACCTGAACGCGGTCGAGCTGTTTCGCACCAACCGCTACCTGGGCGCCGACCGCGTGAGTGATGCCAACCAGCTGACTGCCGGGCTCACCAGCCGGCTGCTCGATGCGCAGAGCGGCCGGCAGTTCCTGACCGCGACCGTCGGCCAGAGCTATTACTTCACCACCCCGCGCGTGACGCTGCCCGGTGAGACGCCGCTCGCCGCGCCGCATTCGGATTTCGTCGCCCAGCTCGCCATCACCGCCTTCGCCGACTGGAACGCGGATGCCGGGGTGCAGTGGGATCCCGACCAGCAGCGCAGCGAGCGCACCCAGCTGAACCTGCAGTACAAGCCGGCCCCGGACGCGGTGGTGAACTTAAGCTACCGCTACGAGCGCTTCGTGCAGTTGCCGGAGTTCGTCCAGGGCGTCGAGCTGCCGTGCAACCCGGTGGCGCCGATCATGCCCGGAGTGGCGACCGGCTGCGACAGCCAGGGCTTCGACCAGGTCGACGGCTCGGCCGCCTGGCCCATCCACCGCTCGTGGAACCTATTCGCCCGCGAGGTCTTCGACCTGCGCAACCACGAAGAACTGGAGCGATTCGCCGGCTTCGAGTACCGTGCGTGCTGCTGGCGGCTGCGGCTCGGCGCCCGGCGGTACGTCTCGAGCTTTACCGGCTCGCGGGATACCGGAATCTGGCTGCAGCTGGAACTTGCGGGGCTGGCCGGTGTCGGATCGGCGTCGGATACCTCGCTCAGCGAGGAAATCCGCGGCTACACCCCCGCGGACACGAGTGTCCAGAAAATCAAGGCCCCCTGAGGGCCGTTCCTGAACCTTAAGGAAACCCAAGCGATGCGGCGGATCAGTGCCCCGGCTCTCACTCTTGTTGCCCTGAGCGTGGCGGCGCTCGCCGTCTGCGGACCCGCGGCAGCGCAGACCCGCGAGCTCGACACCCGCGGCGTGATGCTCGATCGCATCGCGGCCATCGTCAACGACGGCGTGGTGCTCAACAGCGATCTCGACATGCAGATCGGAGCGGTGAGCGAGCGGCTGCGGCAGCAGAAGCTCGAGCTGCCGCCGCAGAACGTGCTGCGCCAGCAGGTGCTGGAGCGGCTGGTGGTGCAGGAGATCCAGCTGCAGCGCGCCCAGCACGACGGCATCAAGGTCACGGACGAGACGCTGAACACCGCCCTGCAGGATGTGGCACGGCGCAACAACCTCTCGCTGTCGCAGCTGCCGCAGGCGCTCGCCGAGCAGGGGCTCGACTACGGCGCCTACCGCGAGGATCTGCGCAAGGAGATCACGCTGTCGATGCTGCGCCAGCGTGACGTGCTCGACCGCATCGTGGTCACGCCGAAGGAGATCGACCAGTACCTCGACAAGCAGTCAAAGATGCCATCCGGCAACCACGAATACAACGTCTCCCACATTCTGATCGCGGTGCCGCAGGAGGCGAGCCAGGCGCAGCTCGACGACGCCGCCCGGCGTGCCAGTGAGGTCTACCAGAAAGCGAGCGGCGGCGAGGACTTCGCGCGGCTCGCGGTCGCCTACTCCAACAGCCAGACCGCCCTCGAAGGCGGCTCGCTCGGCTGGCGCAAGGAGACCGAGCTGCCGACCTTCCTCACCGAGGTGGTCGCGAAACTCAAGCCCGGCGAGGTGAGCCAGCCGCTGCGCACGCCGACCGGTTTTCACATCGTGAAGCTCAACGAGGTGCGCGGCTCCGAGGCCAAGGCCATCGAGAACCAGGTGCACGCGCGCCACATTCTCATGAAGACCACCGAGCTGGCCGACGATGCCACGGTGAAGCAGAAACTCAACCAGCTGCGCGAGCGCATCCTCAAGGGCGGCGAGGACTTCAGCGGCCTCGCCCAGACCAACTCCGAGGATCCGGGCTCCGCCCCGCAGGGCGGCGATCTCGGCTGGACCGGGCCCGGCAGCTTCGTGCCCGAGTTCGAGCAGCAGCTCTCGACGCTCAAGGACGGCGAGATCAGCGAGCCGTTCAAGACGCAGTACGGCTGGCACATCGTGCAGATGCTCGGGCATCGAGAGTTCGACGCCACCGACGACGTCAAGCGGCGCAAGGCCATGGAAGCGATCCGCGCCAGCAAGGCGGACGAGGAGACCGAGATCTGGCTGCGGCGCCTGCGCGATGAGGCGTACGTGGAATTCAAGTCCTAGGCCCCGGCACCGGTGAGATGATTCCCCGCATCGCCGTCACGACAGGTGAGCCGGCGGGGATCGGGCCGGAGCTGTGTCTCGCGCTGAGTGCGCGCCGGCTCGACTGCGAGCTGGTGTGCGTCGGCGACCCCAGCCTGCTCGCCGAGCGCGCCCGCCTTACGCGGCAGGCGGTCGAGCTGCGCCCTTATGCGGCGCATGCAGGCGGCGCGCGGCAGCGCCACCAGCCGGGCAGGCTGCTCGTGGAGCCGGAGGCTTTGCGGACGCCGAGCACGCCGGGGAGGCTCGATCAGCGCAACTCGCCCTACGTGCTCGCGCTCCTCGACCGCGCCATCGACGGCGCGCTCGCCGGCGAGTTCGACGCCGTGGTCACCGCCCCGGTCCACAAGGGCGTCATCAACGACGCCGGCGTCGCGTTTCTCGGCCACACCGAGTATTTCGCGCAGCGCGCCCATGCCGCGCATCCGGTCATGATGCTCACCACCGGCGCGCTGCGCGTGGCGCTCGCCACCACGCACCTGCCGCTGGCCGCGGTCAGCGCCGCGATTACGGTGGAGTTGCTCACCCGCACCGCCGCGACCCTGGCAGGCGCTCTCACGGACTGGTGGGGGATCCGCGCGCCGCGCATCGCCGTCTGCGGCCTGAACCCGCACGCCGGCGAGGGCGGCTATCTCGGCGCTGAGGAGCTCGAGGTGATCGGGCCGGCGATCGAGAGCATGCAACGTGCCGGGATCCAGGCCCGCGGCCCACTGCCGGCCGACACCGTGTTCGTGCCGGAAGTGCTCGCGGGCTTCGATGCGGTGCTCGCCATGTATCACGATCAGGGGCTGCCGGTGGTCAAGCACGCGGGCTTCGACAGCGCGGTGAACGTGACCCTGGGCCTGCCGTTCGTGCGCACCTCGGTGGACCACGGCACGGCGCTCGAGCTCGCCGGCACGGGCAGCGCCAATGCCGGCAGCCTCGCGGCCGCCGTGGATCTGGGCATCGAGCTCTCGGGCAAGCGGTAGGCGCCCGTGGCGCGCCAGGCAGCCCGGCCGCCGCGCCGCAAGCGCTTCGGCCAGCATTTCCTGCACGACCCGGCGGCGATCCGGCGCATCGTCGCGGCGCTCGAGCCGCGCTCCGGCGATCATCTGGTCGAGATCGGCCCCGGGCGCGGCGCCCTCACCCGGCAGCTGCTCGAGTGCGCCGGCTGCACGCTCGATGCCATCGAGATCGACCGCGATCTCGGCGCGCAGCTCGGCGCTTCCTTCACCGCCGACGCGCGCCACGCGCTGCACGTCGCCGACGCCCTGGAGTTCGACTTCACCGGCCTCGCCGCGCAGCGCGGCGGGCGGCTGCGCATCGTCGGCAATCTTCCCTACAACATCTCCACCCCGCTGCTGTTTCGGCTGCTCGCCCACGCCGACGCGATCCTCGATGCGCACGTCATGTTGCAGCGGGAAGTGGTGGCGCGCCTCGCAGCGCAGCCCGGCGGCGGCGACTACGGCCGCCTCACCGTGATGCTCGCCCCGCGCGTCGGCATCGAGCGGCTGTTCGATCTCGGGCCCGGCGCCTTCCAGCCGCCGCCACGGGTGTGGTCGGCGGTGGCGCGCCTCACGTTCCTGCCCGCGCCGCGCTTCGCGGTGAGCCCGCACTACGCCGAGGTGGTGGCGGCGGCCTTCGCGCACCGCCGCAAGACGCTGCGCAACGCCCTCGCCCGGGTGATGAGCGGCCAAGATATCGCCGCCTGCGGGCTCGATCCGGGGGCCCGTCCCGAGACGCTCACGCCGCAGGAATTCAACACCCTGGCCCAGGTGCTCGACCGCACGCGCCTCTCGGGCTAGGCTTGAGTATCCGGGGGCGCGCTGCGGGGGAGATTCCGATGACGGTCTACCGTCGCATCCTGTTGGTCGTCGATCTGACCGAGGACAGCCTGATCCTCGGCCGCCGTGCCGCCGCGCTCGCCAGCGCCCTCGGCGCCGAGATCGAGCTGCTGCACGTCGTCGAGTTCGTGCCGGTCGAGCCGATGGGCGAAACGCTGATGCCCTCGGTGCCGATCGAGGAAGAGCTGCTCGAGCGCGCCCGCTCGCGCCTCACCGCCCTGGCCGCCGACCTGGGGCTCGGTGGGGCGCCCTGCCGGGTCGAGAGCGGCAATGTCAAATCCGAGATCGTCCGGGTGGCCCGCGAGCGCCACGCCGATCTCATTATGTTGGGCAGCCGCGAGCGCCATGGCCTCTCGATCCTGGTGAACCTCACCGAGGACACCGTACTGCACGCGGCCCCATGCGACGTGCTGGCGCTGCGCGTCGGCCGATCTTGAGGAATTACAGCAAAGGGACTTGCTAGAATCACCCCCATGACGCTCCAGGACCACAAGATCCGCGTCGACGTCGAGACCAGCTATCTCGACGAGCAATCCGATCCGCGCGAGCGCCGCTTCGTGTTCTCCTACACCATCACCATCCGCAACGAGGGCCAGGTACCGGCACGGCTGCTCACGCGGCACTGGGTCATCACCGATGCCAACGGCAAGGTGGAGGAAGTGCGCGGCGACGGCGTGGTGGGTGAACAGCCGTATCTCAAACCCGGCCAGGGCTTCCGCTACTCGAGCGGCGCCGTGCTCGAGACTCCCGTGGGCGCCATGCAGGGCAGCTACCAGATGCTGGCCGACGACGGCGCGCACTTCGACGCGCCAATCGAGCCGTTCCGGCTAGCGATGCCCGGCATCGTGCAGTGACGCGCTATGCGATCGGCGACGTCCAGGGCTGTCACGAGGAACTGCGCGCACTGCTGGGGCTGCTGAGGTTCTCGGCGGACCGCGATCGCCTCTGGTTCGTCGGCGACCTGGTCAATCGCGGACCGCGCTCGCTCGAGACACTGCGGCTGGTGCGCTCACTCGGCGACAACGCCGTGGTGGTGCTCGGCAACCACGATCTGCACCTGCTCGCGGTGGTGCATGGCAGCCATCGCCGGAAGAAAACCGACACCCTGGACGCGGTGCTCTCGGCCCCGGACCGCGAGCGGCTGCTCGAGTGGCTGCTGACCCGCCCGCTGGCGCACAGCGAGGCGGGGGATCTCATGGTGCACGCCGGCATCGTCCCGCAATGGAGCGTGGCGCTCACCCTGGAGCTGGCGCGCGAGGTCGAGGCGGCGCTCACGCGCGACCCGCGGGCGCTGTTCGATCACATGTACGGCAACGAGCCCGATCGCTGGAGCCCGGCGCTCTGCGGGATGGAGCGGCTGCGCTTCGCCATCAACGTGCTGACGCGCCTGCGGCTATGCACGGCCGACGGACGGGTCGACTTAGGCCTGAAGGGCGAGCCGCCCCCGCCACCCTCGCCGCTGCGGCCGTGGTTCACGTTCGAGCAGCGCCTGAGCCGCGGCGCGCGCATCGTCTTCGGCCACTGGTCGGCGCTCGGATTCGTGCAGAGCCACGGCGTGATCGGACTC
>DASPSF010000043.1:0-2010 GCA_035624075.1 Steroidobacteraceae bacterium | reverse complement strand
GGATCATCGAGCGACTGCGTAGCGAGCGGCCGCGGCTGCGATTCGAGCTGCACCTGGGCGGCGGCAACTTCAAGGCGCAGTTCCGCCGTGCAGACCGGAGCGGGGCGCCGGTCGCGCTCGTCATCGGCGAGGACGAGCTCGCGCGCGGCGTGGCCGGCCTGAAACCTTTGCGCGCGAGCTCGGGTCAGAGCGAGTGGCCGCTCGCGCAGCTTCCGGCCGGCGTCGATGCCGCACTGGCCGTCGCCGTCGGCGCGGACGCTGCGCGGGTGTGATGTCGGGGAGGACGCGTGGACGACTACCTGTCGGAAAAAGAGCAATGGGAATGGGTCAAGACGCAGGTGCGCGAGAACGCCCCGGCCGTGCTGGTGGCGATCGTGCTGGCGGTGGCCGTGGTGTTCGGCTGGCGCTGGTGGCAGGCGCATCTCGATGAGAGGCGCCTGGCGGCGGGTGCGAAGTATATGCAGATGGTGCAGGCGCTCGAAGCCGGCGACCGTACCCAGGCGCTGGTATCACTCGGGGAGCTGGAGCGCGATTACGCCGGCTCGGCCTATGCCGACCAGGGCAAACTCCTCGCGGCACGGGTGTACGTGGACGACGGTGCGCTCGACAAGGCCGCCGCCGAGCTCGAGCGCGTCTCAGGCACCTCGAAGGATCACGACCTCGCCCTGATCGCGCGGTTGCGCCTCGCGCGAGTGCAGGTTGCGCAGGGCAGGGCCGACGGCGCGCTCGCCACGCTCGGCGCCGCGCCGCCGGCGCCTTTCGCCGCGCTCTACCACGAGGTCCGCGGCGATGCCTATTACGCCAAGGGCGACAAGGCAGCCGCGCTCGCCGAGTATCGCAGCGCCCAGGCGGGCGGTGAAAGCGGCGACAACTCGCTCCTCGGACTGAAGGTCGCCGAGCTGTCGGCTGGCGCTTCCAGCACGACCGCCGGGCCGACCCATAACACTGCGCCCGCGGCGGGCAGGTAAGCGCATGCGACAAGTCCAGCTCATCAACCGCCCCTCGCGCCGCCTCACGCGACTCGCGGCCAGCCTTGCGGCGCTCGTGATCCTCGCCGCCTGCTCGAAGGACAAGGCCATCGACCAGCCGGCGAAACTGACGCCGCTCGCCAACCCGAGCCTGCGCGTGCAGCGCATCTGGAGCGCCTCGGTCGACGACAAGAAGGCGGTGGCGCTGCGCCTCGGCCTCGGGGTGTCGGTGGCCGACAATCGCATCTACGCCGCAGGCCACCGCGGCGATGTGGTGGCACTCGATCTCGGCAGTGGGCGGACGATCTGGCGCGTGAAGACCGGCGCGCCGCTCTCCGGCGGCACTGCGACGGGTAACGGGCTGGTACTGGTCGGCTCGGGCGACGGGCAGCTCTTCGCCCTGAATGCAGCCAACGGCCAAAGTCGCTGGAAGGTGCGCCTCAACGGCGAGGTGCTGGCGCCGGCTGCAATCTCCGAGCGGCTGATCGCAGTGCGCACCGTCGACGGGAAGCTCCACGCGCTCGCCTCCGCGGACGGGCACGAGCTCTGGTCACAGGAGCAGGCAGTGCCCCGCCTGTCGCTGCGCGGCACCTCGCACCCGGTGATCGTGGGCGATGTGGTGCTCTGCGGCTTCGACAACGGCAAGGTGCTGGCGGTCAATGCCAACGACGGCTCGGTGCAATGGGAAGCCGTGGTGACGCCGCCGCACGGGCGCACCGAGCTCGAGCGACTCGACGATGTCGACTCGCCGGTGAGCGTTTCCGGCCAGGACGTGTTCGCCGTCGGCTTTCAGGGACGGGTGGCGATGCTGGCGATCGACACCGGCCAGATCTGGTGGTCGCACGATGCCTCGAGCTACCGCGGACTGACGCTCGGTGACGATGTGGTGTACCTCTCGACTTCCGACGGCGAGGTCGTGGCACTCAAGGCGCGCACGGGAACGGAGATCTGGCGTCAGAAAGCGCTGCTGCACCGCGGGCTGTCGCCGATCGCGGTGATGGACGATGCCCTCGTCGCCGGAGATTTCCAGGGCTACGTGCAC
>DASPSF010000017.1:0-13927 GCA_035624075.1 Steroidobacteraceae bacterium | reverse complement strand
CTGTCACCGCGGCTGGGGGGTGTCGGTCATCATCGGCGTTGCCGGCGCCGGGCAGGAAATCAAGACCCGGCCCTTCCAGCTGGTCACGGGACGCGTCTGGAAGGGAACCGCCTTCGGCGGCGCCCGCGGACGCAGCGACGTGCCGAAGATCGTCGACTGGTACATGGATAAGAGGATCAACATCGACGACCTGATTACTCATGTGATGCCGCTCGAGAAGATCAACGACGCCTTCGATCTGATGCATCGGGGCGAGTCGATCCGCTCGGTGGTCACGTTTTAACCCGAACGCAGGAGACGCTCATGGCTACCAAGATTCATCCGGCTGTCGATAACGGCGTCAAACCCGGCAAGGCCGATTTCGCCGGCGGCACGCTCACCTGCCTGTGCACCTCGAACCCCGTGACCATCACGCTGAAGGGCAACACCGCCTTCAACCACGTATGCGGCTGCACCAAGTGCTGGAAGCCCAAGGGGGCGCTGTTCTCCGTGGTCGCCGTCATCGGGCGCGACAAGCTCGCCGTCAGCGCCAACGGCAACAAGCTCAAGATCGTCGACGAGAAGGCGCCGATCCAGCGCTATGCCTGCACCGGCTGCGGCGCGCACATGTACGGCCGCATCGAGAACAAGAACCATCCCTTCTACGGCTTCGACTTCGTGCACACCGAGCTCTCGAAGGACAGCGGCTGGTCGGCTCCGGAGTTTGCCGCCTTCGTCTCCTCGATCATCGAGTCGGGCTTCCCGCCGGCAAAGATGGGCGAAGTGCGCGCGCGGCTGAAGGAGCTGAAGCTCGAACCCTACGACTGTCTCTCGCCGGGTCTCATGGATCTGATCGCGACGCATTCGGCCAAGCAGAAGGGCACGCTGGCGGCGTGAGGGCGGCGGCGCAGCCGCCGCGGCTGCCTGCGTGGGTCCTGATGCAACGACGCGCCCCCTCGCGGGGCGCGCAAGGAGTGGTTTCGTGACCGATCGCCGACGATTCATCACCGTCGCGGGCCTGCTGGGTGCGCTGCTCCTTGCCGTGCAGGCCGCTGCCTACCCGGCGTTCGAGGGCGATTACGTCATTCGTGACTTTCGCTTCGCCTCGGGCGAGTCGCTTCCGGAGCTGCGCATCCACTACCGCACCTTCGGTGCTCCGCGCACCGACGCCCACGGCGTGGTGCGCAACGCCGTGCTCATCATGCACGGCACGGGCGGCAGCGGTGCGCAGTTCATCCGCCCGAGCTTCGCCGGCGAGCTCTTCGGTCCGGGCCAGCCGCTCGATGCGACCCGCTATTACCTCGTGCTGCCCGACGACATTGGCCACGGCCATTCGAGCAAGCCGAGCGACGGCCTGCACGCGCACTTTCCGCACTATGGCTACCACGACATGGTGCAGGCGGAGTACCAGCTGCTCACCCAGGGTCTCAAGGTGAGCCACGCGCGCCTCGTCATGGGCACCTCGATGGGCGGCATGCACACCTGGGTCTGGGGCGAGCAGCATCCGGATTACATGGATGCGCTCATGCCGCTCGCGAGCCTGCCGACGCAGATCTCCGGGCGCAACCGGGTGTGGCGGCGCACCGTGATCGATGCGATCCGTAACGATCCGGCGTGGAAGGACGGTGAGTACACGAGCGAGCCTCCCTCGCTCAGGACCGCCGTCGAGATGCTGTGGCTCATGGGCAGCAATCCGGTGCTGCGGCAGGCGGAGGCGCCGACGCTCGCGCAGGCGGACCAGGTGATCGATGCCTACGTGGCCGAGAGTCTGACGACCCAGGACGCGAACGACGTGCTGTACGCCGTCGAGGCCTCTCATGACTACGACCCGGGGCCGGACCTGGAGAAGATCCAGGCGCCGCTGCTGGCGGTGAATTCCGCGGATGATCTGATCAATCCCCCGGAGCTCGGGATCCTCGAGCGCGAGATCAAGCGCGTGCCGAACGGCCGCGCCATCGTGATTCCCTACAGCGAGCGTACGCGCGGCCACGGATCGCACACCGTGGCGGCGCTGTGGAAGGATCAGCTGGTCGAGCTGCTCAAGTCGCTTGAGCGCTGAAGCGTCAGGCCCGCCGCACGTGCGCGGGCTTGAGCTCGCTCACCGAGTTGCAGCCCAGCATGCCGAGCGCCCGGTCGGTCTCGGTGCACAGCATCTCGAGCGCGCGCGCCACTCCGGCTTCGCCTCCGGCGCCGAGACCGTAGAGAGTCGCGCGCCCGAGCATCACGGCTTCGGCGCCGAGCGCCAGCGCCTTGATGATATCGGTGCCGCGGCGGAAGCCGCCGTCGATCAGGATCGACATCCGGCCGCCCACCGCCGCGGCAACCTCCGGCAGCACCTCGATCGCCGCCACACAGGAGTCCAGCGACCGCCCGCCGTGGTTGCTGAGCACGATCCCGTCGCAGCCGAGGGCGCGCGCGCGCTCGGCATCGCCCGCGGTCAGCACGCCCTTGACGAGGAGCTTGCCGCGCCAGAACTGCCGGATCCAGGCGATGTCGTCCCAGGTGATGGTCGCCTCGAACAGCCCCGGAAGAACGGTGCTGCCGCCCACCGCGCTCGCCTTGCCGGGCGGCAGGAACGCCTCGACGTTGCGGAAGCGCGGAATGCCGTAGCGCACCAGCATGTCATACAGCCAGCGCGGGTGGCGCAGCGTATCGAGCGCGGCGCGCAGCGTGGGCTTGCCGGGCGCGCTGAAGTTGCGCTGATCCCATTCGCGGCTGCCGAAGATGTTGCAGTCGGTCGTGAAGACCAGCGCCTCATAACCCGCGGCCGTGGCGCGCTGCATGATGTCGCGTGCGATGGCGCGGTCCTTGAGGACGTAGAGCTGCATCCACAGGCGCCCGCCGGCCTGGGTCGCGACCTGCTCGAGACGTGTGGTCGAGAGCGTGCTCAGCGTGAACGGGATCCCGCGCTGCGCCGCGGCGCGCGCCAGCGCCAGGTCGCCGGCCGGGTTCAGCATGTTGTTGAGGCCGGTCGGCGCGATGATGAGCGGCGCCTGCGCCGGCGAGCCGAGGATCGTGGTACGCAGCTGGCGGCGGGAGGTGTCGACCAGGGTCTGCGGCAGCAGCCGCAGCTGCTCGAAGGCCGCGCGGTTGCGATGCAGCGAGCTCTCGTCCTCGGCGCCGCCCTCGACGTATTCGAAGGCGAGGCCCGGCACGCGGCGCAGCGCGAGCTCACGCAGGTCGGCGATGTTGCGCGCGCGCTCGAGCGCGCCGCCCGTGAACGGACGCCGTTTCCAGGGCATGTGCGGTCTCCGCCTGGTTGGAGGGACGCGCTACAGGTTAACGACTACCTGCGTCGCGGTGAAGGTGTTGGTGTCGCTCGAGTACTGGCCGACGCACACCAGGCGATAGACGAGATTGGTGCCGTTCAGGGCGCTGGCGAGCGCGGTGGCGAAGCCGCTGGCGCTGTTGAAGACCTGGATCGTGTCGACGCTGTTGACCACGACCGGGCCGACCGCCAGCGTCAGCGTGGTTCCCGCGGCGAAGGCGATCGTCGGACTCGCCGGCAGGGCCGTGAGAAGCGTCTGGGTCGGGCCGGTCGCGATGTACTCGATGGTGCTGCTCAAGTTCGCATTGGTGAGGTCGACCACCAGTCCCGCGCTGCTCGCGCTCACGAAGGGGCTGGCGGCGCCGCCATTCTCCCATTCGACCACCAGGGTCTGGGGTACCGCGGTGCCAGCCGTCACCGAGGTCGCAGTGAAGTCGGGCGGGGCGGAGCCGTACGGGGTCACGAAGCCGTAGGCCTGAAGCAGCGTACCGGCGGCCGTGGCGCTCTCGTCGATGCCGGGAGTGTTGACGGCGTAGCTCGTGGGGACGGCGTCGTTGGCGGAACTGGTGCCGGTGCCGGTGAAGGTGAGGGCGATCGGCTCGAAGTCGCCGATCGAGAGCACATCGAGCGACAGGCTGCCGGGGACCGCCGAGTTGAGCGTGCCCCAGACGGGCGTGGGCTGCAGCCGCACCGTTCCGGGGGGAGCGCCGCTGGCGGTCCCGGTGGCATCGAGCGCCAGATTGCCGGCCGCGTCGGTGCCGCTCTGACCGGAGAGGGTGACGACCTGGCCCACCGAGATCGACTGGGTGGAGAGCCCGCCCGCGGCTACTCCGTCCTCGGTGATGATGGTCGAGGAGCCCACGGTGACCGGCACGTCGGCGTAGTAGCCTGGCACCCCGAGGCGTGAGACATAGCTCGCACCGTGCAGGTTGAGCGTATCGCCGCTCACGGCACTCACGGTGCCGGTGAGGAAGTCTGCGAGTGGATTCTCGATACTCGTTCCGGCGTACACCGCGGTGGCATTGAAACCCGGAGTGATGGTCGCGAAGCTTCCCAGGGTGCCGTAGGCCACGATCGGCGTGCTGATCTGCAGATTCTGCATCGCGGCGAGTCCGGCCGCCCCGGTGAAGACCACGCCGTCCAGGTTGAAGTAGGTGGTGCTGGTCGTAGTGACCGTCAGCGCGCCGAGCGCGCTCACCAGGTCGATGAACGGGCGCATGTTGACGATGAAGTCGCTCGTCGAGGGCTGCGCGATCACGAAGATCCCGCGGGCGCGCATCACCGTCTGATCCTCCGGCGCGACGGTCGCGGTCATGATCGGCTGGACGGTGACGGTGAGCGGCGAGGCGCTGAAGTTGATGGTGTTGGATGCCGCCAGATTGATGTCGATGGCGAGCCGGGTGCATTCCTGGGAGTTGATGACCAGCTGGTTGCTCGGGTCGAAGGCCACCGTGAGGGTGGCGGCCGTCATGGCGATGCCGCTGGTCGTGAGCGGACTGGCGGTCGTCGGCACTCCGCCGATGTTTACGCTGATGTCCGCCGCGGTGTAGTCGAGCGTCAGGGTGAGCGTGGTATAGGTGCCGACCGGCACCGCGGGCGCCTCGACCAGCTCGCTCAGGTCATGGATCTTCACCAGATCGACCGTCTCGGGCTCCGCCAGCGGCTCGACGACCACGCCGTCGCTGCGGGTGAGCGTGATCACGTCGATGGCCACGATGTAGCTGGTGAAATCGCCGCTGACGTCGCTCATGGTCACGACCGCGGTTCCGTAAGTGACGTTGTTGTAGCCGCTGCAGCTCGCCAGCAGCGCGGTCCCGCCTAAGACGAGGGCGCACGAGGTCCACAGGAGCCGCCTCATCAGGCGGGCACGAACGGCGGTCATCAGGCTTTATCCCCTTCAACGAATCTTCGGCGGCGCCATATGTGCCGCTGCCGTCCTTAGAGGCGCGGCGCGGGGGCTCCGTTCCGTGATTACCGTGAGTTACGCGGGTCTTTAGACCCCTGAACCGCGTAGTGTACCGGTTTCGGGCGGCTAATTGATGCTGACCTGGACGTTGGCGGAGCTGGCGCTGCTCAAGTCGACGGCGTCGGGATACCACTGGCGGGTCAGCGTGCCGGAGGGGTCGCTCGAGTTCCAGGCGCGCACGGAAACGTAGTAGACGCTGGTTGGCGTGCCCCCGGGCACCCCGGCGAGTTGCACGGTGCCGCCGCCGGCGGCCAGCGCCGCATCGATCGGCGCGCTTGCGATCAGCTGGCCGTTCTGGCTCAGCATGAGCTCGCCATGGTCGTACTTGCCGGCGCTCGAGGGTTGTACCGAGGCGGCGACCGAGGCGGCGGAATTACCGGCCGCCAGGGCGAGCGTGGCGACCTGGACCGGGCCGGCCGTCGTGACGCCGGCCGTAGTCGGCGCCGCCACCATGGTGCCGAGCGCCCCGTCGGCATAGAGCGGCGCGTCCGCGGCCACCTGGTAGGTGCCCGCGCCTTCCGCGGGGGCCGCGCTCACCACCGTGATGGTGGCGCCGGTCGAGACATAAGTCCCCGAATCCACCGTGCCGGTGGACAGGGACTGCGCGTTGGCGAGCACCTGGTTGAAGGGATCGATGGGCGCGGCCTCGATCACGTAGGGAACCTCGCCGGCGGAGGGCAGAGTCTCGTAGAAGTCGACCTCGGCGCCGGCCGGGAGTGGTGCGGCGGCTGCGGTGGTGATGTTGGCGGTGTAAGTCGTGGCGGCGCGCGGAATCAAAGTGCCGATCGAGACCAGGTTTGCCGGGGTGATCGGCGAGGTGTCGGGGTTGGTCGTGGTGCCGGTGGTACTCACGCCCGTGGTGCTGACGCCGCTGCTGCCGGTCGCCGGGATCAGGATGCTCTTGACGATGATCGTGGCAATGCCCGGCCCGTGGATGACGAGGTCGTAGCTCGTATTGTTCGAGGAATTGGCGGCCAGCGGGTAGAGCGTGAAGCTGCCGTCGGAGGCCACCGGCGCGCGCGCCACCACGACGTAGCGCGTGCCGTCGGCGCTCAGCACCTGCGCGCTCACCTCGAGGCCTGTCGTGCCGTTGGCGCTCGTCGGCAGAGTGAGATTGGTGAGCGTGAGCTGCCCCTGGATGCCACCCGACTGCGACAGGTCGTAGGCGCTCACGTGCGAGCTCAGCAGCACGCCGCTCGCCCCGCCGTAGGTGAAGGCGGTGAGATCGCGAACGCCGTCAAAGGTGAGGCCGAATTCAGCGGTCGCGGTCGTGCCCGTGGTGCTGGTGCTCGTGGTGCTGGCCGTCGTGGTGCCGGTCGTGGCCACCGGCGTGGTGGTGGTGGCCGTGCTGGTCGCTCCGAAGGCGGCACCGATGTTGCCGATGGGAACGCTCAGGTTGGCCTGGATCCCAAGTCCCTTGTCCGGGTTCAGCAGCTCGAGGGGCAGCTGGTGCGTGACTCCGGCGCTGTCGACGAAATCGGCCTCCATGTTATAGAGAGCGCCGAGCGTCTGTGCCGAGACCGTGAGCGGCGTCGAGGCGTCGACCGGGATGAAGCGCAGCTGTGAGTACGAGCCCGGCGTCAGCTTCAGGTCGGTCGCGAGATTGGCGAAATTGCCGCCGGAGTCGGCCACCAGGTCCAAGGTGACCGGCGTCGAGGGCGTGAATTTGACCCAGCCCGCATCATCGGGTCCGGCGCTGGCGCTGGCGTTGAACCATACCGCCTGCGCAGTGACGTAGACATGCGTGTAGAGCGCCGGGCTGTCGCCGGTGGCCGCCACATTGGTGCGCGTCGAGCAGCCCGTAACGAGCGCCGCGAGCGCGGTCAGCGAAGCAGCCAGTGGTGCAATTCGACGGCGCGCCATGCAATTCCCTGTGCTCCGTGAGACGGGCCGATCATGTCGCAAGTTCCGGGATGCCGCAATGTCGCCGGCGTGTGACAAGTGTATGGAATTGTGTGGCGTATGGCGCGAATTATGACCGCGGCTTCGTTCCCCGCATGATCGCGTGGCGGACGTCGGCGAGCGGCGCGTCATCGTCGAGGCGCACGGCATCGCCGTCCGCCACGACCCCGAGCTCGCGCCACAGCGCCACGAGGTCGGGCGCATACGCGGAATCCCGCATGCGCGCGTAGAGATCCTCGAGGCTGGTGGTGCCGACCGCCGCATCGCCGGTCGCCAGCACACGCTCGATCGGCCATTCGGCCCTGAGTCCCCCGCTCGCGCGCGCGATGGCGCGTACCGCGTCCTCGAGTCCCCTGGCGTCGTGAGTTCGGCGACGGATGTCGACGTCCGCCATCAGGCAGAACATCGCGCCGCCCCAGTAAGTGCGTCCCCAGGTGTGCGTGCGATCGAGGCCCGCGTCGCCCGGCTGCGGCAGCCCGCGCGGCATCTGCCGCAGCTCCTCCGCCCATACGTCCTGCTCGCTGCGATTTCCGGCCTGGACGCGCGCGATGCCCTCTATATAAGTCGCCAGCCCCTCCGAGAGCCAGGCGTGCTCGGGTCCCACGTCGGGAAGTGCGAGATGCGTCATCTCATGCACCATCACCCAGTCGGACTCGAGCTGCGCCGCCGTCACTTCGCGCCCGACCCGCACGCGAATCAGCGCGTCGGGATTCGCGTAGGTGCTGCCGCCCTGAACCCCGGCGCCGGGGCCCGGGCGCAGCTCGATCGTGGCGCGGGGCGTGGGAAAGCCGCCGTAGTAAGCGGCCACGATTCCGGCGGAACGGCGTACCCAGGAAAGCAGCGCCTCGTTCCCCGCGGTGAATTCTCCGGAGCCGAGCTCGATGCGCAGCCGCACGCCGTCCACGCGGAGCTCGCGCACCGGGCTCTCACCGGCGGCCTCCGAGGCGCGCGCGGTGCCGGGCGCCTGGGTGCAGGCGAAAGCGCCCCCGCCGGCCAGCACGGCGAGCAGCGCGCAGCGCGCGCGCGCGGCGAGGAGAAGGGTGCCCGGCCTCATGGCAGGGGCCATCATGCCCCATGCGGATAGCGGGCGCAGGCGGGGATGCCTCTAGATGCCGTCGTCCTGCGTCGAGCGGCCGTCGATCCAGGTCTCGAGGACTTTGAGCTCATCGTCGGCGGCCACCAGGTTTGCGCGATAGCCCGGAGCGATGCGGCCGAGCTCGGAGCCTAAGCCGAGGAACTCCGCGGGCCATTGGCTCGCCATGCGCACCGCCTGCGAGAGCGGCACGCCCAGCATCTGGATCGCATTGCGCACGCAGCTCGCCATGTCGATGTTGGAGCCGGCGAGGCGGCCGTCCTCGTCCACGCACACGCTGCCGGACACCAGGATGCGCCGTCCCTGCAGCTCGAAGGAGGTCGCGTTGGTGCCGACGCTTGGCATCGCGTCCGTTACCAGCATGAAGCGCTCGCGCGGCTTGCAGCGCAGCGCGATGCGCAGCACCACGGGGCTGGTGTGCAGTCCATCGACGATGATCCCACACCAGCTCGCGCTGTCCTCGAGCGCCGCGCCGACCGTGCCCGGCTCGCGCCCGGTCAGCTGCGACATGGCATTGAACAGGTGGGTGAAGCCGGTGAGCCCGTGGCGCAGCGCGGTGGTGATCTGCGCATAGGTCGCGTTGGTGTGGCCGGCGGACACGACCACGCCGGCCGCGACCAGCCCCTCGATGATCTCGGGCGTGGTCATCTCCGGTGCCAGCGTCACCAGCGTCCTGCCGGCGCGCAGCGAGGTGAGCAGCCCCACGGCGCTCGCGTCGAGCCCGCGCAGCTTCGCCGGGTCGTGCACTCCCTTGCGCTCGACGTTGAGGAACGGTCCCTCGATGTGGATACCGAGCACGCCCGGCACGCCGCTCTCGATCGCGCTGCGAACCGCGGCGATGGCGCTCGCGACCACGTCGAGATCGTCGCTGATGAGAGTCGGCAGGAAGCCGGTGGTGCCGAAGCGCCGATGGGCCCGGCCGATCGCGCCGATGGTCGCGACGCTCGGCGAGTCGTTGAACAGCACGCCGCCGCCGCCGTTGACCTGCGAATCGAGAAAGCCCGGCAGCAGCAGCGCTCCCTCGAGGTCGCGCCGCGGGAGCTTCCGCAGGCGGCGGTCGGAGGCGGCGACGACGTGCGTGATGCGGGCGCCCTCGATCAGTACGGCGCGGCCCTCGGTGAGGCCGTTACCCTCCTGGCCGGTGCCGAGCAGCATCCGCCCGTTGACGAGTGCCAGGCTCATCAGAGGGTCTCGGTCACCTTGGCGAGATTCGGCGGACGGTCGGGGTCGTGGCCGCGCGCGAGCGACAGCGCGTTCGCCATGCGGTAGAAGCTCTGCGCGTAGAGCAGCGGCTCGATCACCGGGTGCGCGCTTTCGGTCGGCAGCCGGGTGGCCCGCGGGACCTCGGCCCCGGCGATGAGTACTGCGGCGCCCTTGGCGGCGAGCTCGCCGGCGAGCTGCACCACGCCGGCGCGGCTCTCGTCGTCCTGCGCGAAGATCAGCAGCGGGAAATGCGCGCGCACCAGCGCCATCGGCCCGTGGCGCAGCTCCGCGGCCGACAGCGCCTCGGCATGCAGCCCGCAGGTCTCCTTGAATTTGAGGGCCGCCTCCTGCGCGATCCCGAGTCCCGGGCCGCGTCCGATCACGTACAGGTTGTTGGCGGCCGTGAGCTGTGCGACCGCCGCGCTCCAGTCGAGCGCGAAGGCGCGTTCGAGCAGCGGCGGCGCGTTCTCGAGGGCGGCCGCGAGCTGCTGATCGCGCGCCCAGCTGCCGACCAGCTGCACGATGGCGGCGAGCGAGGCGATATAGCTCTTGGTCGCGGCGACGCTCTGCTCCGGCCCCGCCGCGAGCGGGATGAGGTCATCGGCGAGCTGCGCGAGCGGCGAGCTCTCGGCGTTGACCATCGCCACGATGCGCGCACCGTTGCTGCGGGCGCGGCTCACCGTCGCGAGCAGATCCGGGCTCGCGCCTGACTGCGAGATCGCCAGCATCACCGTGCCGGCCAGGTCCGGGGTCACCTCGTATACCGAGCTCACCGAAGGCGCGGCCGAGGAGGTGAGTATTCCAAGGCGCGTCTCGATCAGATAACGCGCGAAGGTGGCGGCATGATCGGAGCTGCCGCGCGCACAGGTCACCACCGCGCGCGGCGGAGACTGCCGCAGCCGCTCGGCGAGACGTGCGACGCGCGCGGCGTTGGCGGCGAGCTGTGCCCGCACCACGGCGGGCGCCTGCGACGCCTCGCTGTACATGCGGGTGCTCGCTTCGTTCCTGCTCACGTGGCGATGCTGAGCTCAGCGACGAAGTCGTAGATGTCGCCACGATAGAAGGACTGGGTGAACTCCGCGGCGCGCCCGTCCTGGAGGAAGCCGAGACGCTCGACCAGCAGGCCCGCATCCTTCTCCTTCGCCTGCAGCAGCTCCGCCTGCTCGGCGGTGAACAACACCGCCCGCAGCCGCTGCAGTGCGCGCACCGGGCGGTTGCCGGCGCGCTCGAGCGCCGCGTACAGCGAGGACTCGACCGACTCGAGCGACGGCAGGCAGGAGGCGAGGATGGTGGCGTACTCGAGCGACATCGGCGCATCGTCGGCGAAGCGAATGCGGTGGAAGCGGTACACGGGCGTACCGGGGCTGGCGCGCAGCGTCAGCGCTTCCTCGGGCGTCACGGTGCCCGCGGCCTTGCGCAGCCAGACGCTGCGCGGGTTGCGTCCGCGGGCGCGCATGTCCTCGGAGAACGAGGTGAGCTTGGAGAAATTCTTCTCGACGCGCGCCAGCACGAAGGTGCCCGAGCCCTGGCGCCGCGCCAGCAGTCCCTCGGCGACCAGTCCTTCGATGGCTTTGCGCACCGTGATGCGCGAAACGCCGAAATCCTCGGCGAGCTCACGCTCCGGCGGCAGGGCATCGTCCGGACCTAACACGCGCGTCTCGATCGCCTGGCGCAGCGCGCGCTGCAATTGTTGGTAGAGCGGCAGGCTGCTTTTCTCATCGAGTTTGCCGACCGTCTGTGACAGCAGCGTCAAGGCGCTTCTCCGAGCGGTGCCGCGGGAGGCATCATGCTACCACTATAGTACCAGTCTTGTTGCGAGGAGAAGACAAACGACGCATCAACAATATGTTTTGGCTTGAAAAAAACCAAATGGCAATGTCTGGTATGCAAGGGTATAGCGTTTCACACTTATTGGTACTATATTGGCATGTAACTGGTCCGGCTATAAGGACCACTCGTGGGGACGCCAGGCACGCGCGCTCCCGGGGTCTCGCAGGGGATGCAACGGGTTCTTTCTCACGTGCGCAGGCCAACGACAAACATTCGGGGTGGGTAAATCATGAGAATCGCACGGTCGACCTTGATCGGAACCGCAGTCGCCATGGCACTGTTCGGGGAGAGCGCGGCATTGCATGCGCAGCAGGTGGTGCAGCCACCGGGCGACGGCGCGCTGCCGGCGCAGGCCACCGGCGCCGACCAGGCCTCCAAGCCGAGCGACTTGCAGGAAGTCGTCGTCACCGGCATTCGTTATTCGATGGAGCAGTCGATCGCGCAGAAGCGCGCCGCCAGCAACGTGACCGAAGTCGTCGCGGCCGAGGACATCGGCAAGATGCCGGACAAGAACATCGCGGACGCTCTGCAGCGCCTGCCCGGCGTCACCATCAGCTCCGCCGGCGCCAACGAGGGCGGCTTCGATGAGGCCGACCGCGTCAGCTGCCGCGGCACCAACCCGAGCCTGGCGCAGACCACGATCGACGGCCACATGGTGGCCTCGGGCGACTGGTTCGTGCTCGATCAGACCGGGACCGTCGGCCGCAGCGTGAGCTACACGCTGCTGCCCGCCGAGCTCGTCAAGGAAGTCGTGGTCAACATGAGCCCCGAGGCGAAGTTCCTCGAGGGCGGAGTCGCCTGCAACGTCGACATCCATACGCGCGAGCCGCTCGACTTCCAGAAGCCGACCACGCTCGAGGCGAGCGCCGGCGCGGTGTATGCCGATCTTCCCGCCACGACCGACCCGCAATTCAGTGCACTCGGCAACTGGCTCAACGACTCGCACAACTTCGGCGTGATGCTGCAGCTGTTCTACGAGCAGCGCCACGAGCAGCGCCAGGGCCAGGAGCTGCTCGGCTACAGCCAGATTGGCCCCTGCAGCCAGATGGTGACCGGTATCGTCGGCGGCTCAACGCCGCTCCCCGGCGGCGGCTGCAGCGCCGGCGCCGTTACGCTCACTCCGAATCCCAATCTCGCCAACGTCTGGTATCCGGACCTGATCGGCTCGGCGTTCTTCCAGCAGGAACGCAAGCGCTCCGGCGGGCTGCTCAAGGTCGAATGGCAGGCGAACGACAACGTGTTGCTCGATGCGTCGGGGTTCCTCTCGAAACTCGAGGCCACGAACGTCAATGACAATTATCTTTTCTGGGGCAGCAGCATCATCAACGGTGGCGCGGGTGAGGCCCCGAGCCCCGGCTACGTGGTGCAGAACGGCACGCTCACCAGCGCCACCTTCGCGCCGCAGGCCGGCGTCAACTACAGCGTCTACGACCAGATCTCGCGTCCCGGCGAAGGCGCGAACACCAATTTCGGCAATCTCGACCTCCACATCACCGCGACCGACCACCTGAAGTTTCTCGGGCAGCTGGGAGTTACCAGCGGTCACGGCCTGACGCCTACCCAGGACGTATCGGAGACCGTGCCGTCGCAGGGGACCGGTGCCGCTTATCAGCTGAATGGCATCAGCAGCGCGGCCAACTGGAGTCTCGGCCCCACCATCAACACCACCCCGACGCCGGGCGGGGTGCCGGTGGCCTTCAGCTGGATCTTCGGCGACCAGAACATGGACGTGCTCGACAAGGAGACCTACGGCAAGATCGACGGGACCTTCACCCTCGACAACAGCGCGTTCACGGACTTTCAGTTCGGCGCGCGCTACGCCGATCACCAGCGCCACCTGTGGGGCGTGATCGGGCAGGGGCCGAACTTCGCCGTGCCCGGCTCGACCAGTGGTGCCAGCTACCCGACCGGCTATCTCAACTACCCGGCCGCCTTCGGCAATGGCCTGGGCGGCGTATTCCCGAACGACATCTGGTACTGGACGCCGGGGCAGCTGGCCGCCTACGACGACGCCTACGCCAATCGCGATCCCATCGGCCGCGCGGACTGGACCAGCGACTACGGCCTCGAGGAGAAGGACACCGCGGCCTACTTCCAGGCGGACTTCAAGGGCAGCAACTGGTCCGGCAACCTGGGCCTGCGCTTCGTGCAGACCAAGGAGAGCGTGATTCAGAACGTCGGGGTCTCGCTGCCGCCGGCGCCGGCCCCGGTGCCGCCGGGCGTGATCGCCACCTCGGCGTTCGGACCCTACGAGCAGGTGACGACCGACAACACCTACAACGACTTCCTGCCGAGCGCGAACCTGAAGTGGGACATCAGTCCGGATCTGGTGGGGCGCTTCGCGGCCTCGCAGACCATGGCGCGGCCGGACTACTCGGCGCTCGCCGGCTCGACCGCCCTCGGCGCACCGCCCGCCGGTCCCACGTCGCCCCCGGGCTCGGCGACCGGCAGCAACCCGAACCTGAAGCCGGTCATCTCGACCGGGCTCGATGCGGGGCTCGAGTGGTACTTCGCGCCGAAGTCGCTGCTGGCGGTGACCGCGTTCTACATGAACCTGCACGACTACATCTCGTACGGTTCGGTGCTCGCGACCTACACCAACTTCAACACCACCTATCCGAACGGCTTCGCCGCGCCGTATCTGGTGACGGTGCCGGTCAACGCCAACGGCCGGGTCGACGGCTTC
>DASPSF010000008.1:0-32061 GCA_035624075.1 Steroidobacteraceae bacterium | reverse complement strand
AATGGTGTTGGCGAGCGTCTGGGTGGCGCCGCGGTCCGCCTCGTAATAGTTCACGCGCAGCTTATGGCGTGTGCGCAGACGAAAGGCGAACTCGAGCCGCCCCAGCTCCATCCGTGACTTGAGCCCGAGTTCGCTCTCGGCGTTCACGGGCGTGCCGAGGGTACCGGGAGGAACGCCGGTCGTCGGATCGATGCGTACCTCGGTGTGTATCACCGGCGCGTAGAACGGCACGAGAATGTAGAAGTGATCGTGAATCGGGCTGGTTTTCTCGGGTGGGCGCGGCGGCAGCGGCGCCCCCGAGAGCTTGTCGACCTCGGCCTCCGCAAGCCCCGACTGAGTCGCGACAACCGCGGCGGCGACCACGAGCCACATACGCATGCGAGCGTGCACTCCCTCCCGCACGGGGCCGCGGGGTTCGCCGCATCTTACTGACGGGTGGCGTGAAAGTGCCAGCGTCGCCGGACGCCGACGTGACGCCGTGCACAGCAGGCCTTGGCCGCATCAGCTTGTCGCAACCCACCCTGCGGCGTAGCGTCGGCACCCCACGGTCGGGAGAGACCTGACATGACCCACCAGGGCAGCTGTGATTGCGGTCGCATCGCCTACGAAGTCGAGGGTGACATCACGCAGGTCATGCAGTGCAACTGCTCGCACTGCGCGCGCAAGGGGTTCCCGCTGTGGTTCGGACCCCGTGCGGCGCTGCGCCTGAAGACGCCCGAGTCGGCGCTCAGCCAGTACAACTTCAACCGCCACCACATCCGCCATCAGTTCTGCGCGGTGTGCGGCTGTGAGCCATTTGCCTTCGGCAAGGACTCCAAGGGTGCGGACACGGTCGCGGTCTACGTGCGCTGCCTCCCGGACATCGATCTGGCCGGACTCGAGGTCAGGCACTTCGACGGAAAGAATCTCTAGACACGACGCCCCAGACGGACCCCAGTAACGGGCGGGGGCGGAGGACGGGCATGCGAGAGTCGGGCCCGGCAACATCGCCGGCAGCCCGTGGCCATTTACATCGAAGGCACATTAGCCGCTCGGAGACCACGCCCAACGAAGCCACGGACGCGCTGAGTGGCAGTGCTTGATCTGATGGCAAGGGCGGCGGGTTATATTCCCGCCTCTACCCCAAGGTTGGAAGCCGGCACGACTCTCGTCATGACCGGCGTCCGCTTAGCGTTTCATCGCCTCGAAGAATTCTCCGTTCGACTTCGTGTCCTTCATCTTATCGAGCAGGAACTCGATCGCCGCGAGCTCATCCATCGGATGCAGGAGCTTGCGCAGGATCCACATCTTGGCGAGCTCGCCCTGATCGGTGATGAGCTCCTCCTTGCGCGTGCCGGAGCGGTTGATGTTGACCGCCGGGAATACCCGCTTCTCGGAGATGCGCCGGTCGAGATGGATCTCACTGTTGCCGGTGCCCTTGAACTCCTCGTAGATGACGTCGTCCATCTTCGAGCCGGTGTCGATCAGCGCCGTGGCGAGGATCGTCAGGCTGCCGCCCTCCTCGATGTTGCGCGCGGCGCCAAAGAAGCGCTTGGGGCGCTGCAGAGCGTTCGCGTCCACACCGCCAGTGAGCACCTTGCCGGACGACGGCACGACCGTGTTGTAGGCGCGCGCCAGGCGGGTGATCGAGTCGAGCAGGATCACGACGTCCTTCTTATGCTCGACCAGCCGCTTGGCCTTCTCGATCACCATCTCGGCCACCTGCACGTGGCGGGCAGCGGGCTCGTCGAAGGTGCTGGAGACGACCTCGCCCTTGACGGTGCGCTGCATCTCGGTGACTTCCTCGGGCCGCTCGTCGATCAGCAGCACGATCAGGTACACCTCGGGATGGTTGGCGGTGATCGAGGTGGCGATGTTCTGCAGCAGCATCGTCTTGCCGGCTTTCGGCGGGGAGACGATCAGGCCGCGCTGCCCCTTGCCGATCGGGGCGACCAGATCGATGGTGCGCGCGGTCAGGTCCTCGGTGGAGCCGTTGCCGCGCTCGAGTTTCAGACGCTTGGTCGGGTGAAACGGCGTCAGATTCTCGAACAGCACCTTGTTGCGCGAGCTCTCGGGGGAGTCGAAGTTGATCTCGCCCACCTTGAGCAGCGCGAAGTAACGCTCGCCGTCCTTGGGCGGGCGGATGAGCCCGGAGATGGTGTCGCCGGTGCGCAGGTTGAAGCGCCGGATCTGGCTCGGGCTCACGTAGATGTCGTCGGGCCCGGCGAGGTAGGAGCCGTCGGCCGAGCGCAGGAAGCCGAAGCCGTCCTGCAGGATCTCGAGCACGCCGTCGCCGTAGATGTTCTCGCCCTGGTGCGCGTGCGCCTTGAGAATCGAGAAGATGATGTCCTGCTTGCGCGAGCGCGCCAGGCTCTCGAGCCCCATGGTCTCGGCCAGCTTCACCAGCTCGTGAATCGGCTTCGCCTTCAGCTCCGTCAGGTTCATGGAGCTGCGCGACTGCACCAGCTCCGCCGGACTGATGATTTCGGAGTCGTCGGGCGCGAACGGCTCCGGCTCGTGCATCATCTCGTCGGGACGCCCGCCGCCGTTGCCGATGCGGTTGCCGTCGCGGTTGCCGTGGCGCGGACCCTTGTTGGGCCGGTTACGGCCCTGATTGCCTAAGTAGCCTCTCATTGGCGCTCTTTACGTTTTTCGACCGAATCCAGGTTGCTGTCCAGAAAGGCCGCTAGTTGTGACTTGGACACGGCCCCGACCTTCTGGGCCTCGACCGTGCCGTTCTTGAAGAGAATCAGCGTGGGTATGCCGCGGATGCCGAACTTGGGGGGCGTCTGCGGGTTCTCGTCGATGTTGAGCTTGGCGATCTTGATGCGGTCCTGATACTCGCTCGCGATCTCATCGAGTATCGGGGCGATCATCTTGCAGGGGCCGCACCATTCGGCCCAGAAGTCCAGCAGCACCGGTTTGTCGGATTTGAGGACGTCCTGTGTAAAAGTTGCGTCGGTGGTATGCACGATGTTCGGGCTACTCACGCGGTTCAACCTCCGTTGATACAGAGTGTGGAAGAATTGCTTTGTTTGGAGCTTGCGGAAAAAATCGGCGCGGGTCGGCACAAGTGCAGAAAAGCGCTGCCAGTTGCACCCGTCAAACGGTTACACTAACTCGTCGGTTGAGTATCAGACCCTTAGGGGGAAGGATTACCGGGCTGGCGGGTGCGGACCTGCACGGGGGCCGCCGACTGAGACACTTTGTAGCGCTTCCGGGCCGTTTTTTCAAGTCCCTGGCCGCTTTTCGCATAACACTCCGGCTGCTAACTGATGACTGATCCACACTCTGCTCCCGTTTCGTTTGCGTCCCTCGGCCTGCGCGAGGAAGTGATGCAGGGCGTGCGGCAGGCGGGCTTCTCCCAGTGCACGCCCATCCAGGCGCAGACGCTGCCGATCGCGCTCGCCGGGCGCGACGTCGCCGGGCAGGCGCAGACCGGCACCGGCAAGACCGCAGCGTTCCTCATCGCGATGTACCAGACGTTGCTCACGCGGCCCGCGGGCGCGCAGCGCCACCGGACCTCGGTGCTCGCGCTGATCGTGGCGCCGACGCGCGAGCTCGCCGTGCAGATCCACCACGATGCGCTCACGCTCGGCGCGCACACCGGACTCAGGCACTCGGTGGTGTTCGGCGGCATCGACTACGACAAGCAGCGCCAGGAGCTCGCCGCCGGCTGCGATGTGCTGATCGGCACCCCCGGCCGCCTGATCGACTACTTCAAGCAGCACGTCTACGACCTGCGGCACGCGCAGGTAATGGTGCTCGACGAGGCCGACCGGATGTTCGACCTCGGGTTCATCGCCGACATCCGCTACATCCTGCGCCGCCTGCCGCCGCCGCAGCGCCGCCAGTCGATGCTGTTCTCCGCCACGCTCTCCTACCGGGTGCTCGAGCTCGCCTACGAGCACATGAACAACCCCGAGCTGGTGCGTATCGAGCCCGACAAGCGGACCGTGGACGCCGTGCGGCAGATCATCTACTACCCCGCCATGGAGGAGAAGGTGCCGCTGCTCATCGGGCTGCTGCACCAGAGCGAGGCGGTGCGCACCCTGGTGTTCGTCAACACCAAGCGCAGCGCCGAGCGGCTCGAGAGCGTGCTGCACGCCAACGGCTTTCACGCCCAGGCGCTCTCCGGCGATGTGCCGCAGAACAAGCGCCTGCGGTTCCTGCGCAATTTCCACGACGGCGAGCTCGCAGTGCTGATCGCGACCGACGTCGCCTCGCGCGGCCTGCACATCCCGGACGTGAGCCACGTGTTCAATTTCGATCTGCCGCAGGATCCGGCCGACTACGTGCACCGCATCGGGCGCACCGCGCGCGCCGGCGCCGAGGGCGATGCCATCAGTTTCGCCTGCGAGGAGTACGCGGTCGCGCTGCCGGAGATCGAGGACTATCTCGGACACAAGATCCCCGCCGGCGCGATCACGCCCGATCTGCTGGCGAAGGAAGTTCTGCCCGGCAGCCCCCCACCCCGGTCCCACCGGCCGCACCGACCCCAGCGAGGCCGCTCGGGCGGGGGTCCGCGGGGCGGGCGGGGTCACCATCCCGGACGCCAGGCCCGGGGTCGCTGAGCCGGCCGAAATGCGTTGCTGCGGCTGCGGCAGCCGGTGGCGGCGTGTGCCCGTGGCGCTTACCGCCGCGCTCGGCTAAGCTCGGCTTCTTGGGGGCTGCCGCCAGCAGCTCCGAGGCCGTCCAGCCTGTTTTCCTGTTGCGTCCCGAGACTGGCGAAAAGCATGGCGGAAATCGAAGACAACGTCGATCGCGAGCTGTTTCGCAACGTGGAAAAGCTCCGTCAGTTGCGTATCGAGCACCGCGACCTCGATGAGGTCATCTCACGGCTGTCGCTCGACCTGCACATCAACGAGCTGCAGTTGAAGCGCCTGAAGAAGCGCAAGCTGATGCTCAAGGATCAGATCGCACGCCTGGAGAGCCAGCTGATCCCGGACCTGAATGCCTGATGACTGATGCCGAAAGCGCCGTGAAGAGCGTCATTCTCCGCCTCACCTCCGCACAATTCCTGGCCGAGACGCTCGCGATCCTGATCGCGGTCGGGATCGCCCTGTACCTGGCACGCGTCTCACGCTCGCGGCGCGCCCTCAAGGACGTGGCGGCGCCGTTGCGCCCGAGCTGGCGCGAACGGCTGCTCGACGCCGCGGCCGTGCTCGCGCCGCTGCTGGCCGCGCTCGCCGCACTGCTCGTGGCGCATGCCGCGCTCGCCGCCGCCGCCCTCAGCACCGCCGTGGTCGACAGCGCGGTACAGGTGGCGACCGCGGCGGTCGTGATGCGCCTCGGGGTGTACGTGCTCGGGCGGCTGCTCGGCCCCGGCTCCTGGGTGCGCAGCCGCCAGGTCACGATCACGGCGACCCTGACGGTCATCGCAGCGCTGGCGATGCTCGGCTGGCTCGACCTGATCGAGGCGGCCCTCAACCGCGTCAGCCTGGTGCCGGGCCGCAGTCAGTTCAGCCTGTGGGAGCTGCTCAAGGGGCTGGTGGTGGTGACCGCCTTCGTGGTGGTCGCGAGCCTCATCGCCCGCGCGTTCGAGCGCTACATGATGCGGCTCGAGCAGGTCGCGGTGTCGACGCGGGTGGGAATCTCCAAGTTCACCCACTTCCTGCTCATCGGTCTCGGGATCCTGCTGGGAGTCAATGCCGCGGGCGTCGACATCACCACGCTCAACGTGCTGTTCGGCGCCATCGGCCTGGGGCTCGGCTTCGGCCTGCAATCGGTCGCCAGTAACTTCGTCAGCGGCTTCGTGCTGCTGATGGACAGGTCGATCAAGCCGGGCGACGTCATCAGCTTCACCTCCGCCAACACCGGTGACAGCACCGGCAGCAGCAACTTCGGCTGGGTACAGGAGCTGCGCGGCCGTTACGTCGTGGTACGCGACCGCGACGGCGTCGATACCCTGGTGCCGAACCAGAACCTGATCACGAGCCCCTTCATCAACTGGAGCTATTCGGACCAGCGGGTGCGCATCAGGCTGCCGGTGACCGTGAGCTACGAGGACGATCCGGAGGTCGCACTGCAGGTGCTGCTGGAAGCCGCCGAGGGGCATCCGCGCATCCTGCGCGACCCGCCGCCGGTGTCGCGCCTCATCAGTTTCGATGAGAACGGCATGCGGCTCGAGATCCGCTTCTGGATCGCCGATCCGGTGAACGGCGTCAACAACGTGCGCTCGGACGTCAACCGCGCGATCTGGCGGGTCTTCCGCGCCCACGGGGTGCGCATCCCGGTCCCGCAGCGCGTCACGCGCCTGGTCGATGCCCGCAGCCGCTCGACGCCGCCGGGCGGCGCGGCCGCCGCGCCCGGGCGCGACCGGGCTGCGGACTGAAGCACCGCGCGAACCGAAGGGGTGCGCGCACGTGCCGTTGCGGGTGAATGCGCAGCTGGCGATTCCGGATGACGAGCTGTCGGCGTCCTTCGTGCGTGCCTCGGGTCCCGGCGGCCAGAACGTCAACAAGGTGGCGACCGCGGTGCAGCTGCGCTTCGATCTCGCCGCGAGCGCCGTCCTCGGTCCCGAGGTGAAGGCGCGCCTCAGGTCGCTCGCCGGCCGCCGCATCACGGCCGACGGCGCGCTGCTCATCGTGGCGCGCAATCACCGCAGCCAGGGAGAGAACCGCCGCGAGGCCGGCGAGCGGCTGGCGGAGCTCATCCGCCGCTCGCTCGCGCCGCCCAAGGCCCGCCGTGCCACCGCGCCGACCCGCGCCGCGCGCGAGCGGCGCCTCGAGGGCAAGACGCGCGTGCAGCGCGTCAAGCGGCTGCGCGGGCGGCCGCGCTGGGACGAGTGATATGGACAATCTCCAGGAGACACTCATGTACTCGTCGGCAGCGATGGCTTTTCTGCACCACCTCGCCGCCTTCACGCTGGTGGCAGCTGTGGCGGTGGAGGTCGCGATGTTCAAGCCGCCGCTCACCACGGTGCAGGCGCGACGCCTGCAGCGCACCGACCTCATCTTCGGGCTGTCGGCTGCGGCGGTGCTCATCGTCGGCGCCCTGCGCGTCGCCTATTTCGAGAAGACGGCGGTCTACTACCTGCGCGACGTCTTCTTCCTCACCAAGCTCGCGGCGTTCCTGCTCGCCGCGCTGATCTCGATCTATCCGACCATCACCTTCCTGTCGTGGAACGCGGCGCTCAGAGCTGGTGCCGCCCCGCAAGTGAGCGCCGAGCGAACCCGGCGCGTACGGCTGTGTCTAATGCTCGAGCTCACCGCGATCGTAGTGATCCTGGCGTGCGCCGCGCTGATGGCGCGCGGCTTTGGTTACCTGCCTCCCGGCGGCCCCACGTCCTAAGGAGTCGCGGTCGCCGGCGGCGCCGGCCGGATCAGCCAGGCGGCGAGCGCCGGCAGCAGGATGATCGCCGCCAGCATGTTCACCAGGAACATGAAGGTAAGCATTACGCCGATGTCCGCCTGGAACTTGAGCGGCGAGAACACCCAGGTGGCGACCCCGATGGCGAGCGTGATGCCGGTAAAGATGATGCTGGCGCCGGTGACCCGCAGCGTATGTACGTAGGATTCGCGCACCGTCTGCCCCTGGTGCAGAAACTCCTGCATGCGGCTGAAGAAGTAGATGCCGTAGTCGACGCCGATGCCCGCGCCGAGCGCCACCATCGGCAGCGTCGAGACCTTGAGTCCAATGCCAACGAGCGCCATCACCGCGTACACCAGCACCGAGACCAGTGCCAGCGGCACCACCACCAGCACCGTGCCTACCAGTGAGCGGAAAGTCAGCAGACACATCACGATGACGGCGCTGAAGACGCCCGCGAGTATCAGCAGCTGCTTGGCCTCGACGGTCTCGTTGGTCGCCGCCATGACTCCGACGTTGCCCGCGGCGAGGCGCACCACGGCGCCATCGAGCGGATTGGCTCGCCGCCACTCCTTGACCGCCGCGATCGAGCGCGCAATGGTCTCGGCGCGGTGATCGGTGAGAAACATCATCACCGGTATGACGTCGCAGTTCTCGTTGAGCAGCCCGGTGCTGGTCTCGATGTAGCGGCTCGACTGGGTGAGCTGGGTCTGCTCGCGGGGGATGCTGCGCCACTTGAGGCTCCCCTGGTTCCAGCCGGCGATCGCCACCTTGGCGATGAAGGGCAGGGTAATGACTTCCTGGACACCGGGGACGTTGCGCATGTGCCAGCCGAAGCGGTCGACCGCCGTCATGAGGTCGTGCCGGACGCATACCGGCTCCTGCGATTCCACGATCGCGGTGAGCACGTCGACGCCGATGGAGAACTTGGTCGTGATGACGTCGTTGTCGCGGTTGTAGCGCGAATCCGCCCGCAGCTCCGGCACCCCCGCCTGGGTATCCCCGATCGGGGTCTCGCGCCCTTTCCACCAGCCCGCCACGGCGAGCAGCGCGGCGATCGCGATGATGGCGAGCGAGGGGCCCCGGGCGGTGATGGCCCCCATGTGGCGCCAGACCGTCGCCAGGTGCTGCTGGCGCCGCTCCACGCGGGTGCGGAAGCCGGGACCGAAATGCACGTAGGACACCACCACCGGCAACAACACCAGGTCCGTGAGGATGACGATCGCGACGCCGATGCTCGCCGTGATGGCCATCTCGCGGATCACCTGCACCGGGATCAGGAGGATGGTCACGAATCCGACCAGGTCCGCGAGCAGGGCGATGACGGCGGGCATCAGCAGCTGCCGGAAGACGCGTCGGGCCGCCTCGACGCTCTCGAGCCCGGCGAGCGCGGCGTCCGCGACCGCGCTGATCTTCTGCACGCCGTGGCTCACGCCGATCGCAAAGATCAGGAACGGCACCAGCAGGCCGATCGGATCGATCCCGTAGTGCAGCAGCACCAGCGCGCCGAGCTGCCATACGACGGCTATGGCTGAGCACAGCACCGGCACGAAGGCGATGCGCCAAGACTGGCAGTAGATCCGCACCGCGAGCAGCGTCAGCACCAGCGTGATGCCCGCGAACATGACGACCGAGGTCGCCCCCGCGGCGATGTCGCCCATCACCTTGCGAAGCCGATCATGCGCACGTCGATCCCGTGGCGCGGGAACGCGGCCGTCTCGATCCCGCCGCTCGCACGCGCCTGTACGCTGGGGGGCGCGGGACCCTGCCCGGCCTCGGGCCGCTCGATCTTCTGGCGGACGTTCAGCTCGAGGGCGTTGGCCACCGCGATCGGGTCGACCGGACGCCCCTGCGCGTCCTGATCGAGCACGATCGCACTCACCAGCGCTCCGGAGAAATCGTTGGCCACCAGGCGCCCGATGATGCCGGCCTTCCTGATGTTGTCGCGCACACGCGCAAAGTTCTCGGGCGTGGGCGTGAAACCCTGCGGCATCACGTCGCCCGCCTCAATGCCGTCCTCGACCACCTCGATGTAGCGCACGTTGGGCGTGAAAATCGACTGCACGCGCGTGCGGTCGATACCGTCGGTGACGATGACCTCGTCGGTCGCCTTGCGCATCGCGGCGAAGAACTCGGGCGTGAACATGTTGCCATCGCGCGCGATCAGCGCCACCAGCACGCGGTTGGCGCCCTGGAACTCGGCCACCTTCGGGTCGAGATAGGTCCGCATGTACTCGTGCTGCACCGGCAACGTCTTGAGGAACGAGGTGTCGATGCGCAGGCCATGCACCGCCGTCGCGCCGAGAGCGAGGGTGCCGAGGGTGAACAGCACGAGGATCAGCGTGCGGTGCCCGAAAATGAGGCGCTCGAGGACGCCCCCCAGGCCCGGCAGCGGCGCTTCCCCGCTCAGGCCCCCGGTCATCGGTGCGCCTCCGCCATGTCCGCCGCCGTCGCTGCGCCGAGCGTAATCCGCCGGACGCCGCCCTCACCGGCGACGACGAGCTCGTCCCTGCCGACGGCGAGCGCGGCGCCGAGCCCGCTGCGGTCACTCTGCTGCTCGAGGCTGAAGGAACGGCCGCCGTCGCGGCTCACCAGCACCACGCCCGAGAGGCCGACGACGGCGAGCGCTCCGCCCGGCAGCGCGGCCGCGCCATCGAGCAGCGCCACGGTGCCGGTCGCAATCTGCTGCCAGCTCGCGCCGGCGTCCTCGGAGCGGTACAGGTTGCCGCGCAGGCCGCTCGCCAGCAGCGCATCGCCCGTGAGCGGCAGCACGTCGAAGAACGAGCCGGCGTAGGGCGAGGCGAGCTCCTGCCAGTGATCGCCGCTGTCGTCGCTGCGGTACAGGTGTCCGGCCTCAGCGGCGATGTAGAGCCGGGTAGCGGAGGCGCCCACGATGCGATTGAGGTGGTAGCCGCCGCCCGTCTCTTCAATCGCACTGGACTTGGACCCGGCGGGCGCCGCAGCCACCCGTCGCGGCGCGGCAGTCGGCGCGAACTGCCCCGTGCGCCAGCTCGCACCACCGTCGGCGCTGGTGAAATAAGCGCTGTAAGCGCCTATGGCGATCGCCTTGCCACCCGCGGCGCACCACACATCGAGCAGTGGCCGCTGCGCCTCGGGCGCATAGTGGACCAGCCGCCAGTTCTCTCCTGCGTCCCCGGTTGTGAGGATGACCTCATCGTGGCCGACCGCCAGGCCGTGCGTTGGATCGAAGAAGCACACGCCGGTAAGCAGCGCCTGGACGGGCACGCTCGCCGCCTGCTTCCAGCTCAGCCCGCGGTCGTCCGAGAGCACGATCACGCCGCGGTCGCCGACCGCGACCAGCCGCTCGCCGGCGGCGGCGAGGGCGATCAGCAGTGTGTGGGCGGCTAGCGGCGCCTGCTCCGCGCTCCGTGGAGCGGGCTGCGCCGACGCCGCCTGCGCCCGAGCCGCCCAGGCAACCACCGCAAGCGCGGCCGCGAGCGCAAGATGAGACCCTCGGGGCGCGCCCGAATCCACGGCGTCTTACCGGATGCCGCGGCGCTCCAGGACGCTCGGCTGATAGTCGGCGGGCGTGCGCTTGACGCTGAGATCGTACGAGTGCGGCTCCTCGCTCTGCAGGCCGAGCGCGATATAACGCCCGTTCGAGAGGTCCATGATGAGCTCCAGGGACGTCCAGAGCGAGGGCAGGTTGTAGTAGTTCATCGCGTGCCCTTCCTGCACGCGGTAGAGCTGCCCGCGCACGTCGTAGCAGTCGACCGCGAGCATCTGCCAGGAATCCTCGTCGACGTACATCGTCCGCCGGCTGTAGATGTGGCTCTGACCGGGCTTGAGCGTGGCATCCACGACCCACACGCGGTGCAGCTCGTAGCGCGCGTAATCCTGGTTGATGTGGCCCTTGTGGAGCAGCTCGCTGTACTTGAGCGTCCCCTCCTGCAGGCGGTAGGCGTCATACGGAACGTATATCTCCTTCTTGCCGACCAGCTTCCAGTTGTAGCGCTGCGGGCTGCCGTTGTAGACGTCGAACTGGTCGTCGGTGCGCAGGTTGTCGGCGCTGGTGCCCGGATTGTCGAAGGCGACCTGCGGCGCGCGCAGCACGCGGCGCTGGCCCGCATTGTAGATCCAGGCGCGGCGGCTCTCCTTCGCCTGATTGAGCGTCTCCTGCACCAGCAGCACCTCGCCCGCGAGGCGCGCCGGTGCGACGGTCTCCTGCGTGAAGTACACGAGAATGTTGTTCATGGCCGCTTCGGTCATGCCCGGCTCGTAGTACGGGAAGAAGAACTCCTCCTTGAATTTCACCAGCGTGAAAGCACCGCTTGCGGTCATCGGGGCCTGGCCAATCTCGAGTGCCGCGGCCACCCCGCGGTAGCGTGTCAGGTGATTCCAGTACACCTCGAGCCCCGACTGGGGAATCGGGAATGGCGTGCCGCCGATCGCGCCGGTGAAGCCATTACCGTCGGGGACCAGCCTGGCGGTCGTGGCGTTGCGCTTGGTGGCCTCGTAGACGCTCTCGGGCGCAGCGCCGCTGCGATGCGTCGGGTAGACGATCATCTTGTAGTCGGAGTAGGTCTTGAAGAGCGCCTTGTGCCCCTCGGTGAGCTTCGCTGCGTACTGACTGAGATTTGCGCTCGTGATGGTGAACAGCGGCTTGTCGCTCGCGTAGGGGTCGGGGTAGTGATCGGGCGGGTGATAGCTGGCAAAGCCGGCGTCGGCCGCCGACCTGAGGCCGCCCGTCCACGCAGGAATCGAGCCGTCGGCGTTAGCGGCCTTCTCGCCCCCGAGCGGTGTCAGATCCTGCCCGAGCCGCGCCGCTTCCTCAGGGCTCACCGCACCCCAGGCGGCCTGCGCAAACAGGATCGCCGCCGCCAAACGCAACACCATTTTCATTGCAGCCCCCTCCATCGCTCACACATGCCCGTCGGGCTGCGCGGCTCTTAGAATGAAAACTTGACGCTGGCGGCGATGAAATCGCGATCGGCCAGCGGGTTGTACTCACCGGCACCGCCGTAGTGGGTATACGAGACGTCGAACTGCCACATCTGGCGTACGCTCGCCGTGATTCCCACCGTGCTCGCATAGCGGCCGGCGAGGAAGGCGCCGCCGGGACCGGGTGAGTTGCCGCTCACGTCCTGGCTCCAGGTGAGGTGCGGCGTGAGCTTCCAGTCGCCGATCACGTTGTCGTAATCGAGGTGGCCGGCGACCACGTAACCCCAGGCAAAGTCGCTGGCGAACTCGGAGCCCGGAATGACGCATTGGCCGAGCGGATTGGAGAAGCTGGTCGCAACGCACTGGCCGTTCACGGCGGGGAACTCCGGGTAACCGCCGAGGTTCGGATTGCCGCTCAACGTGCCCGGACCGCCGAAGCGCAGGCCGAAGCCCTCCGGGCCGCCGGTGTACTTGTTCGGGAGTGACACGTAGTCGGCCCCGGCCTCGACGGTCAACACCGCTTGCGAGGCTTTGAGCACGTTGGCCCAGATCTGGGTGCCGCTGACATCGAAGTGCCAGGTATCCTTCAGCTCATAGCCCTGTACGGTCTGCCCCAGGCCGTACAAGCCAAACTGGTTGCATCCCGTGATGGGAGTTGCGGACGCCGGCTGGCAGTTCCCGGGCCCGGTGACGGGCTTGCCAAGGAGCTGATTGAGGCCCGTCTCGAAGGGGGTGAGCGAGGCGTAGATGAGCTCGGGCAGATCGAGCTGCAACGGCACGTTGTGGCGGAAAGCGAGCTCACCCTGCAGCGACGTGCCGGTCGCCTGGATCTCCGTATTGAAGGAGATTCCCAGCATCTTGATGTCCTGCGGGAACTGCTCGAAGTAGCCTTCCGTGCGCGCGTATTCGTTGGCCGCGAGGCTGCTCGCCTGATTGCTGACATTGCCGCCCGCGAGCAGCGTGTTGGCGCCGATGGTGGCGTACTCCGTCGCCGTCGCGGCGCTCAGGTTCCCACCGGCCCCCGCGGCGGCCTGCTGGCCGACCGCCGAACCTGTGGCAATGGCCGCCGGCAATGGCAGGCCCGCGGCGACCGCCTGCGCGGCGGCGCCCACGGCTTCGGCCGCTCCGAAGGCGTTGCCGAAGCCCGCCTGACTGCCGGTCTGAAAGGAGATTACCGGCGAGCGGCTCGCATAGTTGAGGAAATAGAAGCCGAGCTGGGTGCCCTGGCCGAAGTTCGGCAGGAATAGCTTGAAGTTGATGCCGGCCTGCCCGGAGTTCGGAGGCCGCTCGTCGGGCAGCCGGGGGATGCTCTGGAAATTGCTGATCAGCGAGCCACCGAGCGGCGTGAAGTCGACCCCCTGGTCGGAGATCGGGCCGAAGCCGAGCACGATCTTATTGCCGCCGGCGCCGGCGATGTCGTTGGTGCTGAAGTAGGCGCCATCCGGCTCGATGATGTTCTCGTGCCAGTCGAAGAGGTAAATGAGCTGGGTGCTCAGATTCTTGGTGAGCTGCAGATTGAGGATCGCCGACTCATCGGGCAGCAGCGCCTGCTTGAGCTCAGCGCCCGGTACCTGCAGCGCGGTGACATCGAAGTAGTCGACCTGGTTGAGGCCTCCGGGGATATACAGGCTCTCGCCCCAGTCCACCACCTGCCGGCCGAGTCGCAGCTCGGAGGGCATCGTGCCCGTGTTGAAGCGCAGATAGCCGAATGCATCGAGCAGGCGCGTGTAGCTGCCGACGATATCCTTAGCGGCGGGCGTGAGCGGCGTGCGCTCGGTGTTGTTGCCCATGACGTAGAAGTCATAGAGGCCCGAGCCGCGGACGAAGATGCCGGCCGTATCCTTATATTTGAGCGAGAACTCGGTCACCCCGGTCAGCGCCGCGGTGAACGTGCCCTTGCCGTAGTTGAGATCACCGTCGTCGATGTTGGGTCCGTAGCCGCAGCCGCCGTCGGCAAGGGCGATCAGCGCGCAATCGCGCCCTTCGGTACGAAACCCCTGGCCGTAGCCGATGGTCGTGTCCCAGGAGGCGGCCCAGTCCCCGGACCCGAAGCTGAATGCGCGCGCGTCAGGACTCAGGCCCAGAGTCAGACAAGCCGCCGCCGGGGCGATCAGCAGCCCGCGACGCCCAATGTGCATTTTCCTCATGTCTCCCCCTGCTCCCTCGAGGCCCCAACAGGGGCCGGTCCGACCGCCATGGACCGCCGCCTGCGCCGGCGCCGGAAGTTACGTGATTGCGTTGATCTGCACCCGCTGCTCGCGCACGCACGCCGGGTTCTTGTTTGTTCCGCAACACAGAGTCCGCGGCGGGAAGTCTACGACTCGGCCACGCGGGGCGGCAAGCAGCAGCCAAATCAGCGCCCTATGATGTGCTCCCGCGGCGGCTCGGCCGCAATAGGCGGCAGTGGCGCAAATGGACACTTTCCAGGGTAAGACAGTCCTGATCACGGGGGCCTCGACCGGCATCGGGCGGGCCCTCGCGCTCGAGCTGGCGCGCGCCGGGGCGCAGCTCTCCCTCAACGCCCGGGACGCCAGCCGGCTCGCGCAGACCGCCGGCGAGTGCGCGGCGCTTGGGGCGGCGGTGCTCGCCGTTCCCGGCGACGTCACCCGGGGCGCGGACTGCCGGCAGATGGTGGCGAGCACGCTGGAACGCTTCCAGAAGCTCGATGCGCTGGTCAATAACGCCGGCATGACCATGTGGGCGCGGTTCGATGCGCTCGCGGACCTCGCGCCCCTCGAGCGGCTGCTCGCGGTCAATTACCTCGGGGCGGCGCACATGACTGCGGCGGCACTGCCGTATCTCAAGAACTCGCGCGGGCTGATCGTGGCGGTCGCCAGCATCGCCGGACTCACCGGGGTACCCGAGCGCACCGGCTACGCCGCCAGCAAGCACGCCATGGTCGGCTTCTTCGAGTCGCTGCGCATCGAGCTGCGGGGCAGCGGCGTCGACGTCACCATCGTGGCTCCCGACTTCGTCAAGAGCGAGCTGCACAAGGGGGCACTGGGTGCCGACGGGCGCCCCCTCGGGAAGACTCCCATGGATGAGCCGCGCATCATGACGAGCGAGCAATGCGCGCGGCTCATCGCGCGCGCGATGCGCAAGCGGCAGCGGCTGCTCATTACCTCGGCACGTGGGCGCCTCGGGCGCTGGGCGCGGCTGGTGGCGCCGGGCGTGGTCGACCGCATCGCCGAGCGCGCCATCCGCCTGCGGCGCTGAAGCCGCGCCGCGCGCCGCGTCATTCGAAGGCGATGGCGGGCAGGTCGAGCGCGATCAGAAAGTATTCGAACAGGTGCTGGATCACACGGATCTGGTTGTACAGCCGATGATCGGCGTCGAGCAGATGCAGCGCCGCGCGGTAGCCGTGCGCGAAGCGCACGCTGTGCTCGTACGGCACCACTTCGTCGCGCCAGCCGTGCACCACGGCGGCCGGGCAATCGAGCGAGCCGGCGCGCAGCTCCGGCAGTCCCTCGAGATAGAGCGCCGGTGCCATCAGGAACAGGCCGCGGGCGTGCAGCAGCGAGGCGGACGCGACCGCAACGTAGCCGCCCATGCTCGAGCCGACCAGCACCAGGTCTCCGGCCAGCTCCTTGCAGAAGTCGACCAGCTTCGCCACGCGCGCGCGCGGCAGATCGATCCCGCGGTAGTCGACCGAGTGCGTCTCGTAGCCTTCGCTGCGAGCAACCTCGGCGAGCGCGGTAATCTTGCGGCCCCACGGGCCGCTCTCCTGCCCGTGGGAGAACACGACGTGACGGGTCACGGTCGCCTCCACGAAGCGACGGCGGGGACTGGGTGCCGGCTCGACATGGGCGAATAATGCAGGCAATGGAATCGTTAAGCCAATCGGGCGAGGCGCGCGGAAGCGAAGCCGGCTGGCAGTTCTGGATCGACCGCGGCGGCACTTTCACCGACGTCGTGGGGCTCGCTCCGGATGGTGCGCTGCACGTGCGCAAGGTGCTGTCGGTACCCGCCGGCGGCGCCGCCGGCGGCGATCCCGGACTTGCGGCGGCGCGCGACATTCAGGCCGCGGTCGCTGCGCGCACGCCGGTGACCGAGGTGAAGGTCGGCACGACGGTCGCGACCAATGCGCTGCTGACACGCACCGGCGAGCCCGTCGTCCTGGTGACGACCGCGGGCTTTGCCGATGCCCTGCGTGTCGGCTACCAGAACCGGCCCGACATCTTCGCGCGCCACATCGTGCTGCCGAAGCTGCTGCATGCGGCGGTGATCGAGGCGAGCGAGCGTATCGATGCCGAGGGCGTCGTCCTTGTGCCTCTCGATGAGAGCCGGCTGCGGGCGGACCTCGCCCGCGCGCGGCGCGCCGGGCGCCGTGCGGTGGCCATCGTGTTCCTGCACGGCTGGCGCCATCCCGAGCACGAGCGGCGCGCCGCCGCCGCGGCCCGCGAGCTCGGGTTCGAGGAGGTCTCGGTGTCGCACGAGCTCTCCCCCATGGTGCGCTACGTGACGCGCGGCGACACTACGGTGCTCAACGCCTACCTGGCGCTGCCGCTGCGCGCCTACCTCGGGGGGCTCACGCGTGAGCTGCGCGCGCTCGATCCCCGGGCACGCCTCACGCTGATGCAGAGCAACGGCGGGCTCGCGGACGCGTCCGCCTTCCACGCCATGTCGAGCGTGCTCTCGGGGCCGGCGGGCGGACTCATCGGCATGCACTGGGTCGGCGCGCGCGCCGGTTTTCCCAGGCTCATCGGTTTCGACATGGGCGGTACCTCGACCGACGTGTCGCTGACCGACGGCGAGCTGCCGCAGCGCTTCGAGCACGCGATCGCAGGCGTGCGCCTCACCCAGCCGATGCTCGACGTGCACACGATCGCCGCCGGCGGCGGCTCGATCTTGAGCTTCAGGGACGGGCGCTTCGCGGTCGGACCCGCCTCGGCGGGCGCCGAGCCGGGACCGGCGTGCTACCGGCGCGGCGGACCGCTGACGCTCACCGACGTCCAGGTACTGCTCGGCCATCTGCGCCCCGACACCCTGCCGGCGGTGTTCGGCGAGGACGGCCGATCGTGCATCGACCCGGAGGTGGTCGCGGCCGCCTTTGCCGGGCTCGCCACCCGCGTCAACGCCGAGGCCGCGCACGGCTGTTCTGCGGAGATGGTCGCCGAGTCGTTCCTGGAAGTCGGCGTCGAGTCGATGGCCAATGCCATCCGCCAGGTGTCGGCGCGGCAGGGGCTCGATGCGGGCGACTTCACGCTGTTCTGCTTCGGCGGGGCGGCGGGCCAGCACGCCTGCCGCGTGGCGCGCGCCGCCGGCATGCGCCGCGTCCTGATCCATCCGCTCGCGAGCGTGCTGTCGGCGTTCGGCATCGGCGTGGCCGACCGTCTCGCGGTGCGGCGCGCGAGCCTGCGCCGGCCGCTCGGGCCCGCAGGGCTCGCCACGGCGGCTGAGCGGCTCGCGCAACTCGAGTCGCAGGCGCGCGAGGAGCTCAGCGCCTTCGACCCCGAGCCGGGACGCGTGCGGGTGGTGCTGCTGCTCGAGGTACGCGCGGGCGACAGCGACGTGACGCTCTCGGTGCCGTTCGGTGCGCTCGCCGAGGTACGCGAGCGCTTCCACGCCGAGCACCTGAAACGCTTCGGCTTCGCGGCTCACAGCCTCGACGTCGTGATCGAGGCCGTGCGCGCCGAGGCGCGCCTGGCATCGCTCGATGCCGCGCGGCTCGTCATGCCCGCGCCAGGCACCGCGGTTCTCCCCCGGACCGCACGTGCCTGGTTCGATGGCTGGCGCGAGGTACCACTCGTGTCGATGAGCGCCGTTGCGGGCACGCTCGCGGGCCCGGCACTCATCGTCGAGCCGCACAGCACCGTGGTGCTGGAGAGCGGCTGGCGGGCGCGCCTGCTCGCGGGCGGCGAGCTGCTGCTCGAGTCCGATCCGGCCTCACCCGCAGCGCGCGCCGGCGCGGCGGCCGACCCGGCCCGCATCGAGATATCCAACAACCTCTTCATGCACATCGCCGAGCAGATGGGCGAGGTGCTCAAGGCGACCGCCCAGTCGGTCAACATCCGCGAGCGGCTCGATTACTCCTGTGCGCTGTTCGACTCACACGGCGGGCTGGTTGCCAACGCGCCGCACATGCCGGTGCACTTGGGATCGATGGGCGCGAGCGTCCGCGCGGTCCTCGAAGCCCGCGCCGGCCAGCTTGCGCCCGGCGATTCCTGGCTCCTCAACAGCCCCTACCACGGCGGCACCCATCTGCCCGACATGACGGTCGTCACGCCGATATTCATCGGCGGCGGGAGCCAAGCGGACTTCATCGTCGCCTCGCGCGCCCATCACGCCGACATCGGCGGGATGACCCCGGGCTCGATGCCGCCCTTCAGCCGCACCATAGAAGAGGAAGGGGCGCTGTTCGAGTGCTTCCAGCTGGTGAGCGGCTCGACGCTGCGGGAGCGGGAGCTGCGCACGGCGCTCGCCGCCGGCCGCTGGCCGGCACGCTCACCGGAGCAGAATCTGGCCGACCTGCGCGCGCAGCTGGCCGCCAACGCGCGCGGCATCGCCGAAGTTCGCCGCGCCGTCGCGCGCTACGGGCTCGAGAGCCTGCACCAGCGCATGCGCGAAGTTCAGGACAACGCCGCGCTCTCGGTGCGCAACGCCATCGGCGAGCAGCTGAGCGGCGAATTCCGCTACGAGATGGACGGCGAGCAGGTAATCGCCGTGCGCATCGACATCGACCGCGGCGCGCGCCGCGCGCGTGTCGACTTCACCGGCACATCAGGCCAGGGAGCGCACAACTTCAACGCGCCGCGCGCCGTGTGCCTGGCGGCGGTGCTGTACGTTTTCCGCACGCTGATCGAGCGGCCGATTCCGCTCAACGAAGGCTGCCTCGAGCCGCTCGAGATCGTCATCCCGCCGGGCTCGATGCTCGATCCACGGCCGCCGGCGGCGGTGGCGGCCGGCAACGTCGAGACCTCGCAATGCATCGTCGACGCGCTCTATGGCGCGCTCGGAATACTCGCGGCCTCCCAGGGGACGATGAACAACCTTACTTTCGGCGACCAGCAGCTGCAGTACTACGAGACCATCGCCGGCGGGGCCGGCGCCGGGCCTGATTTCGACGGCTGCGATGCGGTCCACACTCACATGACCAACTCGCGGCTCACCGATCCTGAGATCCTCGAGGCAAAGTTCCCGGTGCTGGTGCGGGAGTTCGCCATCCGGCGCGGCTCCGGAGGGCGCGGCCGCCATCACGGCGGCGACGGTGTCGTGCGGCGCATCGAGTTTCGCGCACCGTTCTCCGGGGCGCTGCTCGCCAATCACCGCCGCGTTGCGCCCTTCGGCCTCGCCGGCGGCGGGCCGGGGGCGCGCGGCGAGGCACGCATCCGGCGCGCCACGGGTGCGATCGAGACGCTCGGCGCGACCGCGCGCTTCGACGTGACTCCGGGGGACGAGCTCACCATTCTCACGCCGGGCGGCGGCGGCTTCGGCAAAGCGGACTAAGGCGCAGGCGCTTTCGGCCGGTCGGCCAGTCCCCCGCGCAGGATGGACGTCGTGATCTCCCACTCGACCCGCTGCTGCGCGGTGGCCGAGCGGTTGACCGACACCGGGCGCACACGGCTGGCGCCGGGGCGATGCGTGACCAGCCAGGTGTCGAACTCGCCGGGCCTGGTGGTGGCAAAGCCAAACAGCAGATTGAGCTTGCCCTCGGCGACGCTCTGCTCGCCGTTGATCCGCTCGTCGCAGATGACGAAGTGGCTGTCGCGCGCCGTGGCGCCGGCAAAGGCGCCCTGCTCGGCGAGCGCGTCGAGAAATTCCTGGGCGCCTGCCCGGGCGCGCGCCCAGGTCGTCGGCCCGTTTTGCTCGAGCAGTACCCAACGAGTGCCCTGCTCGATGCTCGCGGCGATGTAGAGCGCGAGGCGCCGCGCCGACAGGTAGCGCCAGTCCGACGTGCCGCTGCCCCCCGCAGCCAGTGTGCGCGGGCCCAGACCGGCGCGCGCAGCGGCCCGCACCGCGAGCAGCGTGTTGACGCCGGCCTGTGTGAGGCGCAGGCGGTCCCCATCCGAGACCGCGACCGCGGGCCGCAGCCCCGGGCGCAACGGCGCCTCCTCGGGCTCGGCGGCCGTCCACACCGGCCAGCTCTCGTCGGCGCGCGCAATCATCCCGGCCGCCGCCGCGCTCGAGCCGAAGACCTCGACACGCCCGCGCAAGCGGTCGAGGGCCTGGATGCGCGGGTAGTACATCACCGCGCAGTCGCTGCGGAACGGCCAGCTGCGCAGCGCCTCGAGCGCCGCCGGGGCGCTGGTCCAGGAGGCGGGTGGATCGATCATCAGCAGCGCGCAGCGCTCGCGGCAGACGCGCGCGGCGACCAGCAGCGTCGACAGCCCCACGTCCTGCTCGCGGGCGAGTGGCGGAATGCACAGCATGTTGAAACGCCCGGCGCTCTCGAGCGCGAACAGCCCGGTGCCGCGCGCGCGCGAACCGATCACGTCGTAATCGGTGAGTGGCGCGCCGTCGTCGCCATCCGGATTGGACAGCGTGTAGCCGACCGCCACGCCGCCCGGGGCACCGGCCGAGCGATCGGGACGAGACTTAGGCACCGCGCCCTGCACCCGCACCAGGCTCGATTGCAGCAGCGCGTCGGTGACGGAGCGCGTAGCGCCGGGCGCGACCGATATGCGCCGGTAGATCTCCTGGTCTTCCACCAGCTCCGAGCCCGCAGTCCGCACCCGCTGCACCACCAGGTTGAAGCGGTCCGCGTCGGCGGCGGACAGGCCGTCATAGTCGACCGATGCGCGCAGATACTCGCGCGAGCCGGGATTCACCGCGACCAGCGTGAGCGTGCCGCCGCCGGCCGGAAGACTCAGGGTCGGCGGCCGCGCGCCGTTGACGACACGCACGATGCGCGCCTCGCGGCCGCCGTTCTCGAAGAACTGCTCTACCGCGTAAGAAAGCGTCGAGGGCTGCCACAGGCCGCCGAACTGCTGTTGGAACTCGGCGAAGCTCCTTACCGTGAGCGGCCGCGACACCGGACCCTTGAGCGTACGGCCAACGAAAGCGGCGACCCCGGTCGCGACGCCTTCGATGGCATGCAGATCACGGTTTGGTTGGGCGAGTTGTGCGCCTGAGTTAAGGCGATTGGCCACTCGACGCCTCTTGGTATCGTGCCCGCAGGACTCTAGCACAGCGTGTTAGCGCCGTCGGCACAATCGCGGCGCGTCCGCGACTCAGCCTTGTGATGCGCCGCCGCGGGAATCGGCGGAGTGCGCGGCGCGCTCTTCGTTACGGCGTGCTTCCTCGGCGCGGGCGCGCTCGTGTGCTTCGCGCTTGGCGGTGATCTCCGCCAGCATCAGCTGTAGCCACTGCGACAGCGGCAGGGCAGGCGACTCTTGCGGCTCCGAAGGCTCACTCGCCATCAGCCGCCGTCCTTGGGAGGCGGCGGCGGAGTCTTGCCTCCGGCCGCGCCAGCGGCCGCCGGAGCGGCGGCGGAGCCCGGGGTGGCCGGCGCGGTGGCACCGGGCTCGATCTCCGAGAACATCTGCTTGAAGGAGGCCTCGTCCATCGGCAGGTCAGACTTGCCATCCCAGGTCGAGCCCTGCGGCACCACGTTCTGCACCCGCGGCGCGGCGGCGAGCACCTGCTCGAGGCTCGCGTCGGCGGTGGAGACCGGCACCGGGATGCCGCGCGGGTCGTGAGCGAGCGATGCGACCCGATCCCAGTCGATCTGCTGGTGGTTGGTCTTGAGCTGCTGCTGCAGCGTCGCCGACAGCGACTTGCCGAGCAGCTTGCGCTGCGCCTTGTTCCAGTCGCGCTGATCGTCCTCGAGCACATCGAGGGGCTGCAGGTACAGCCGCCCGTTGCCCCAGCCGAACAGGAACGGCTGATTGACCACCCGCACCTCGGTTCCGACCGGGATCATGTTGTAGAACTGCTCGATGTCCTCAGGGTAGAGGCGGATGCAGCCGTGACTCGAGCGCAGGCCGACGCCGGCTGGCTTGTTGGTGCCGTGGATCAGGTAGCTTGGCCACTGCAGGTAGAAGGCGTATTTGCCGAGCGGATTCTCCGGTCCCGGGCCGATCACCGGCTCGAGGGAGTCGTCGCCGTTCTCGTGGTGCTCCTTGAGCACCGACACCGGCACGCGCCAGGTCGGATCCTTCTGCCGGCGGACGATCTTCGTGACCCCCTCGGGCGTCTTCCAGCCGACCTTGCCGATGCCGATCGGGTGGGTCAGCACGATGACGCGCTCGCCGCGCTTCACCGGCGGGAAGTAGTAGATGCGCATGGCGGCGATGTTGATCACGACGCCGCTGTAGGGAGCATTGGGCAGGATGAATTGCGTCGGCACGATGACCTCGTGCCCCTCGCCCGGCAGCCACGGATCCACCTTGGGATTGGCGCGCAGAATATCCTCGTAGCCGACGTTAAAGCGCCGGGCGATGTCGGTGAGCGTGTCGTCCTTGCCGGCGGTGACCACCTGCACCCCGCCCACGACACTCTGCCCAGACTCGAGCTCGAAGCGCTCGTTGGCCACGGGGAGCGGCAGCGCAGGCGCGGCTGGCAGCGCCCTGGCAGCCGGTGCCGGTGCCCCGCGGTGCAGCGGACCAAAGAGCGAGCAGGCGGCGAGCAGCGAGCTGCACGCCAGCGCCGCGAGCGCCGGTCGTGGGCGAACACTATTCATAAGCGTGGAATTATGACCGAAACGCTGGCGGTCCGATCGTCTCCGATTCACTACAGCAGCACCGGCTGATCCGGCAACTCCTGCCCGCCGGGCGCCTCGCCGGGGAAATGCCGCCCGAGCAGCGCCCCCACGCCCTCAATTCCGACGATCGAGCCCTCGCGAAAGCGGCCTGCGCGGAAATGGTGCTCCATCTGGCGGCACACCGCGCCCCATTCGGCCTGCGGTACGCGCGCGGCGATGCCGCGGTCGGCGACGATCTCGACGACGCGATCGGCCATCAGCACGTAGATCAGCACGCCGTTGTTGTGCGCGGTGTCCCAGACGCCGAGCTGTCCGAACAGCTGCAGCGCACGCCGACGCGGCGCGAGATCGTGCCACAGCTCCGGCAGATCGAACGCGGTCTCGACCACGAAACGGATCTCGCCCGCGTGGCGCGCTTCGCAGTCCCGGATGGCCTGCTCGATCGCTGCGCGCACCGCCGGCGGGAAGCGCCGGCGCGTGCTGAAGCGCGTGCTGAGGAGATGGCGCAGGAGCCGCTCGAGCTTCACGGCCTACCAGCTCCCGGAAGCGCCGCCGCCTGCAAAGCCGCCGCCTCCGCCGCTGAATCCGCCGCCGCCGAAACCGCCACCCAGGCCTCCTCCGAGTCCACCGCCGAAGCCGCCCCATCCGCCGCTCGACCAGCCGCTGCCGCGCCCGAGACCACTGAGCAGTGTAAAGAGGAATGCGCCGATCGCCGCGAGACCCGCGAGCGCGAGCGCGTAGCCCGCGATCCACACCAGCAGGCCCGCGCCCACTCCGGTGAGCACCGAGCCGAAGGTGCGACCGAAGACACTCCGCAGCACCACCGAGCCGGCGAACACCGCGAACAGTAGCGGCAGCAGCAGACCTCCGCCGTGGCCGCGGCGGCCCGGCTGCCAGCGCTGTTCGGGAGGCGGCAGGGGCTCGCCGGAAACGAGCTTCATCATCTGCTCGAGGCCCGCGTCGATGCCGCCGTAGAAGTTCCCCTGACGGAACGCGGGCTTCACGGTCTCATCGAGGATCCGGTTGCAGAGCGCGTCGGTGAGAACGCCCTCGAGGCCCCGTCCGACCTCGATGCGAACCTTGTGATCGTCCTTGGCGACGATCAGCAGCGCGCCGTCGTCGACCCCCTTGCGCCCGAGCTTCCAGGCATCGACCACGCGGATCGAGTACTGCTCGATCTCCTCCGGCTGCGTCGTCGGCACGATGAGCACCGCAAGCTGCGCGCCCTTGGCGGACTCGAACGCAGACAGCTTCTGCTCGAGCGCGCTCTGCTGTCCCGCGGTGAGCGTGCCGGTGAGGTCGGTGACGCGCGCGGCGAGCGGCGGGATCGGCTGCAGATCCTGCGCGCCGCTGGCGGCGGCCAGGCCGAGGAGCAGTGGCAGCGCGACTCCCGCCCAGTGGCGGGCGCGAAGCGCGAAGCGGGTCATCGCGTCATTGTTTGGCGGGCTGCGCCGGCGCGCTCGCCGCCGGGGCCGCGCTGTCGAAGCTGACCGTCGGCGCCGTCGCGATCTGCTGCTCGTTGGCGACCGAGAAGTTCGGCTTCACCTGGAAGCCGAAAATCTTGGCGGTGAGATTCACCGGGAACGAGCGCACCGTGACGTTGTATTGCTGCACCGCCTGGATGTAACGGTTGCGTGCGACCGTGATGCGGTTCTCCGTGCCCTCGAGCTGCGACTGCAGATCGCGGAAGTTCTGGTCGGACTTCAGCTGCGGGTAATTCTCGCTGATCGCCATCAGGTGGCTGAGCGCCTGGGTCAGCTCGCCCTGGGCGGCCTGGTACTTGGCGAACAGCTCCGGGTTGTTGAGCACCTCGGGCGTCACCTGGATCGAGTTCGCACGGGCGCGTGCCTCGGTCACCCCGATCAGGACCTTCTGCTCCTGGGCGGCATAGCCCTTCACGGTGTTGACCAGGTTCGGGATGAGGTCGGCCCGGCGCTGGTACTGGTTGACGACCTCGGACCAGGCGGCCTTCACGTTCTCATCCTGCTGTTGCAGGGTGTTGTAACCGCAGCCCGACAACGCCAGCACCGCAGCGCTGAGCAACGCGACCATCCACGCACGCATTGGAGTTCTCCTCTCCGGGGGGTGCGGATTGTCACATGGGGCGGAAGCCGCGTCGATCAAGGGCAAAAAAAACCCCAGGTTTTTAGGCCTGGGGTCTGGAAGGGCGGACCTTCGATGAAGGGAAGGAAGTCCGCCAGGGGATTCAGTGCAATCGAGCCCAGTGCAGGATACGGATCTCGTCCGTGTCCAGATCGAAACTCTGTGCCAGGAGCGAGCGCAGTTCCCGATTGGCGCGCCCCTGTGTCAGCGGCTCCCGAAGCTCCACCACGCCGCTCCACTCGTTGCCGGGGGCGCTGCGCGCCTTGCCGGTGCCGGTTACGAAGTGCGTGTAGTACTTAGTAGCCACGATTGATAGGTTAGTAGCGTCGCCCCGTTCCCGTCCGTGAGATGTTCCACAGAACCCCCGAGTTCTGTAAAAAGGGCTGCGACATAATTCACAGGATTTCCCGGCAATGGGACGTGCGCCCCCGCCGCAGGCTGCGGGCTCCAAATACATCACCCCGCGAGGGGTCGAGCGGCTGCGGGCAGAGCTCGATGCGCTGTGGCGCGAGGAGCGGCCGCGGGTGACCCAGGCGGTCGCCGCCGCGGCCGCCCAGGGCGATCGCTCGGAGAACGCCGAATACACCTACGGCAAGCGCCGGCTGCGCGAGATCGACCGGCGGGTGCGGTTTCTGCGCCGCCGGCTCGACGGCATGGTAGTGGTCGACCAGCCCCCGTCCGACCCGTCCCGGGTGTTCTTCGGCGCCTGGGTACTGCTCGAGGCCGAGGACGGCGTGCAGTCGCGCTACCGGATCGTGGGTCCGGACGAATTCGACATGGCGCCCGCCTACATCAGCATGGACTCGCCCTTGGGTCGGGCGCTGCTGCGCCGGCGCCTCGACGAGCAGGTCGTGGTCGAGGCCCCGGGCGGCGCGCGCGCCTACGTGATCGTATCGATCGAGTACGAAAGCGCCTAGTCAATTGGCCAATCGCACGACGCGATTTAGGCGGACATTGCTTCCTGAGGCAGCGCGCGTGATGTCCCCCGGGACACAAGTTCAATAGTCATTGAGCTTTGCCTCCGGGAGCGCCGATAGGGGGCCTTAAGGAGCCAGAGTTCAATAGTCATTGAACATTGCCTCCGGGAGCCCCGATAGGGGGCCTTAAGGAGCCAGAGTTCAATAGTCATTGAACATTGCCTCCGGCAGGCCCTGTGCGAGGCCTTCGGGCCAAGCGCGCGTGGCTACCACAGCACTCTGACGTTCTTGAACTGCCAGGGGTCGCTCTTGTCGACGTCCTCGGGAAAGAGGCGCTCGCGCTCGTGCAGCGGTGTCCAGTCGGTGTATTCCCCGGACACCGGACCCAGGTACGGCATGCACACCTCGAGATTGCGCCGGAAATCCATTTCGTCGGGCTCAGTGAGTCCCTGGTTCGGATTCTCCATCGCCCACACCACCCCCGAGAGCACCGCCACGGTGACCTGGAGACTGGTGGCATTGTTGTAGGGCGCGAGCTTGCGGGCCTCGGCGATCGAGAGCTGCGAGCCATACCAGTAAGCGTTGCGGCGGTGCCCGGCGAGCAGCACGCCGAGCTCGTCTACGCCCGCGGTGATGTCGTCCATCAGAATCCGCTGGCGCTCCTGCTGCACGTAGTTGCGGCCGGCGAGCTCGTGCACCGACATGACCGCCGAGTCGCACGGGTGATAGGCGTAGTGCACGGTCGGGCGGTACACCACCTGGGCGCCGTCGCGCACCGTGTAGTAGTCGGCGATCGAGATCGATTCGCTGTGCGTGATGCAGAAGCCGTGGAAGTGCCCGGCGCGCGGCGTCCAGGTGCGCACCCGCGTGCCCGCCCCCGGCTGCATGAGATAGATGGCGGCGAGGCAGCCGAAGTCATGGCGCTTGCCGTCGCGCGGAAAGTTGCGCTCGTGCGTCCCCCAGCCCATCTCGCTCGGCTGCGAGCCCTCGCTCACGAAGCCGTCGATCGACCAGGTGTTGACGAACTCCCCCGGCAGCTTCGGCTTCGAAGAAACCTGGGTGTCGCGCTCGGCGATGTGGATCACCTTGACCCCGAGCCGGCGCGCGAGCTCGCCCCACTCGGCGCGCGTCTTCGGGTTGCCGGCCTCGGTCTGCGTGTCCTCGGCGAGGTTGAGCAGCGCCTGCTTCACGAAATGCGACACCAGCCCCGGGTTGGCGCCATGGGTGAGCACCGCGGTCGGCGCGCGCTCGTTGCCCGAGCGCAGCGCCAGGGCTTCCTCGCGCAGCGCATAGTTGGTGCGGCGCGCCACCGGCACGGTCGGATCGGTGTAGCCGCCCGGCCAGGGCTCGATGCAGGTGTCGATGTACATCGCGCCCTTCTCCCAGCACAGCTTGATGAGGGCGATGCTCGAGACCTCGACCGACACGTTGATGAGGAAATCACCGCGGCCGAGCAGCGGATTCAGCACGCGCCGGTAGTTTTCGCGCGTCAGGCGCTCCTTGATGAACCTGATGCCGTACTTCGCGGCCTCCTCGTTGCCCTTGTCTTCGGCGGTGACGATGGTGATGCGCTCGGGCGCAATGCCGATGTGCCGCAGGATGAGCGGCAGTACGCCCTGGCCGATGCTGCCGAAGCCGATGAACAGGATTCTTCCGGGAAACTCGAGGTGAACTTTGTGCTCGTTGCTCATGATGTCCAATAACCGGTCGCCGCCAGTGCGGAGCGTATCAATCGAATGTTGCTCACTTCCAGTGCGGCGGCCAGGTGCGCTGGTAGCCCGGCAGCGCCGCCATGCGCGCCATCCAGCGGCCGAGTGCCGGGTAATTGACTTCCACCGGCATGAAGCGCGAGGACAACTCGCGCGCCTCCGGCCGCTCGAGCGCGCGCTTCAGCAGCTGGATGCCGGGGAAGATCACCATGTCGATCGCGGAGCAGCTGTCGCCCACCACCCACTCGCCCTTCGACAGCCGCCCCTCGATGGTGCGGGCCTCGCTGGCCGCGGCGTGCATCGCGCTCGTGATCTCATCCCCGGCGAGGTCCGCCTCACCGGAAAAAATGCCCCGGCAGATGGTATTGAGGTGCGGCTCGATGTAAGCCTGGTACTCGCAGATTACCCGCATGATGACCCCGGCCTCCTCCGGCGTGCGACCGAAGATCGGCGGCTGCGGGTACTTCTGCTCGAGGTAATAGAGAATCGCGAGCGACTCGAAGCACACGTAGTCGCCGTCCCTGAGCACCGGCAGCCGGCCGCGCGGGTTCAGGGCGAGCATCTGCGGCGACTTGTGCTCCTGCTTGGAGAACTGCAGCAGGTGGCTGATGTACGGCAGGCGCTTGTACTCGAGCGCGAGCAGCACCCGCCACGAGTAGGGACTACCGCTGCCCCAATAGACGTCGATTGCCATCGGTGCTCCCGGCGCAGGTGCTCACCGGGATTGTAACGACTTAGGTCGGGCGCCGAAAATGTGCGGCAGCGGTTGCGGCGGAGGATTCGCATGTACAGCACGCTGATCGGGGTCGCCGAGCTCGGCCCGCACCTCGAGGATCCCGACTGGGTGAGCATCGACTGTCGCTTCGACCTCGCCCGACCCGATTGGGGGGCGCAGGCGTGGGCCGCCGGCCACATTCCCGGTGCGCTCTACGCCCACCTCGATCGCGATCTGACAGGGCCGCGAACCGCGGGCAGCGGCCGTCATCCGCTCCCGGACCCGGGCGTGCTCGGCGACACCTTCAGCCGCTTCGGCATCGACGACGCGGTACAGGTGGTTGCCTACGATCAGGGCCCGGCGGCCTACGCGGCGCGCCTCTGGTGGCTGCTGCGCTGGCTCGGACACAGCCGTGTGGCGGTGCTCGACGGCGGGTTCGCGGCCTGGGAGCGCGCCCGGCTCCCGGTGAGCACCGGGCCCGCGACGCGGCCGCCGCGCCGCTTCGCAGCGCGCCCGGAGCGCGGCTGGGTGGTGACGACGGAGTCGATCGCCGCGGCGCTCGCCTCAGGGGCTCTGGCGCGCGCCGCGCCGCTGCTGATCGATGCGCGTGGCGCCGATCGCTTCGCGGGCGAGAACGAGACCATCGACCCGGTCGCGGGCCATATCCCGGGCGCACACAACCATCCCTACGCCGGCAATCTCGATGCACACGGACAGTTTCGCCCGCCCGATGAGCTGCGCCGTGCCTGGAGCGCGAGCCTGCGCGGGCGTCCGCCCGCCGACGTGGTCGCGATGTGCGGCTCCGGGGTGACTGCCTGCCACAACCTGCTCGCGCTCGAAGTCGCCGGGCTCGGCGGCGCGAAGCTCTACCCGGGCTCGTGGAGCGAATGGATCCGCGACCCAGGGCGTGCGGTGGCGCTGGGTGCCGACAGTGTGTGACGCGGCACTCTCGCGGGTCACACAATTTTGATATAACGCGCCCCGTGGCCGCCGATCCCAAGATCGCCCTCAACGGCAACCGCAAGTTCAATCCCGCGCAACCCTGGCGGATCGAGGACTCCCTCGATCTCTACAACGTAGCCGCCTGGGGCAAGGGCTACTTCTCGATCAACGACGCCGGCCACGTGGTGGTGCGGCCCGATACCACGCCGGAGCGCGAGATCGACCTGCTCGAGGTCGTCGAGGGATTGCAGGCGCGGGACCTCTCCACCCCGGTGGTGGTGCGCTTCTCCGACATCCTGGCGCACCGCCTGAAGCGCCTGCACGACGCCTTCGCCTCGGCGATCACCGAGAACGACTACAAGAACCGCTACGCCGCGGTATTCCCGATCAAGGTGAACCAGCAGCGCCTGGTGGTCGAGGAGGTCTACCGTTACGGGCGCGAGTATGGCTTCGGGCTCGAGGTGGGCTCGAAGCCCGAGCTGCTCGCGGTCATGGCGATGACCGAGAACGCCCCCGAGCGGCTGATCGTCTGCAACGGCTTCAAGGACGACAGCTACATCGAGGCGGTGACGCTCGCCACCAAGCTCGGCCGCACCATCATCCCGGTGGTCGAGAACTTCGAGGAGCTCGGGCTGATCCTGAAGCACGCCGCCGCCTATCAGGTGCGGCCGCGCATCGGGGTGCGCGTCAAGCTCTCCAGCGAGGGGTCGGGGCGCTGGAGCACCAGCAGCGGCGACAAGTCCAAGTTCGGCCTGTTCATCACCGAGATCCTCGAGCTGTTCAGCGTGCTCAAGTCGCGCGACATGCTCGATTGCCTGCAGCTGGTGCACTGCCACCCCGGCAGCCAGCTGCAGGACATCCGCCGCATCAAGGAAGCCATCAACGAGCTGGCGCACGTGTACGCGGAGCTCAAGCTCATGGGTGCGGGACTGCAGTACATCGACGTGGGCGGCGGCCTCGGCGTCGACTACGACGGCAGCGGCACCAACTTCGCCTCGTCGATGAACTACACGCTGAACGAGTACGCCAGCGACGTCGTCTACCGCGTCGCCAGCGTCTGCAACGCGCGTGACGTCCCGCACCCGATGATCGTGAGCGAATCGGGGCGCGCCACCGCCGCCTATCACAGCGTGCTCATCTTCGATGCGCTCGGCTCGTCCGCGCTCGACAAGTTCCGGGTCACCGGCTACGAGGCCGAGGACTACTCGGGCGATGAGGAGCTGCCGCAGCCGGTGCAGGACCTGTTCGAGGCGTTCCGGGCGGTGAGCGAGCGGCGCCTGGTCGAGTGCTACCACGACGCCCTCACGGCACGCGAGCAGGTACTGCAGATGTTCAACCTCGGCCTGTTGTCGCTCGAGTTCCGCGGGCTCGCCGAGCGGCTCTACTGGGCCACCTGCGCCAAGATCCGCGATGCCTGCCGCAAGCTCGAACGGCTGCCGGAGGAGCTCGAAGACCTCGAGGCGATTCTCTCGGACACCTATTTCTGCAACTTCTCGGTATTCCAGTCGCTGCCCGACAGCTGGGCGATCGACCAGCTGTTCCCGATCCTGCCGATCCATCGCCTGGACGAGCGCCCGACGCGCACCGCGGTGCTCGCCGACATCACCTGCGACTCGGACGGCAAGATCGACCACTTCGTCTCGATGCGCGACGTCAAGCGCACGCTCGAGCTGCACGAGCTCAAGGGCGGCGAGAAGTACTATCTGGCGGCGTTCCTGGTGGGCGCCTACCAGGAAACCCTCGGCGACCTGCACAACTTGTTCGGCGACACCCACGTGGTGCACGTGCGGCTGCACGACGAAGGCGGCTGGTGGATCGAGGAGATCGTCAAGGGCGACACCGCCAACAAGGTCCTCGAGTACATGGAGTACGACGTCGCCGAGCTCTACCCGGCGTTGGCGCGCGACTGCGAGCGCGCCATCCGCGACGGGCGCATGACCCTCGCCGAGAGCCAGGCGCTCAAGCGCTTCTACGAGAGCGAGCTCGACGGCTACGCCTACCTCGAGCCGGCGGGCGCCTAACGCAGCAGCGCCAGCAGCGCGAGCGCCAGGAATACCGCGGCGCTCACGCGATGCATCAGCTTGATCGGAATCCTCTCCGCGGCCGCCCGTCCGAGCAGCACGGCCGGCACGTCGGCGATCAGCATGCCGAGCGTGGTGCCGGCGACCACCGGCACCAGTGCGTGATACTTCGCGGCCAGCGCCAGGGTGGCGATCTGCGTCTTGTCGCCCATCTCCACCAGGAAAAAAGTGATCACCGTCGTGCCATAGGCGCCAAAACGAGCGGGTCGCCCGCCCTCGGCCGGCTCCTTGTCGGGAACCAACATCCAGACGGCGGTGATGACGAACGAGGCGACCAGCAGCCAGCGCAGCACGGCTGGCGAGAGCAGCGCTGCCAGCAGCGTGCCGACTGCCCCTGCCATGAGGTGGTTGGCGAGCACCGCAGTCACGATCCCGGCGATCACCGGCACGGGTGCGCGAAAACGCGCCGCCAGCAGCAGGGCGAGCAGTTGCGTCTTGTCCCCGAGCTCGGCCAGCGCCACCGCGGCTGCCGATACGAGAAAGGCTTCCATCCAACCTCAGGTTTGCGTCCCGCTGGGGCCGGGAGTAGCATGACACGGGCGTTCGTATCCGTCGTGGATGAGTGCGCCTTGTACGATTGTGTTGACTTCATCTCCCGCCCCGCGCGTCTCATCCATGCGCGAACGCAGGTGCAGGCCGCCGGCCCAAGCGCTGCGCATTGACTGAAACACTGCCGATCGTGTGCCTTGAAGCCTTGACCTGTTTGACTGTTCACGCGGTACATGCGACCGACGCGTGCGGCTCGCCGCTGTCCGCTTTT
>DASPSF010000006.1:0-12271 GCA_035624075.1 Steroidobacteraceae bacterium | reverse complement strand
ACTGCCTCGAAGGAGGCCATGCGCACCGTGCCGACGATCTTGCTGCCGCCCTCGGCCTCGACGGTGAGGATGGCGTTGCCGGCGTATACCGGGCGGCGGAAGCGGGTAGCGCTCTCGATTCCCATGATGTCGCTCACCTGCGGTGCCCCGAGGAGCCCGGCGATGCGGGCCATCAGGTCCTTGCCGTAGGTGGTCGAGGGTCCGAGAACGTGGCTGAAGGGCCCGGCGAGCGCCACGATCTGCGGGGCGAGCACCGCGGCGAGCGCGTGCGTGTTGGCCGCGTTCGCCACCGTGAGCACGCGGGTGACGCCGGCGAGCCCGGCAGCCTGCGCGGCGACCGCGCCCGGATCGGCGGCGCAGACGGCGATGGTGATTTCCGCGCCATTCAGCGTGCGCGCGCAGCTCACGCACTTGGCAGTGCTGACGTTGAGCTTCGCTCCGTCGTGCTCGGCGATGATCAGAATCTTGGCCGTCACAGGATCCCCTTCTTCTTCAGCTGCTCGATGAGCTCCGCGGCGTCCTTGACCCGGACACCCTTCTGCCGCTGCGGGGGCGGCTCGAAGCGCACCACCTTCAGCTGCTGGCGCTGCTCGACGCCGAGCGCGGCGAGGCTGAGTGTCTCGAGCGGCTTTTTCTTGGCCTTCATGATGTCCGGAAGCTTCACGTAGCGCGGCTCGTTGAGGCGCAGGTCGGTGGTGATCACCGCCGGCAGGTCGACCTCGAGCGTCTCGAGGCCGGCGTCCACCTCGCGCGTCACGCGCGCGGTGGTGTCGGACAGCAGCTCGAGCTTCGAGGCGTAGGTGGCCTGCGGGCGATTCCACAGCGCCGCGAGCACCTGCCCGGTCTGGCCGTTGTCGTCGTCGATCGCCTGCTTGCCGAGGATCACGAGGAAGGGCTGCTCGCGCTCGATGAGCTTCAGCAGCGCCCGCGCCGCCACCAGCGGCTCGATCACGCCGTCGGCCTGCACGTGCAGCGCGCGGTCGGCGCCCATCGCGAGCGCGCTGCGCAGCTGCTGCTGGGTGTCGGCGGGACCTACGGTCGCGACGATCACTTCCTCCGCCGCGCCGCGCTCCTTGATGCGCAGCGCCTCCTCGAGCGCGATCTCGTCGAAGGGGTTGACGCTCATCTTGACGCCGTCGGTGACCACGCCGCTGCCGTCCGGCTTGACACGGATGCGGACGTTGAAGTCGACGACGCGCTTGATACCGACCAGGATGCGTTTCATAAGCCCTGCAGTATAGCGGGCGGCCTGCTGCGGTGTTGCCGGGAGACGCCACGACGTTGACGGATTGCGCGCCCTCTCCCTAAAGTCAGCGGCCATGCTGAGCTACGCGCTGCGTCGCATCGCCGTCGCCGTCCCGACCCTCCTCGTCATCATCACCCTTTCATTCCTGCTGCAGCGCCTGGCTCCCGGCGGCCCGTTCGCTCAGGAGCAGACGCTCGCCCCCGCGGTGCGCGCCAATCTCGACCGGGTCTACGGGCTCGACCGGCCGCTGGCCGTGCAGTACGCGCACTACCTCGGCGCGCTGGCGCACGGCGACTTCGGGCCTTCGCTGAGCCAGCGGGATTTCAGCGTGAGTGAGCTCATCGGCCAGGGGCTGCCGCTGAGCGCGACGCTGGGCCTCGCGGCGGTTCTGTTGGCGATCCTCGCCGGCATACCAGCCGGGATCGCCGCGGCGCTCGCGCGCGGCGGCGGCGTCGACTACGCGCTCACGGGCCTCGCCGCGCTCGGGATCGCGCTGCCAACCTTCGTCACCGGTCCCGCCCTGGCGCTGGTGTTCGGCCTGCACCTGCACTGGCTGCCGGTGGCGGGCTGGGAGCGGGGCGCGCCACGCTACCTGGTGCTGCCCGTCGTGACGCTGGCGCTGCCGGTTGCGGCGTATCTCGCCCGCCTGACACGCGCCAGCCTGCTCGAGGTGCTGCGCACCAACTACGTCCGCAGCGCGCGCGCGCGCGGCTTAGGCGCCGCGCGCGTGCTGTGGCACCACGCCTTGCGCCCGGCGCTGCTGCCCGCGGTGAGTTACCTGGGACCCGCCGTGGCCTTCGTGGTCACCGGGTCACTCGTCATCGAGACGGTATTCGGCCTGCCCGGCAGCGGGCGCTACCTCGTGCAGGGCGCGATCGACCGCGACTATCCGCTCGTCATGGGCATGGTCATCGTCTACGCCGGCCTGACGCTCACCTGCAATCTCGCCGCCGACCTGCTCTACGGCTGGCTCGATCCGGGAGCCCGGCGTGAGTGAGGCCGCGGCGGGCCGCGGCCTGTGGCGGGATGCCGCCCGTCGCCTGCGCGCGAATCGTGGCGCGCGGGCCGCGCTGGCGCTGCTCGGCGGGGTGGCGCTGCTCGCGCTGCTCGCGCCGCTCGTGAGTCCCTGGGCGTTCGACAGCCTGGACTGGCGCCACCTCGCGCAGCCGCCGGGGCTCAGCGGCGCGCACTGGTTCGGTACCGACCGCCTGGGTCGGGATCTGTTCGTGCGCACGCTGCAGGGCGTGCGGCTCTCACTCCTGATCAGCCTGCTCGCGAGCGCCATCAGCGTATGTCTTGGGCTCGCGTGGGGTGCGCTCGCGGGCTTCGCCGGCGGCCGGACCGAGGAAGTGATGATGCGCTTCGTCGACGTGCTCTACTCGCTTCCCTACCTCTTCATCGTGATCATCCTGAGCACCGTGATCGGCCGTGGCAGCATCGCGGTGCTGCTGCTCGCCATCGCCGCGGTCGGCTGGCTGACGACGGCGCGCATCGTGCACGGCCAGACCCTGCAGCTGAAGCGCCGCGAGTTCATCGAGGCGGCGCGCGCCACCGGAGTCCCGACGGCGGGGATCCTGATGCGGCACATCGTGCCGAACCTCGCCGGCACGGTGGCGGTATATGCCATGCTCACCGTGCCGCAGATGATCCTGTTCGAGAGCTTCCTGTCCTTCCTCGGCCTCGGCGTGCAGGAGCCGCACGCGAGCCTCGGCAATCTCATCAACGCGGGGGCGCAGGAAATGGAGTCGGCGCCGTGGATGCTGCTGGTTCCGGCGGCCTTCCTGGTGCTGCTGCTCACGTGCCTCAACCTGCTCGGCGACGGCCTGCGCGATGCTCTCGACCCACGCGAGCACTGAAGCCGCGGTGGCGGGCGCACCGCAGGCACTGCTCGTGCTCGAGCGGCTCACGGTGAGATTCGCCACGGCGGCGGGGGAGGTCAACGCCGTCGAGGATGTCTCGCTGTCGGTCGCGCCCGGGGAGTGCCTGGGGGTCGTGGGGGAGTCGGGCGCGGGCAAGAGCCAGGCGTTCCTCGCACTTCTGGGACTGCTCGCGGCCAACGGCCGCGCCTCGGGCAGCGCGCGCTTCGCCGGCGCGGAGCTTCTGGGTCTCCCGCCGGCGGCGCTCGACCGCGTGCGCGGCGCGCGCATCGGCATGGTGTTCCAGGATCCGATGACCTCGCTCACCCCGCACCTCACGATCGGCGAGCAGATCGCCGAAGTCATGAGGCGGCATTCGGGTCTCGGCCGGGCTGCAGCCCGCGGCCGCGCGCTCGAGCTCCTCGAGCGCGTCGAGCTCAGCGACCCGGCGCAGCGCATGCACCAATATCCGCACGAGCTCTCGGGCGGCATGCGCCAGCGCGCAGGAATCGCGATCGCGCTCGCCTGCGGACCGGAGCTGCTGATCGCCGACGAGCCGACCACGGCGCTGGATGTCACCGTGCAGGCGCAGATCCTCGCGCTGCTCGCGAGCCTGAAGCGTGCGCGCTCGATGGCGATGGTGCTCATCACCCATGACATGGGGGCGGTGGCGGGGGTCGCCGACCGCGTAGCCGTGATGCGCGCGGGACGCGTGGTCGAGGCGGGCGCGGTGGCCGCCCTCCTCAAGTCGCCGCGCGACGCATATACGCGCGAGCTGGTGCGCGCGGCGGCGCCGCCTGCGGCTGCCGCGCCCGCGCCGGCCGCGGCGCCTGCGCACACCGCGCTCGCGGTCTCGGGCCTCAATGTCGAATTTCCGGTCAGGCGCGGCTGGCTGAAGTCCCCGGCGCGCCTCGCGGCCCTGCGCGGCGTCGGCTTCGAGCTCGCCTCGGGCGAAGCGCTCGGGGTGGTGGGAGAATCGGGCGGCGGGAAGTCGACCCTGGCGCGGGCGGTGCTCGCACTGCTGCACCCCTCGGCCGGAGAGGTCGTCTGGATGGGGCGGGAGCTGCTGGCGCTTGGTCCGGAGGAGCTGCGCACGTTGCGCGGCGAGCTCCAGATCGTCTTTCAGGACCCCGCTGGCGCTCTCGACCCGCGCATGACGGTGAGCGAGATCGTCGGCGAGCCGCTGCTCGTGCATCGTCCGGAGCTCGACAGCGAAGCCCGCGCGCAGGCCATCGTGGCCGCGCTGCGCCGGGTGGAGCTCGGCCCGGAGCTCTCGGGCCGCTATCCGCACGAGCTCTCCGGCGGACAGTGTCAGCGGGTCAACCTCGCGCGCGCCATGATCCTGAAGCCGCGCCTGCTGGTATGCGACGAGCCCCTGAGCGCGCTCGATGCGCCGACGCAGCGCGAGATCCTGGCGCTCCTCGAAGGGCTGCGGCGCGAGTCGGCGATGAGCCTGCTGTTCGTCAGCCACGATCTCGCGGTGGTGCGGCGGCTGTGTGAGCGGGTCCTGGTGCTGTACCTGGGCACCATGATGGAGCTCGCGCGCTCGGACAGCTTCTATACGCGGCCCCGTCATCCCTATGCACGTGAGCTCCTGGCTGCCGTGCCGGTCGCCGACCCCGACGTGCAGCCGGCGCGTCTCGGGGGAGCCCGGCCGGGGGAGCCGCCGTCACCGCTCGCGCCGCCGAGCGGCTGCGTGTACCGCACCCGCTGCCCGCATGCACTCGAGCTGTGCGCCGAGCGTGTGCCGGAGTGGCAGGAGACCGGCGAGGGCGGGCGGGTGGCCTGCCATCGCTGGCATGAGCTACCGTAGTATTCTCCCCGTATGAAAACCGAATCCGGCATTCGCCCCAGCGCCGCCCTGCAGCACGTCCGCTACGAGATCCGCGGGCGCCTCGCCCGCCGGGCCCTCGAGCTCGAGCGCCAGGGGTACGAGATCATCTCGCTCAACATCGGCAACCCGCGCGCCTTCGGCTTTCGAACCCCCGAGACCATGCGTCTCGCGATGATCGAGAACCTGGGACAGGCCGAGGGCTATTGCCACCAGAAGGGAATCTTCCCGGCGCGCGAAGCCGTGGTGATGCAGCAGCAGGAGCGCGGCGTCCCCGGAGTGACCGCCGAGGAGGTCTTCATCGGCAACGGCGTGAGCGAGCTCATCGATCTCACACTGCGGGCGCTGCTCTCCGACGGCGATGAAGTGCTGGTGCCGAGCCCCGACTACCCGTTGTGGACGGCGGCGGTGACCTTGAACCGCGGCCGCGCGGTGCACTATCCCTGCCGGCCGGCGCAGGGCTTCGTGCCGGACCCGGCCGAGATCGCGCGGCTCATCACCCCGCGCACGCGCGCGCTGGTCATCATCAATCCCAACAACCCGACCGGCGCGGTCTATCCACGCGCCGTGCTCGAATCGCTCGCGCGACTGGCCGAGCGCCACGGTCTGGTGGTCTTCAGCGACGAGATCTACGACCAGATGACCTATGACGGCGCCGAATTCGTGCCCATGGCGACGCTGGTGCACGACACGCTGTGCGCCACGCTCTCGGGGCTCTCCAAGGTGTACCGCGCCTGCGGCTACCGCGCCGGCTGGGCGGTGTTCTCCGGCCGCGTGCACGCCGCGGCCGATTACCTCAACGCGCTCGAGCTGCTCGCCTCGCTCCGCCTCTGCTCGAACGTCATGGCGCAGTGGGCGGTGCAGACCGCGCTCGGGGGACACCAGAGCGTGCGCGAGCTGGTCGCTCCCGGCGGACGGCTGTACGAGTCGCGCGCCGTCATCCTCGACGCCGCGGCGAGCAGCCGCCATCTCACGCTCGCCCGGCCGCGCGGCGCGATGTATGCCTTCGTGGGCGTCAACGAGTCGGGCCTGCCCGCCTTCGACGACCAGCAATTCGCGCTCGATCTGCTCGAGCAGAAGCATGTTCTCGTGGCCCCCGGCGTGAGCTTCAACGTGCCGTACCGCAATCACTTCCGCATCACGAATCTCCCCGATGCGGCGACGCTCAAGGAAGTGTTCGGCCGCATCGAGGAGCTGCTCGCTTCCTACGCCAACGGCGAGCAGCGCGAGGAGGGACGGGAGAACGTCGTGAGCGCGAAGTCATACTTCAAGTAAATCCTCTGAATACATCGTAATAGCCTGTTTTGTTTAGGCTAAGTATCGACCTAAGCGAGCATCTCGAGCGCGGCGGAACGGTGATCGTCCCGACGCGCCAGCGCTCGCACGCCGTGAGCCTCGCATACGCCGCGGCACTTCTTGAAGGCGACGCGCGTGTCTGGGCGAGCCCGAAGGTGCTGGTGCCCGCGGCCTGGCTGCGGCGCGAGTGCGAGCGGCGTGCCGAGCGCGCACCCGCGGAGTGGCCGCGCCTGCTCGGCCCCGCCGAGGAATGGTGGCTGTGGCGTCAGGCGGCCGGGGAGGCCGCGCGCGAGGCGGCTGGTCAGAACCCGTTCCTCTCCATCGAGCCGCTCGCGCAAGCGCTGCGGCGTGCGAGTGAGCGCGCGGCCGAATGGGACATCGCACTTGCGAGGGCACCGCTCGAGAGCGAGCCGGGACTGCTGTTCGAGGCGCGGCGGATTTTCACGGCGCGCTGCCGTGACCTCGGCGCCGCGAGCGTCGGTGCATTGATCGCGCGCCTCGAGCCGGTGGGCGCGACCGAAGCACCGCGGCTTCGCGGGTTCGATGCGGTGCCGCGCGCGCTGGCGCGCCTCGCGCACCACGCAGGGACTGCGGCCGCCGCGCGCGAGGCGGGCACACGAGTGAGCCCGCGCGGCGTGCGCACCGCCGATGGCGAAGCTCAGCTCGAGGCGATCGCGGCCTGGTGCCGTGAGCGGCTGCGCGCTTCGCCCGAGGCTCGGCTGCTGGTGATGCTTCCCGGTCCTGCGGCTGCTCGTGAGCGCCTCGCGGACCTCATTGGTGGTTGTCTCGATGCGGGCGCGGTGCTCGCCGGCCGCGGTGACGGGCGCACCCTGGCCGGAATCGAAGGGGGTGAACCCCTCGCTTCCCAATCCCTCCTGGCTCAGGCGCTGCTCTCACTGACGATTCTTGCCGGCGGCGCGCTCGAGATCGAGTCGATCGGCCATTGGCTCACCTCGCCCTGGTGGGGCGGTATCGGGGCCGCGCCGCGCGCCGCGCTGGCGCAGTTCCTGCGAGAGCGCGCTGGCGCGAGCTCGAGTCTGCGGGAGCTCCTCGGCGCCCTGCAGCTCGCACCAGGCGAGCTCAAAGTGGCCGCGCGCGAGCTCGAGGCCCTCGCGCGCCGCGCCGCGGGCCTGCTGGGCGAGGGCAGTGCCTCCCCGAGGCGCTGGTCCGAGCGCTTCGATGCCGCGCTCACGGCTCTCAGCTGGCCGGGTACGTTGCCGCCCGAGGGCGCCGCGCAGCAGACGCGGCTGCGCTGGCGCGAGCTGCTGGAGGAATTCGGCGAGCTCGCCGCCTGTGCCGGGAGTCTGACGCGCGAGGTGGCGCTCGCAGAGCTGCGGGCGCTTGCCGCTCACACCGCGTACCGCCCGGCCGACGAGGATCTGGCCGTGACGATTTCCCCGATGCTGGCCGATCCGGTCGTGACGTACGACGGCATCTGGGCCGCGGGCCTCACCGCCGACGTGTTTCCCATGCCGGCGGCACCCGATCCCTTCCTGCCGCCCGAGGCGCAGCTCACGGCCGGTATGCCGGAGGCGAGCGCGGCCGGCCGCCGTGCCCAGGCCCGGTCGCTTCTCGATGCGTGGCGGCGCTCGGCCCCGGAGCTCGTCCTCTCGCTGCCGGCGCGTGAGAAGGACCTCGGGCTCCTGCCGAGCCCCGCCCTCGAGGGGCTGGCGCTCACCGATGAGGCGCCGGCGTCGCTGTGGCTGCCACTCACGCTGCATCGCGAAGGCTGCACCGAAGGGCGCGAGGACGCGCGCGGCGCCGCGTTCACCTCGCCCGCACCGCTCCCTTCGGGCACCCGTGCCGTCACGCTGCAGAACGAGTGCGCGTTTCGCGCCTACGCGGAGCTGCGGCTCGGTGCGGTGGCGCCCGAGCACGCCGAGCCCGGCGTACCAATGGATCAGCGGGGACTGCTGCTGCACGCGGCACTGCAGCTGCTGTGGGAACGGCTGCGCGACTCGGCGACGCTCGGCTCGCTCGAGGAGGGCGCGCTCGATGCGCTGATCGAGGACTGTGTGGCGCGCGGCGCGGAGGTGCTGCAGGTCGAGGTGCGCGGCCGCCGGCGCCGTGCGCGCCGCGTGCCCGACGGGCAGTTTGACCTCTTCAGCGTGCTCTCGCCCGCTCTCACGCGCGAGTGCGTGCGCGCGCGTCGGCTCATCCGGCGGCTATGCGACCTCGAGCGCACCCGCACAGCGTTTGCCGTGGAAGCGACCGAGCACACCACCGAGCTCGCGCTCGCAGGCGCGCGCGTGCGCATGCGGCTCGACCGCGTGGATTCGGTCGCCTCAGGCCGGGTGGTGCTCGACTACAAGAGCGGGCGCCGCGAGGCCCCGGACTGGTACGGGGAGCGGCCCACGTACCCGCAGCTGCTCGCCTATCTCGCGGCGCTGGGCGCGGACGTCGTGGGGCTCGCGACCGTCAACCTCTCGGCGCGCGAGGTGCGCTTCACCGGGGTAGCGGCAAGCGGCGACGTCCTGCCGAAAGTGAAGGCGATCCCGGCGGTGACCGGGGCAGCCGCGGGCGACTGGAGCGCGCAGCGGCAGGTATGGGTCGCGCTCATCGAGCGGCTGATTCGCGACTTCCTCGCGGGGGAGGCGCGCGTCGACCCGGTGCCGGGTGCCTGCGACTACTGCCACCTGACGGATCTGTGCCGCATCGGCGCGCACCTGGCCCCGGAGCTGCACGCTGTCACGGACGAAGCCGATGAATGACCCGCGCGAACGGCAGGACGATGCGGCGCGCCGCAAGGCCGCAGAGCCAACCGCCTCGATCCTGCTGGAAGCGCCGGCAGGCTCCGGCAAGACGGCGGTGCTGACGCAGCGGTTTCTGAAGCTCCTCACCACGGTCGATGATCCGGGGCAGATCCTCGCCATCACCTTCACGCGCAAGGCGGCCGCCGAGATGCGCACGCGCGTCATCCGCGCCCTGCGCGCCGAGCTGCCAGCCGCGGATCCCGGCGCCGCGGCGCTCGCTCCGCTGGCCGCGGCGGCACGCGCGCACGGCGCGGCGCGCGGCTGGAAGCTCGAGTCGGAGCCCGAGAGGCTGCGCATCCAGACCATCGACTCCTTCAACTACTGGCTGGCGAGCCAGTTGCCGGTCGCCTCGCGCGCTGGCGGAGTGCTCGCCATTACCGAGAATGCCGCCGAGCTCTACCGGCGCGCGGCGCGGCGCACGCTGCTCGCGGCCGAAGGCGACCCGGCGCTGGCCCCGGACGCGCAGCTGTTGTTCGAGCGGCTCGACAACCACTGGCTGAACCTCGAGCGCCTCATCGCCCAGATGCTCGAGCAGCGCGGGCACTGGCTGCGTTTCGTCATCGCCGAGGATCCGGACTCGCTCTGCCGCCGCGTGAACCAGAGTCTTGCCGCCGAGACCCGCGCGCGTCTCGCGGCGCTGCGCACCCTGATGCCCGAGCCGCTGCGCCGCCGGGCCGAGAGCCTGCCCGGCTCGGGGCCACTTGGGTCGGAGCCGGCCGACCTCGTGCACTGGAAGCACTTCGCGCACCTCGTGCTCACCCGCAACGACTGGCGCAAGCAGCTGTCCGCTCACCGGCTGCGGCCGGGCTTCACCGATCCGGCCGTGCGCATGCAGCTCAAGGACCTGATCGACGACCTGCGCGGCGCCGCCGGAGTGCGAGCGGCGCTGCTCGAGCTGCGGCGCGCGCCCGCTGCGCAGCTGGAGGAGGCCGACGCCGCGGCGATCGCCGCCCTGGCGCGGCTGCTGGCGCGCGCGGCGGTGGAGTTGCACGCCGCGTTCGCGGAAGCCCAGCGTGTCGATTACACCTACGTCACCGGCGCGGCCCGCCAGGCGCTGGCCGAGGGCGGCGAGCCGACCGAGCTCGCGCTGCGCGCGGGCCTCGCGCTCCGGCACATCCTGGTCGACGAGTTCCAGGACACCTCACTCGCGCAGGTGCAGCTGCTCGAGGCGCTCACCGTCGGCTGGGAGGAGGGCGACGGGCGGACGCTGTTCGTGGTGGGCGATCCGATGCAGTCGATCTACCGCTTCCGCGATGCGGAGGTGGGACTGTTCCTGCGGGCGGGCGCCTCGGGGGTGGGGCGGGTCGCTCTCGAGCCGCTGCGGCTGCTGCGCAACTTTCGCGCCGAGCGGCCGCTGGTGGAATTCACCAACGAGCTCTTCTCCCAGGTGCTGCCGGCGGTCGACGAGCTGCGCGCCGGCGGTGTGAGCTATCGCGAGAGCCTCGCGACCCGCGCGCACGCCGCCGGGCTCGCCGGCATCCCGCCGGTGACGCTGCGTCTCTATCCGGACGGCCCCGCGGCGGAAGCGCGCGCGGTCGCCGCGCGCGTCGCGGAGCTGCGCGGGCTCGATCCGGCGGGCACGGTGGGGGTGCTGGTCGTGGCGCACGCGCACGCAGTTGCGGTCATCGCGGCTCTCGAGGCGCGCGCTCTGGCGCCGCTCGGCGTCGATCTGGTGCCGTTGCGCGAGCGGCTGGTGGTACGCGATCTGGTGCAGCTCAGCCGCGCCCTGCACGATCTCGCCGACCGCGCCGCCTGGCTGGCGGTGCTGCGCGCGCCCTGGTGCGGAGCGCGGCTCACGACGCTCGCGGCGCTCTCGGGCGCGCATGACCGCGAGCTAGTCGTCGAGGCGCTCTCGAACCCCGAGCGCCTCGCGCGCTGTGACGTGGGCGACCGGCTCAACCTCGAGCGGGTGCGCGCGGTTCTCGGCGCGGCCCTTGCGGGGCGTGGCGTGCAGCCGCTCGCGAGCTGGCTGGAGGCGACCTGGCTGCGCCTCGGGGCGGCCGATGCGTATGCGGCGAGCGAGCTCGCCGACGCGCGCGCCTTTTTCGCCGCGCTGGCCGAGCAGGCAACTACCCATGAGTGGCGCGGCCCCGAGGACCTCGAGCCCGTCCTCGAGCGGCTCTACGGCGCGCCGGCGGGCGGCGAGAATCCGGTGCAGGTGATGACGATCCATCGCGCCAAGGGGCTCGAGTTCGACCACGTGCTGGTGCCGGCGCTCGATCGCACCACGCGGGCGCCTGAGCGGCGGCTGTTGCGCTGGATCGATCTGCCGGGCGAGACCAGCGAGAGCAATCTGCTCATCGCGCCGGCCCCGATCGTCGGCGCGCGCGAGGAGGAAGGTGACCTGAATGGCTATCTCAAGGACCTGCTGCGCCAGCACGAGACCCACGAGCGCGCGCGCCTCATGTACGTCGCGGTGACACGCGCGCGGCGCACGCTATGGCTCTCCGCCAGCGTCACGCCCGGCGCCGACGGGACCGTGAAGCCCGACCGGCGCAGCGCGCTCAACGTCCTCTGGCCGGCGCTCGCGGCGCGCTTCGAGACAGTCGGCGGCGGGGACGCCACGGGCGCTGCGCCGGCCCGTACCGGACCGCTGCAGCGCCTGTTGCCGAGCTGGCGTGCCGCCGAGCCGCCGCCGCCGATCGCCGTGAGGCAGCTGCCGCCGCCTTACCTCGCGTCCGAGCCCACCGAGTTCAGCTGGGTCGGCGAGACGGCGCGCCACGTCGGCACGGTGGTGCATGCCCGGCTCGCGCGGCTGTCGCAGGAGCCGCGCCTGCCGCGCCCCGAAGCGATCAGCGACGAGGGCGGGGCGGTGCTTGCGGAGCTCGCCCGTGCCGGCGTCCCCGAGCGCGAGCGCGCGCAGGCGCGCGAGAGCGTGCTGGCGGCGCTGGTGCGGACGCTCGGCGATGAGCGCGGACGCTGGATCCTCGACAGCCGGCACGCGCAGGCGCATAGCGAGTGGGAGCTCTCGGGCCTGAGCGGCGGCAGGCTGCGCAGCGTCGTCATCGACCGCTGCTTCATCGACGAGCACGGCACGCGCTGGGTGATCGACTACAAGACGAGCGCGCACCAGGGCGGGGGGCTCGAGGAGTTTCTCGACCAGGAGCTCGAGCGCTACCGGGCACAGCTCGCCACCTACCGCGACCTGGCGCGGGGCTTAGGCCCCGAGCCGGTGCGCGCCGCGCTGTATTTTCCACTGCTCGGCGAGCTGCGCGAGTCAGGCTAGCCATTCAATGAGTGCTGCGCGTGATAGTCCCTCCGGCAATAGTTAGGCAAATGCCTAACCATC
>DASPSF010000002.1:0-49535 GCA_035624075.1 Steroidobacteraceae bacterium | reverse complement strand
CTCGAGCCCGAGCAACGCACGTGCCTCGGCCGGCAGGGCGATCGACTTGAGCGTGCGCGGGAACACACCGCCGCCGCGCGACAGCTGCTTGCGGTCGTAGTCGTCCCAGCTCGAGCGCGGCAGCGCGAACAGCCGCGCCCGTTCGGCGAAGCTCGCCGCCGGATCCGGATCCGGGTCGAGGAAGATGTGGCGGTGATCGAACGCGGCCTGCAGGCGGATGTGGCGCGACAGCAGCATGCCGTTGCCGAACACGTCGCCCGACATGTCGCCGATGCCGCTCACCGTGAAGTCGCTCTTCTGGGTGTCGATGCCCATCTCGCGGAAATGGCGCTTGACGCACTCCCAGGCACCGCGGGCGGTGATGCCCATCTTCTTGTGGTCGTAACCGGCCGAGCCCCCGGAGGCGAATGCATCACCGAGCCAGAAGCCGTAGTCGGCCGAGAGGGCGTTGGCGACGTCGGAGAAAGTGGCCGTGCCCTTGTCGGCCGCGACCACCAGGTAAGGATCGTCGCCGTCGCGCCGCACGACGCCGCGCGGCGGCACGATGCGGCCCGCGACGATGTTGTCGGTGAGATCGAGCAGCCCGCGGATGAAGGTCTGATAGCAGGCGACCACCTCCGCCTGGATCTCCTCGCGCGTGCCGGCGAGGCGCTTCGGCACGAAGCCGCCCTTGGCGCCGACCGGCACGATGACGGTGTTCTTGACGTTCTGCGCCTTCATCAGCCCGAGTACTTCGGTGCGAAAGTCCTCGCGCCGGTCGGACCAGCGGATGCCACCGCGCGCCACGTCCCCCATGCGCAGGTGCACGCCTTCAACGCGCGGACTGTAGACGAAGATCTCGAACTTCGGCCGCGGCAGCGGCAGGTCGGGGATCTGCGCGGGATCGAACTTGAACGACAGGTAGCTCTTCGGCTTCTCGTCCGCACCCGCCTGATAGAAGTTGGTGCGCAAGGTGGCACGCACCAGGTTGAGATAGGCGCGCAGGATGCGGTCGTCGTCGAGGCTCGCCACCGCATCGAGTGCGGTACGGATCTGCGCCACGATGCTCTCGGCGGCGCGCGCCTGGCGCGCCGCGCCGGGCTCGAAGCGCGTCTCGAACAGGCGCACCAGGTTGCGCGTGATCGGCGCGTTGCCGGCGAGCGTGCGCTCCATGTAGATCTGGCTGAAGGGCACGCCGGTCTGCAGCAGATAGCGGCAGTAGGCGCGCAGCACCACGATCTGGCGCGCGGCCAGATCCGCGCCCAGCACCAGGCGGTTGAAGCCGTCGTTCTCGATCGCACCGCTCCAGGCGGCGAGGAACGCCTCGCGGAACCTGGCCTCGGCATGCGCGATCTCGACCGCCACGCCGTCGCGATGCTCGAGCTCGAAATCCTGGATCCACGCCGCGCCGCCCTCGGGCCAGGCGAGCTGGTAGGGACGCTCGGAGATCACCCGCAGGCCGAAGTTCTCCAGCATCGGCAGGATGTCGGAGATCGGCACCGGATCGCCGAGCTTGACGACCTTCAGGTGCACCCGCGTGGCCTTCTGCGCCGCCGGCCGGTAGAGCTTCAGGCGCAGTGCCTGCGGCTCGCTACGCAGGGACTCGAGGTCCGCGAGGTCAGCGAGCACCGCCTCGGGCGCGACGTCGTCCTGGTAGGCCATGGGGAAGGCATGGCGGTAGCGCGCGAGCAGCGCGAGCCCCGCGGCCTCGCCACGCTCACCGGTCAGCACCTCGCGCAGCCGATCGGCCCAGGTCAGGGCGGCGGCGGCAATGCGTTGCTCGATCGCGGCCAGGTCGGGCTTGTGGCGCCCGGCCGGATCGGTGCGCACCACCACGTGCACGCGCGCGTGACTCGCGCCCGAGATCTGCGCGTTGCTCTCGACGCTCGTGCCGCCGAAGCCTTCGGCCGCGATGCGCTCGATGCGCTGGCGCACCTCGGTGTTGTAGCGATCGCGCGGCACGTACACCAGGCACGAGTAGAAACGCTGGTAGGGATCGCGTCGCACCAGCAGGCGCACCGTGCGCCGCTCGTAGAGATTGACGACGCCGCGCACGATGCGGATGAGATCCGGCACCCCGGCCTGGAACAACTCGTCGCGCGGATAGGTCTCGAGCACGTTGAGCACTTCCTTGCCGTCGTGGCTCGAGGGGTCGAGGCCGAAGTGCTCGATGACGCGCTCCACCTTGCGCCTCAAGACCGGGATCTCACGCGGGCTGCCGTGATAGGCGGTCGAGGTCCACAGCCCGAGGAAGCGGTGCTCGCCATCCACGAGTCCCTTGCTGTCGAAGGTCTTGATGCCGACGTAGTCGAGGTACTCGGCGCGATGCACGGTGGCGATCGAGTTCGCCTTGGTGACGATCAGCAGCTCCGGATCGCGCGCCTTGGCACGCACGTCGCCGCGCAACACCGTCGCGGCGGCCCGCGCTCCCTTGCCGCGGCTGCGGGCGAGCACGCCGAGGCTCGAGAGCACATCCGGCACCAGCCGGTCCTCGGAGCGGCCGCGCTCGAGCCGGTAATGGCGGTAGCCGAGGAAGACGAAGTGCCGGCCTTCCATCCAGTCGAGCAGGTGGCGCGCCTCGTTCACCTCGGCCGCGGGCAGCGGCGGCGGGTCGGTCTCGAGCCGTGCGATGATCTCGCGCACGCGCTCGCGCATCGGCATGAAGTCGCTGACCACGGCGCGCACGTCGGCGAGCGTGGATTCGAGAGTGCGCCGCAGCTTCTCGAGCTGTTCGGGCTCGGTCAGGCGGTCGATCTCGTACAGCTGCCACGACTCGGGGTGCACGGCCTGCGAGCCGTTGGCGCCGATGTCGGTGAGGCGCCCGCGCCCGTCGCGGCGCACCTGCAGCACCGGGTGCACGATCAGGTGAACGGCGAGCTCGGCGCGGCTCAGGGTCATGCCGAGCGAGTCGACCAGGAACGGCATGTCGTCCGTGACCGTGAGCACCAGGGTGTGTGGCGACTCGAAGCCGTCCTGGTCCGCGGACGGATTGAAGACCCGCACCAGCGGGCGGCCGGGAGCGCGGCGTGCCCCAAAGGCGAGGTGGGCGAGCGCGGCCTTGGCGAGCAGCCCCGGCGGGTGTGCGGCCAGGTCCTCTTCGTCGACTCCGTGGAAGTAGCTGCGCAGGAAGCGCGCGTGCAGATCGTTGCGGCCGGTGCGGCCACCCGCGGCGCGCGCGATGCGCTCAATCAGGGCGACCCGCGCGGCGGGAATGCTGCGCAGCAGCCGGCTGTCCTCGGGAGCAACGTGCGCGTGCATGGCGGCGCGCGATTATACATGCGGGAGGCTGCAGGCGGTCTGCGCACGTGCGCGGGGCGCCTATAATGCCCTGCATGAGCGACCTCAACGCCAACCCGATGGGCACTGACGGGTTCGAGTTCGTCGAATATACGGCGCCGGACCCGCAGCTGCTGCGCACCCTGTTCGAGCGGCTCGGTTTCCCGGTAGTCGCGCGCCACCGTTCCAAGAACGTGACGCTGCACCGCCAGGGCGAGATCAACTTCATCATCAATGCCGAGCCCGCCTCCTTCGCCCAGGCGTTCGCCCGCGTCCACGGGCCGTCGGCGTGTGCGATGGCCTTCCGGGTGCGCGATGCGGCCGGTGCCTGGCGGCGGGCGCTCGAGCTCGGGGCCAAGCCCGGACCGCAGAGCGCCGGTCCCATGGAGCTCAACATCCCGTGCATCGAAGGCATCGGCGGCTCACTCATCTATCTGGTGGACCTGTACGGCGAGCGCTCGATCTACGACGTCGACTTTCGCCCGGTGGCGGCGCCGGCGCCGGCGGAGGGCGCGGGTCTCACGGTCATCGACCATCTCACCCACAACGTCGGGCGCGGCCGCATGGACCTGTGGGCCGGCTTCTACGAGAAGCTGTTCAACTTCCGCGAGATCCGCTACTTCGACATCGAAGGCAAGCTCACCGGGCTGCTGTCACGCGCCATGACCAGTCCGTGCGGCAAGATCCGCATCCCCATCAACGAGTCGCAGGACGACAAGAGCCAGATCGAGGAATACCTGCGCGAGTACCACGGCGAGGGCATCCAGCACATCGCGCTCGCCAGCTCCGACATCTACCGTACCGTGGACGTGCTGCGCGCTCACGGCGTCGCGTTTCAGGACACCCCCGACAGCTACTACGACGGCGTCGCGGTGCGCGTGCCCGGACACCGCGAGTCGCTTCCCGAGCTGCGCTCACGGCGCATCCTGATCGACGGCAACCCCGCGAAGGGCGAGGGCGTGCTGCTGCAGATCTTCACGCAGAACGTGATCGGCCCGATCTTCTTCGAGATCATCCAGCGGAAGGGCAACGAGGGCTTCGGCGAGGGAAATTTCAAGGCGCTGTTCGAATCGATCGAGCAGGACCAGATCAGGCGCGGAGTGATCTAGTCGATTGGCGAGCGCGGACGCTGATTGCCGCCGTGCACATTTCTGGCTATAATGGCCATGTGGAAAAGGCTACTGTTTCGAGGCTGAAGGATAACCTCAGTGCGTACCTGAGAAAGGTGCGTGCGGGCCACACGGTGGTCATCTACGATCGCGACGTGCCGATCGCCTGCATCGAGCGCATCGAGTCGAGTGAGCGCGCCGGCGATCGCCTCGCGCTGCTGCGCGCTCAGGGTCTCACCAAGCCCGCGAAGCGCTCCCTGTCGCTGAAACGCCTGCGGGCGGCGCTGCCCAAGGGCCTGCCGCGCAGCGCGCGTCTGGCCGAGGCCCTGCGCGAGGAGCGCGACAGCGGCCGATGAAGTTCTGGGATAGCTCCGCTCTCATCCCCCTGCTGGTCGATGAGCCGGCTCGCGATCGTCTGCTCGCCATGCTCGAGGAAGACAGCGACGTCCTGGCCTGGTGGGGCGCTCCGGTGGAGATTGCCTCGGCGTTGGCGCGGCGCGAGCGCGAGCAGCTGCTGACGGCGGAGCAGGTCATGGCTGCGCTGACTGCCGCCCGCACGCTTGCTGAAAGTTGGCACGAGATCGTGCCGTCGGATGCGGTGCGCCGCACCGCCGAGCGGCTGCTGCGCATGCACCCGCTGCGGGTGGCCGATGCGCTGCAACTGGCCGCCGCACTGGTTGCTGCAGATCACGACCCAGCCTCGCTCGAGATGGTGTGTCTCGACGAGCGCTTGAGACTCGCCGCGAGCCGCGAGGGTTTCACTGTGCTGGTGGTCTGATCTACTGGCGCTGATGCCTGCGGCCGGTTCGACCGGTTGGGGCAAGCTAGGGTTTATGCTCGCGGGCCAGGTACTCGGCGCTTTGCATCTCGATGAGCCGGCTGACGGTGCGCTCGAACGGCGCGGCGAGGCGCTCACCGCGGTAGAGCTCCGCCGGCGCGGCCGCCGCGGCTACGATCAGCTTTACGTTGCGGTCGTAGAATTCGTCGACGAGCTCGATGAAGCGCCGTGCCTCGTCGTCGCTCGTGGCATCGAGCAGCGGCACCCCGGCGACGATCACCGAGTGGTACTCGCGCGCGATCTCGATGTAGTCGTCCGCACTCCGGGGCCCGGCGCACAACGCCGCGAAATCGCACCACAGAACGTCCGAGCCCTCGCGGATCACGATGATCGGGCGGTCCTCGATGAGGATCGTGCCACCTGCGCGGGCACCGGCGTCCGCGAGCCGCGTGAACAGCTGCTCGAGACGGGCGGGAGTATCGGCTGCGCCCGAGGGCAGGTAGACGCCCGCCTGGGTGAGCTCGCGCAGGCGGTAGTCGGTCGTGCCCCTGAGGCGCCACACCTTGAGATGGCGCTCGAGCAGCTCGATCGCCGGCACGAAGCGCGCGCGCTGCAGGCCGTCCTTGTAGAGCTCGCGCGGCGCGGTGTTGGAGGTTGCCACCAGCGTCACGGCGCGCCGGAACAGCGCTGCGAACAGGTTACCGAGGATCATGGCGTCGGCGATGTCGGTCACCTGCAGCTCATCGAGGCACAGCACGCGCGTATCGAGCGCGATCGCCTCGGCAACCTGCTCGAGCGGGTCGCGCTCATGCTTGAGAGCGGCCAGCCGGGCCTGCACGTCGTGCATGAAACGGTGGAAGTGCTGGCGCCGCCGCTGCGGGAACGGGAGACTCTCGAAGAACAGATCCATGAGCCAGGTCTTGCCGCGGCCCACCCCGCCCCAGAGATACAGCCCGCGCACCGGGGCGTCCGCGCGCCGCCGGCTGAGCCAGCCGAGCCAGCGCGGCCGCTGCGCGCGCTCGGACCATATCAGGCGGCGGCGCAGGCCATCGAGGCGCGTGAGGGTCGCGAGCTGGGCGCGATCGGCGCCGAAGCCGCGAACGCCAAGCTCGCGCGCGTACAGCTCCCGCAGGTCGGCAGGGTCGCTCACGCGCTCCGACTCAGCTCGCGAGCTCGGGCAGATTGCGGAAATGCTCGAGCGCCTGCGGATTGGCGAGCGCGTCGACGTTCTTCACCGGCAACCCGTGGATCACGTTGCGCACCGCGAGCTCGGTGAGCTTGCCGGAGAGAGTGCGCGGAATATCGGGCACCGCGATGATGCGCGCCGGCACGTGCCGCGCGGTGGTCTGGGTGCGGATGCTGCTGCGGATCTGCTGGCGCAGCTCCTCGGTGAGCTCGACGCCGGGCTTCAGGCGCACGAACAGCACCACCCGCACGTCGCCCTGCCAGTCCTGGCCGACCGCGAGCGACTCGGCAATCTGCGGCAGCGCCTCGACTGCGCCGTAGATCTCGGCCGTGCCGATGCGCACGCCGCCGGGATTCAGCACTGCATCCGAGCGGCCGTAGATCACGAGGCCGTCGTGCCTGGTGATCGCGGCGAAGTCGCCGTGGTGCCACACGCCCGGGAAGCGCTCGAAGTAGGCGGCGCGGTAGCGCGAGCCGTCGGGATCGTTCCAGAAGTGGATCGGCATCGAGGGGAAGGGCGCGGTACACACCAGCTCCCCGCGCGTGCCACGCAGCGGGCGGCCCTGGTCGTCGAAGATGTCGACCGCCATCCCCAAGCCCCGGCACTGGATCTCGCCGCGGTACACCGGGCGGATGGGACAGCCGAGCGCGAAGCAGGAGACGATGTCGGTGCCGCCCGAGATCGAGGCGAGCTCGAGATCGGCCTTGATGCTCCGGTACACGAAATCGAAGCCATCGGGCAGCAGCGGCGAGCCGGTCGAGAGCAGCGTGCGCAACGCGGTCAGATCCACCGCACGTGCGGGAACGAACTCGCTCTGCTCGAGCGAGGCGAGGTACTTGGCGCTGGTGCCGAAGACGCTGAGGCGCTCTTCCGCCGCCATGCGCCACAGCACGCCCGGGTCGGGATGAAACGGATTGCCGTCGTAGAGTATGAGCGTCGCACCGGTCGCGAGCGCGCTCATCAGCCAGTTCCACATCATCCAGCCGCAGGTGGTGAAGTAGAACAGGCGGTCGTGCGGCGCGAGGTCGGTATGCAGCAGGTGCTCTTTCTGATGCTGCAGCAGCGTCCCGCCGGCGCCGTGCACGATGCACTTCGGCACGCCGGTGGTGCCCGATGAGTAGAGGATATAGAGAGGATGATTGAAGGGCTGGCGCGCGAAGCGCAGCGGCGTCCCGCGCGTGCCGAACTCCGTCCAGTGGCTGGCGCGAGCGCTTGCTGCGCCGAGCCGGGCGAGCTCGGGTTGTGCCGCCACGTAGGGAATGACGACCACGCGCTCGATGTGGCTGAGCTTGCCGAGCACCTCGGCGATGGGGCCGAGGGAATCGAGCGTCTTGCCCGCGTAGAAGTAGCCGTCGGCGGTGAACAGGACCTTGGGTGCGATCTGCCCGAAGCGGTCGAGCACGCCGTGCACGCCGAAGTCCGGCGAGCACGACGACCAGACGGCGCCGATGCTGGCGGTCGCCAGCATCGCGATCGCCGCTTCCGGCAGGTTGGGCAGATAGCCGGCGACGCGATCGCCCGCAATCACCCCGGCGGCGATCAGCCCGGCGGCGATGCGTGCCACCTCCGCGCGCAGCTCGCGGCCCGAGAGCGCGCGCCGTGTGCCGCGCTCGTTGCGGAACACGAGCGCTTCCCGGTCGTCGGCGAACTTGAGGAGATTCTCGGCGAAGTTGAGGCGCGCGGCCGGGAAGAAGCGCGCCCCGGGCATCTGAGTCGGGTGCTCGATCACCGGTCCCGCGCCGAAGTCGCCGCGCACATCCGCAAAGCGCGCCAGCTCGGTCCAGAACTGCGCCGGCTGCTCGAGCGACCAGGCGTAGGTGGTGTCGTAGTCGGTGAGCGGCGTACCGGTGCGCGCGGTCACGCAGCGCATGAAGCGCGTCAGGTTCGCGTTGGCGATGCGTTCGGCGGACGGGCGCCAGAGCTCTGACATGGGCTACGGGTCCAGCGTGGCTAGAGCGACTGGTAGTTCGGGCCCGAGCCCCCCTCGGGCGTGGTCCAGGTGATGATCTGGTAGGGATCCTTGATGTCGCAGGCCTTGCAGTGCACGCAATTGGCCGCGTTGATCTGCAGCCGCTTGCCGCCGCGGCCATCGTCGACCATCTCGTAGACGTTCGCCGGGCAGAAGCGCTCGCAGGGATTGCCGAACTCGGTGGCACAGCGCCCGGCGCAAATGCTCAGGTCGGCGACCTTGAGGTGGACCGGCTGGCTTTCCTCGTGCGAGTTGCCGGCAAAGAACACGAACGACACCCGGTCGCGGGGCGGCAGCGTGCGCGTGACCCAATGCCGCTCGGGGGAGACGAAGTCGTCGAGCTTCGCGAGGCGCGACCAGTCGGCGGTGTTCTTCAGCGTCCAGGGCGAGTAACCGGCGGTGAGCATCTCCCAGGCGGAGTTGACGAGCCCGAGCCACATGCCGCGCTTGAAGGCGGGCTTGAAATTGCGCACTTTCCTCAGCTCGCGCCCGCCCGCGGAGGCGCGCCACTTCGCATCGAACCCCGCTCCGCCGCCGCTCTCGGCGATGTGCTCGCCGGCCAGCTTGCCTGAGCGGATCGCCTGGTGCACTCCTTTGATCTTGGCGAAGTTGAGCGTGCCGCCTGCATCGCCGATCAGGATCGCGCCCGGCATCTCGAGCGTCGGCGTCGACTGCCAGCCGCCGGCGGCGATGGTGCGGGCGCCGGCCGAGAGGATCTCGCCGCCCTCGAGCAGCGCTTTCACGCTCGGATGATTCTTGTACTGCTGGAAGGCCTCAAACGGCTGCAGGCGCGGGTCGCGGTAGTTGAGGCCGACGATGTAGCCGACGTATACCCGGTCGTTGTCGAGGTGATAGAGGAAGCTGCCCGCATAGGTGCGCGAGTCGACGGGCCACCCGAGGGAATGCTCGATACGCCCGGGCTTGACGCGTCCCGCGGGCAGCTGCCAGAGCTCCTTGTAGCCGAGCGCGAAGGTCTGCGGACAATGGCCGCTCGCGAGATCGAACTTCGCAATCAGCTGTTTCGAGATCGAGCCGCGTGCGCCTTCGGCGAGCACGGTGAGCGGCGCGTGGATCTCGACGCCCGGCGTGAAGTTCGGGCCCGGCTGGCCGTCGCGATCGAGCCCCATGTCGCCGATCTGTACTCCCGCCACCGCCCCCTGCGCATCGAACACCGGCGCAGCGGCCGCGAAGCCCGGGAAGACCTCGACGCCGAGGGCTTCCGCTTTCTGCGCCAGCCAGGGCGTCAGCTGCCCGAGCGAGATGATGCAGTTGCCGTGGTTGTTGAACGGCGTGCTGAAGGTGAGCGAGCGCGGCAGCAGCTTCACCAGGAAGTCCGGCACCGGCTTGAAGGAGCCGCTCTGGGTAAGGATGCGAAAGTCGTCCTCGGCCGCGGGCACTTTCATGCCCGGATAGTCCGTGCGCCACTCGGGCAGCAGCTCTTCGAGCGGCCCGGGCTCGACCACCGCGCCCGAGAGCGAATGCGCGCCCACGGCGGAGGCCTTCTCGAGCACGCACACCGAGAGCGCGGGCTTCAACTGCTTCAGGCGGATCGCGCAGGCGAGCCCGGCGGGACCCGCGCCCACGATCACGACGTCATATTCCATGACGTCGCGCTGGATCGCGCCGGCTTGCGTTTGGGCTTCGCTCAATTACTTCGGCTGCAGGCGGATGGCGCCGTCGAGCCGCAGCGTCGTGCCGTTCAGCATCGGGATCTCGAACACCGAGGCGACCAGCTGCGCAAACTCCTCGGGTCTGCCGAGCCGCGCCGGGAACGGGACCTGCGCGCCGAGCGAGTCCTGCACCTCCTTCGGCATACCGTCCATCATCGGCGTGTGGAAGATGCCGGGCGCGATCGAGACGCAGCGGATGCCGAAACGCGCCAGCTCGCGCGCGATCGGCAGCGTCATGCCGGCCACCGCCGCCTTGGTGGCGGAGTAGGCCGCCTGGCCGATCTGGCCCTCGAAGGCCGCGACCGAGGAGGTGTGGATCAGCAGGCCCCGTTCCCCGTCCGGGCCCGGGGAGTTGTGCTGCATCAGCGCCGCCGCCGCCTTGTCGCACAGGAAGGTGCCGATCAGGTTGATGTGAATCACCTTGGTGAAGAACTCGCCCGCCATGGGCCCGTTCTTGCCGAGCATGCGCCCGGCGCCGACCACCCCCGCGCAGTTCACCAGCAGGTTGAGATGCCCGAGGTGCGCAGCGGCCGCGTCCATGGCGGCGTTGACCTCGATCTCGGAGGTGACGTCACAGCGTACGAAGAGCGCGTGCGGTCCGAGCAAAGCGGCGGCCGAGCGGCCCGGGCCCTCCTGGATGTCGAGCAGCACGGCCTTGCCGCCGTGGGCGCAGACGTGCTTCGCGACCGCGTAACCCAAGCCCGACGCGCCGCCGGTGACGACGGCGCGGGCGTCCTTGATATTCATTACTTGGTCACTTCGATCGCGACCGCCACGGCTTCGCCGCCGCCGATGCAGAGCGCGGCGATGCCGCGCTTCAGGCCGCGGCGGCGCAGCGCGTGCGTGAGCGTCGTGAGGATGCGCGCCCCCGTGGCGCCGATCGGGTGCCCGAGCGCGCAGGCGCCGCCGTTGACGTTGACGCGCGCGTGATCGATGTCGATGTCGCGCATCGCCGCCATGGTCACCACCGCGAACGCCTCGTTGATCTCGTAGAGATCCGCGTCGTGGGGCTTCCAGCCGAGCTGCTTCAGCACCTTGGCGATGGCGCCGACCGGGGCGGTCGTGAACCACTCGGGCTCCTGCGCGTGGCTAGCCCAGGCGAGCACGCGCGCCAAGGGCTGCACGCCGCGCGCCGCCGCGGTCTCGCCCTTCATGAGCACCAGCGCGGCGGCGCCGTCGGAGATCGAGGAGGAGCTCGCGGCCGTCACGGTGCCGTCCTTGTTGAAGGCCGGCTTCATCGTGCCGATCTTGCTCACGTCGCAGGTGCCGGGGGTCTCGTCGCGCGCGATCACGGTATCGCCCTTGCGGCCCTTGATGGTCAGCGGCGTCACCTCGCCGTCGAACTCACCCTTCTCGAGCGCCGCCATGGCGCGCCGCACCGACTCGGTGGCGAAGGCGTCCTGCTGGGCGCGCGTGAAGTTGTACCTGGCCGCGGTCGCGTCGGCGAAGCAGCCCATCGCCTTGCCGTCGAAGGGGCTCGCGAGGCCGTCACGCATCATGTGGTCGATGACCTCGCCGTTGCCCATGCGGTAGCCGCTGCGGGCTTTGGCGAGCAGGTAGGGCGCGTTGCTCATCGACTCGAGTCCGCCGGCGAGCACGACGTCGACCGTGCCCGAGCGGATCTGCTCGGCGGCCAGCATCACCGCCTTCAAGCCCGAGCCGCACATCTTGTTGATCGTGGTGGCCGGGACCGCCTGTGGGATCCCGCCGCCGAGCGCCGCCTGGCGCGCCGGTGCCTGGCCGAGGTTGGCCGGCAGGACGCATCCCATGATGACCTCCTGGATGTCGCCGGCGGCGATACCGGAGGCCTGCACGGCCGCCTGGATGGCGGCGCTGCCGAGCTGCACGGCGGTGAGAGGGGAGAGCGCGCCCATGAAGGCGCCGATGGGTGTGCGCTTGGCGGATGCGATGACGACGTCTGGAGCGGACATAGTACGAGCCTCTCGTAGTTCAGCGGGCGATGCGCACCCGGCGCCGCAGCGGCTGCCGGGTTGCGACCTGGGAGGCGCTGCGCGGACGCAGGCCGCCCTCGAATATGGTGACGAACGCCGCGGCGATCTCGGCCGGCGTCAGCGACTGATCCTCGCGATACCAGTGGGCGATCCAGTTGAGAGCGCCGGCGAGCGCAAACGCGGTCATCTTCGGGTCGCAGGGCTCGATCGAGCCGTCCTGGACCCCCTCGCGGATCAGGCGGCGGATTCCCTGATCGATCTCGGACTTGAGCGCCTTGATGTGCCGGCTCATGGCGGGGGAGAGGTCCTGGTCCTCGGCGCGCACCATGCACCAGCCGAACTCGGACGCCACGGCCTCGCCGTAGTGGCGCAGCACCGCCTTCAGCCGCTCGCGCGCCGGCGCCTCGAGATCCTTGACCTCGCGGAAGGCGGCGTGGATCGGCTCGATACCGGCGAGGAAGCACTGGAACAGCAGGTGTTCCTTGTTGGTGACGTAGTAGTAGACGGTGGGCTTGGTCACCTCGAGCGCGGCGGCGATGTCATCGAGGGAGGTGTTGTGGTAGCCCTTGCGGTTGAAGGCGCGGGCGGCGGCGCGGATCACGGCCTCGCGCTTGACCTCCCGGTCCCGCCGGCGTGCCCGCCACGGCGAGGGGCTCGCGGTGGAGGGCTTGCCCGGGGACGGACTGGCGCGGCGGCTGTTCATGGGTGTGCGGAGTATTATAGCTGCGCTGCGGGGGTGGGCTTGACCGCGGGCGGTGCAGCATCGCGCGGGCACCGCCCGGCGCGTTGACCCGCCGCTCCAGCCTCGATCATACTCATGAGTAGATATTCTACCCGAGAGTAAATAAACCGTGAACGCCCCCCTGAAGGGCGGCCCGGCGGCCGCTCCCGGCCCCGAGCTCGGCGGCCGCCCGCCGCTCAGGTTCGTGTCCGCCGCGTCGCTGTTCGACGGCCACGACGCCGCCATCAACATGATCCGGCGGCTGCTGCAGGCACGCGGCGCGGAAGTCGTGCATCTCGGGCACAACCGCAGCGTCGCCGACATCGTGCGGGCGGCGATCGATGAGGACGCCGACGCCATCGCGGTGAGCTCCTACCAGGGCGGCCACAACGAGTATTTCGCCTATATGGTCGACATGCTGCGCGAGCGCGGCTATCCGCACATTCGCGTAGTGGTCGGCGGTGGCGGCACCATCGCGCCGCACGAGATCGAAGCCCTCGAGCGGCACGGGGTGGAGAAGATCTACACGCCCGAGGACGGCCGGCGCCTCGGCCTCGCCGGGATGATCGATGACGTGTTCGCCCGCATCGGCGCGGTGCGGAAGCCCGCGTACGAGTTCCGTCCCCTGAATGCACGCGACCACGGCCTGGTGGCGCGCACCATCTCGGTGCTCGAGGGCGCCGCGGGCGCCGAGGGCGCCGAAGCCGGGCAGATCCGCCGCGCCCTGGGGCGCTCGCGCCACCGCGCGCCGGTGATCGGCATCACCGGCACCGGCGGCGCCGGCAAGTCGAGCCTCACGGACGAGCTGCTGGCGCGCCTGACGCGCGCCTTCCCCAAGTTGCAGATCGCGGTGATCGCGATGGACCCGACGCGGCGGCGCAGCGGCGGTGCGCTGCTCGGCGATCGCATCCGCATGAATAGTCTCTCGTCCGATCACATCTACATGCGCTCGCTCGCCACGCGGCGCGCGCACCTGGCGACCTCGGCCGTGCTGCGCGAGGTGATTCAGCTCTACCAGGCGTGCGGCTTCGACCTGGTGCTGGTGGAGACGGCCGGCATCGGCCAGTCGGACACCGAGATCGTCGACATGGTCGACCTGTCGCTCTATGTCATGACCAGCGAATACGGCGCCGCCAGCCAGCTCGAGAAGATCGACATGCTCGACTACGCCGACTTCATCGTGCTCAACAAGGCCGAGAAGCGCGGCGCGGAGGACAGCCTGCGCGATGTGCGCAAGCAATGGCGGCGCAACCACCCCGAGAAGAGCCGCCTCCCCGATGCGGAGCTGCCGGTGCTCCCGACCATTGCGAGCCGCTTCAACGATCCGGGTGTGAACCGGCTGTTTGCGGCCCTGTGCGCGGCGCTCACGGCTAAGCACATCGGCTCGGGATCCTGGCAGCTCGCCGATGCGGGCCCCACCGAGTTGAGCGCGCGCGCCCCGCTCATCCCGGGAGCCCGCACGCGCTATCTGGCCGAGATCGCCCATGCGGGGCGAGCCGCGCGCGCCCGCACGGAGGGGGAGTGCCAGGCGGCACGGCGCGCCTACGGAATCTACGAATCGCTCAAGGCGCTGCACGATGCGCGCTTACCGGGGCCGCTCGAGGCTTACCCGCAGGAGGCTCTCGAGGAGCGTGCGGCCGATGCGACCCGGCGCGAGCTGCGCGCGGCCTACAACCGCGCGCTCGGTGAGGTCGGCGCCGAGGGCGTCAGTGAGCTCAAGGCCTGGCCGGAGCGGGCGCGCTCGGCGACCGATGCGACCTACTCCTACAAGGTGCGCGAGCGGCTGGTGAAGGGCGAGAACTACACCGAGAGCCTGTCGCGTTCGGCGATCCCCAAGCTCGCCGTGCCGCACTCGCGCGATTGGGGCGAGCTGCTGCATTTCATCCTCACGGAGAACCTGCCCGGCGCCTATCCCTACACGGGCGGCGTCTATCCTTACCGGCGCGAGGAGGAGGATCCGACCCGCATGTTCGCCGGCGAAGGGGGGCCTGAGCGCACCAACCGGCGCTTCCACTACCTGGCGCACGGGCACGGGCCGCGCCTCTCGACCGCGTTCGATTCGACCACTCTCTATGGCGAGGATCCGGACACGCGCCCCGACGTCTACGGCCGCACCGGTAACTCCGGCGTCTCGATCGCGACGCTCGATGACATGAAGAAGCTCTACTCGGGCTTCGACCTCAGCTCACCCTCGACCTCGGTCTCCATGACCATCAACGGGCCGGCGCCGATGCTGCTCGCCATGTTCATGAACACCGCCGTCGATCAGCAGGTGGAGCGCTACCTCAAGGCCGAGGGGCGCTGGAGCGCGGCTGAGCAGCAGATCGCCGCCCTGAACGCCGCGGCCGCGGCGCGCGGCGTGGCGCCCCCGACCTATAAGGGCGCGTTACCTGCGCACCACGACGGCTCGGGGCTCGCGCTCCTCGGGGTGACGGGAGATGAGCTCATCGAGCGCGAGGTGTACGAGCGCATCCGCGCCGAGACGCTGGAAGCGGTGCGCGGCACCGTGCAGGCCGACATCCTCAAGGAGGACCAGGCGCAGAACACCTGCATCTTCTCCACCGAATTCGCGCTGCGCATGATGGGCGACGTGCAGCAGTACTTCACCGAGCGGCGGGTACGCAACTTCTACTCGGTGTCGATCTCGGGGTATCACATCGCCGAGGCCGGCGCCAACCCGATCTCACAGCTCGCCTTCACGCTCGCCAACGGCTTCACCATCGCCGAGTACTACCTGGCGCGCGGCATGAAGATCGACGACTTCGCGCCGAATCTCTCATTCTTTTTCTCCAACGGGATGGATCCGGAGTACGTGGTCATCGGCCGCGTGGCGCGGCGCATCTGGGCGCGCGCCATGCGCGAGCGCTATCACGCCGGCCCGCGCAGCCAGATGCTCAAGTATCACGTGCAGACCTCCGGCAGGAGCCTGCACGCGCGCGAGATCTCCTTCAACGACATCCGCACGACGCTGCAGGCCCTGTACGCGTTATTCGACAACTGCAACAGCCTGCACACCAATGCCTACGACGAGGCGCTCACCACGCCGACCGAGGAGAGCGTGCGGCGGGCGGTCGCGATCCAGCTGATCATCAACCGCGAGCTCGGCCTCAATAAGATCCAGAATCCCTGGCAGGGCTCGTTCGCCATCGAGTACCTCACCGACCTGGTCGAGGAGGCCGTCTACAAGGAGTTCGAGGCGCTCTCCGAGCGCGGCGGCGTGCTCGGCGCGATGGAGACCATGTACCAGCGCGGCAAGATCCAGGAGGAATCGCTCTACTACGAAACGCGCAAGCACGACGGCTCGTTGCCGATCGTCGGCGTCAATACTTTCCTCTCGGGCGCCGACGCCGCCGAGGAGCACAAGGGAACTGAGCTGATCCGCTCGACCGAGGAGGAGAAGCAGGCTCAGGTCGCGGCCGTGCGGGCCTTCCAGGCGCGTAACGCCGGGCGCTCGCCGGCGGCGCTGGCCGCGCTGCAGCAGGTCGCCGCGGGCGGCGGCAACGTGTTCGCCGAGCTCATGGAGAGCGTCAAGGTCTGCTCGCTCGGGCAGATCTCACGGGCTCTGTATCAGGTGGGCGGGCAGTATCGCCGGAACATGTGAGGTCGGGCTCGCCGAGCGCGCTGAGGATCGCGGCGCGCGCCGCTTCCCGCAGCGCCGGCACCGCCTCGGTCTTGGCTCCGGGAGCCGGCCTGATCGGGGTGAGGATCTCGAGCTCGATCGGCCCCGGCAGCGGCAGCGCGCCCCCCGGCCAGAGCGCGCGCCGGGTGCCGCGCAGCACCGCCGGCACCAGCGGGCAGCCGGCGCGCACGGCGCTCGCGAATGCGCCGGCGTGGAACTTGTGCACGCCGGGACGCGGATCGAAGGTGCCTTCGGGGAAGAACACCAGCGAAGTGCCGCGCGAGGCGTCGCGCAGCAGCCGCCGCGCATCGCCCGAGGCCTGCGTGGGATTGCGCTCGACGAATACCGAGCCGAGGCGGCGCAGCACGAGGGCGGCCAGCGGCACCGTGGCCATCTCGCGCTTGATCACGAACGCGAAACGCGGCGGCAGCGCCGCCGTGAGCGCTGGCCCGTCGAGGTAGCTCGCGTGGTTGCACACCACGACGCATTGGCCCTCGGGGAGCCGCTCCTCGTGCTTCACCGTGAGCGGCATGGCGGCGAGCCCGAGGAAGATGCGCGCGGCGCGGCGACCCGCCGCGCGCCGCCGGGTGATGCCCGGGACCACCAGCATCAGCGCGAGCGCCGACAGGCCGACCGCGAGGAAGGTCAGCGCCACCCACAGCGCATACACGAGCCTGAGCGGTGCCAGGAGCAACGAGCGCAGCCGGAACGGCCGCCGCGGGGGCTGTGCGGTCATGCGAGTGGGACGCTGCGCCAATTTTGGATGTGAACTGGTTCTCTTTATGTTAATGCGGCAAGACAGATGTGAAGATCATCACGTCGGTGCATCTGCCGCGCTCACCATACTGTGCGCACCACATTACCCGGAAGTCGGGGCTCTTACACGGCGTGCCGCCAGGAGCGCCCCGAGGACCAGCGAGACAAGTCTTGTCAAACCAGGCAGCGGCTCTCTCCATGACTACCAACGCCGATTCCGCGGACCCGGCGGTCTCCCGCTTCCTGGATGCGGTCTGGATGGAGCGCGGCCTGTCGCCGAATACGCTCGCCGCCTACCGCGCCGATCTTACCGCGCTGGCGCGCTGGCTCGCCGAGCGCAGCGTCAACATCATGCGCACCTCGCGCCTCGACCTGCAGGAGTTCATCGCCTCGCGGGTGCGTGGCGGGGCGCGGCCGCGCTCGACCGCACGGCAACTGTCGAGCTTCCGGCGCTTCTTCCGCTACTACATGCGCGAGGGCGTGATCAAAGAGGATCCGACCGCGCAGATTGCCATGCCCAAGATCGGGCGCTCGCTGCCGCGCTCGCTCACCGAGGAGGAGGTCGAGTCACTGCTCGCCGCCCCGCTGGTGAGTGATCCGCTCGGCAACCGCGACCGCACCATGCTCGAGGTGCTGTACGCCACGGGCCTGCGGGTGTCGGAGCTGGTGAACCTGCGCCAGGGTCAGATCAACTTGAACCAGGGCGTCATCCGCATCCTCGGCAAGGGCGACCGCGAGCGGCTCATTCCGCTCGGCGAGGAGGCGATGCGGGCGCTGAAGGAATTCGCGCGCGGCCCGCGCGGCGAGATCCTGCTCGAGCGCCAGACCGACTACCTGTTCCCGACGCGCCGCGGTGACCGCATGACGCGTCAGGCGTTCTGGCACATCATCAAGCGCTACGCGCGCAAGGCCGGTATCAGCAAGGAGCTCTCGCCCCACACGCTGCGCCATGCCTTCGCGACCCATCTGCTGAACCACGGCGCGGACCTGCGTGTGGTGCAGCTGCTGCTCGGCCATAGCGATCTGTCGACGACCCAGATCTACACGCACGTCGCGCGCGAGCGCATGAAAGAGCTGCACTCGCAGCACCACCCGCGCGGCTGACGCACTGCGCAGCCCGCACCCAAGCCCCGCCGTGTCGCACCGATCCGCGTCTGCTAGACTGCCGCGGAGGCTCGCAGTGGAAGCGCGCGTGGCACGCGAACCCGGCCCCGCCGCGCGGGTCCAACCCACCTGAGATCTCATCACGGAAGTTTTACATGCCTTCGAACAAGCTGCTGTTGCTGCTGGTCCTGCTGGTCGCCGCGCCCTGGAGCCCGCTGTCGGCACAGCAGCCCGCCGATCCGCGCGAGGAGATCGCGAAGAAGATCCCGGGCGGTGCGCGGGTCGACGAGCTGCGGGCCACCCCCATCCCGGGGATCTGGGAATTTACCCGCGACGGCGATATCGCCTACGTGAGCGCCGACGGCCGCTATGCCTTCAGCGGCGACCTGGTCGAGCTCGGCACCAACGTCAATCTCACCGAGCAGCACCGGCGCGAGCTGCGCACGCGCGAGCTGGCGGCGGTTCCCGAGAGCCAGATGCTGATCTTCTCCCCCAGGGATCCGAAGTACACGGTGAGCGTGTTCACCGACGTCGACTGCCCATACTGCCGCAAGCTCCATGCGCAGATCGGCGAGTACAACCGCCTGGGGATCCGCGTGCGCTACCTGCTCTACCCGCGCAACGGGCCGAACACGCCCTCCTGGACCAAGGCCGAGCAGGTGTGGTGCTCCTCGAACCGCAACGACTCGCTCACCAGGGCGAAGCTCGGGCAGGAGCTGAAGGACAAGGCCTGCACCGACACGCCGCTGCCGCGCTTCTGGGCGCTCGGCCAGAAATTCAACATTCAGGGGACGCCCGCCATCGTGCTGGCGAACGGCGAGATGGTTGGTGGCTACCTGCCGCCCGATGCGCTGCTGAAGCACCTGCAGGAAGAGCAGAAGCGTTGAGGACGGCCCGGACGCCCTGGGGCCGGCGTACGCAATCACCCACTCAGCAATAGTTAGGCAAGTACCTAACCATCACCGCCAGGACATAGCAACGCGGGTGCTTTGAACTACCGCTCCAACAGCTTCAGCTTGTCCGGCTTGCCTTCCCACTCCTTGGCGTCGGCGGGCGCAGCTTTCTTCTCGGTGATCACCGGCCACTGCTTACACAGCTCGGCATTCAGCTGCTTGAACTGCTCCTGACCTTTCGGCAGCTCCTCCTCGGAGAAGATCGCCTCGACCGGACATTCCGGCTCGCACAGGGTGCAATCGATGCATTCCTCGGGATCGATGGCGAGGAAATTCGGTCCTTCGTGGAAGCAGTCGACGGGGCAGACCTCGACGCAGTCCATGTATTTGCACTTGATGCAGTTTTCGGTGACGACGAAAGTCATTCAGATTCCTTGAAGCCGTGCGCGTATTGTGCCACGCCGCCCGTCGCCGGTGAGGGCCGCCTGGCTCTGAGCGCCGCAGCCTTCGGTTATGTGGCGCTCGCGCCCGGCTTGGGCAACCGCCGGTCGAAGGTCGCGAAATGATGCGGCTCGCCGCCGGCGGCGCGGTCCTCGAGGTAGTGCCGCAGGGCGAACTCGGTGCTGGGAAACGCCAGCTCGTCCCACGGCATGTCGGCGGGCGCCACCAGCTTGACCTCGAGGCTCTCGGCGCCCGCCCCGTACTCGGCGATACGCAGCACGCCGCGGAAAAACACGTGCACCTGCCGCGCGTGCAGCACGTTGACCACCGCGAGCAGCGAGCCGATCTCGACCTGCGCGAGCGCCTCCTCGTGCGCCTCGCGCGCCGCGCCCTGCTCGAGCGTCTCGCCGTTCTCCATGAAGCCGGCCGGCACCGTCCAGAAGCCGAGCCGCGGCTCGATCGCGCGCCGGCAGAGGAGGATCCGGCCCTCGTACTCGGGCACGCAGCCGACGACCAGGCGCGGGTTCTGGTAGTGGATCGTGCCGCAGGCGTCACACACGTGGCGCGGCAGGTGATCGCCCGGCGGGATGCGCAGCGCGACCGGCGCGCCGCACTGACTGCAGTAGTTCATGGTATCGGCCGAGGATACGGGCCGCGGCCCGCGCTTGTCGACTAGAGCAGCCCGAACACCGCCACGCCGTTGGTGGTGGCGGCGAACACCTTGCCGTCGGCGATCGTCGGCGTGATGAACTTGTTGCCGCTGCCGAACGAGTCACGCCCGCCCGCAGCCTGCGTGCTGTTGTAGAGCTCGTTCGCGAGATTACTCGCGTCAAAGGCGTGCAACACCGCGCCCGAGCCTGCGTTCTCGTAGGACCAGACGATAGCGTTGGTGGTGCCGTTGGCCGAGATGGCGGGCGAGGTCCCCGGGTAGCCGAAGCTGTTGGCGGATTGCGACGCGGGCGTGGCGCCGAGCAACGCATTGGTCACCTTGAAGGCGAGCAGTGCGCCGCCCTGCGGCCCGTAGTAGACGGTGCCGTTGAACCAGGCGGGCGTCGACCAGATGCCGGCGCCGAGCGCTCCGGAGAGCTCCTGCCAGATCTGATCGTTGTTGCTCGCGTTGAACTTGCCGAGCGAGTCGCGACTGACGACGTAGAGGTTGCCGTCCTTGCCGGCGCCGACCGCCAGGTGCCGCGTCGTACCGCCCGAGTCGGTGAGATCCGGCAGCAGCAGGATGCCGCCCGAGCCGAGGTCGACGTCGCCGTTCGATTCGTCCACCTCGTTGTACATCGCGAAGTAGTCGGCGACGCTGAGCGTGCCGCCGGTGGTGGCGATCTTCACGAATGAGTTGCCGTAGTCGCCCTGGCTCGGGAAGCCGTTGGCATTCAGCGTCGTATCGAACACGCCGTTGGCGGTGAGCACGTAGATGTTGCCGGAGGAGTCGGCCGCCGGGCCGCCGCCCGCCATCCAGATCGAAGGCCCGCCGCCTGCGCTGTTGGCGGCAAGGTTGAGTACCGCGGTCTGGGCGAGCGTGCTCGAGTTGTAGGCGATCACCCAGCCGGTATAGGGCGCAGCGTCGCAGTGCGAGGTCCAGGTCGTGTAGATCACCCCGTTGAGGAGCAGCAGCGCGGCGCGCTCCTCGTACTGTCCGGCGTCGAAGGTGTTGAGGCCGCCACCGGCGGCCGGATAGGTCGCGGCGATCTCCATCGGTCCGCTGAACTGCTCGGCCCCGGTGGTCACGTCGAGTGCATGCAGCCGCTGGTGGTAGTTCTGCGAGGCATCGATCGACATCGCGACCAGATAGATGACGCCGTGCGCACCCGCGCTCGGGTCGATCACGGGAGTCGAGGTGACGCCGATGGTCGGTGTCACCTGGCTACAACCGCGGTCATCGCTCGGCATCTCGCCCGCAGGCAGGAGCGACTTCTGCCAGAGCAGCGTGCCGCTGTCGCTGTCGAAGGCATAGGCGCTGTCGTTCTCGGTTTCGACGAACACGACGTTGTGCGCGCTGCCGCTGACCGTGAGCCCCGAGAGGTAGAGCGGCTGCGCATCCACGAGGCCGTCGGTCGAGAGGAAGCGCAGCTTGCCGAAGCTCGAGCTATTGACGTTGGCGAGGGTCAGAACCGACTCGGTGAGGTTCTGACCGGTGCGCGCCACATCGTTCTTGTAGGTCACGACGTCGGTCCCGGAACCGACCGGCGGCGGCGGCGAAGGCGGAGGCGCAGGCGACGAAGTGGAGGAGTTGCCGCCCCCGCCGCAGGCGGACAATGCCAGGAGGAGCAGCACTCCCGGAGCGCGGGGCGCTCGGGGGTGGGGCGCAAGGGCAGGCGGGCAGTCAGTCATCTTCGCGACTCGCTCACGGGCCTTGGGTCACGATGACAGTGCGCCGGCGCCGAGGCAAACCGTCGGTGGGAGGAGACGATTGGGTGATTATGGTGCCCGAGGTCGGAGTCGAACCGACACGCTTTTAAAGGCGGCGGATTTTCCTGCCACTTCGGCTTTCGCCGCCCCGAATCGTTTCCGGGTTCGTGGTCTGGAGCACGCCATCACCATGGCCTCATCTCAGGCTGTAGGTGCCCGCCGTCTGCTCTCTACACCTTCCCCCGCGGGGTGTGCGGGGGCTTGGCTCGGCGTGAGCTCGAAGCGCGTGGGCTTCAGGGCCTTCACCGAGTTTGACGGGCTTCACCCCGGGAATTTCTCCCCGGGGGCTCAAGTTGTTACGTCTGAGTCCGCTGCGTCTACCAATTCCGCCACTCGGGCATCGAGTTTCAGTATACCGCTGCGACCTTTTTCCGGCCTCGTGCATCTAAGACTTCCGTGACCAGACTGGTGGAAATCACCGTATCGGATGAAGTGCGGGAACGGGCCTGTGCGGGGGAGGAAGGCGCCCGGCAGCTCATCTATGCCGCCGTAGCGCCGGCGACCTTCGCGCTGATCCGCCGTCTGGTCGGCAGTCGCAGCGCATCCGAGGACGTGTTCCAGGACACCATGATGATTCTCTTCGAGCGCCTCACCGAGTTTCGCCGGGAGGCGCCGCTCGGCGCCTGGTTGCGGCAGATCGCAATCTCGCGTTCCCTCATGTACCTGCGCTCGCCCTGGAGGCGCGTGCTCCTGTGCCTCGAGACGGACGAGCGAGACACGCCGGCGCCCGCACGTGCCACCACGGCGGCACTGGCGCCCGAGGCCATCGACCTGGAGCGCGCCCTGGCGACCCTCGCGCCGACCGCGCGCGCGGTGCTCTGGATGTACGAGGTCGAGGGCTACTCGCATGCCGAGATCGCGGCATCCTTCGGCCGCTCCGTCAGCTTTTCCAAATCGCAGCTCGCGCGCGCACACCAGAAGCTGCGCGCCTGGTTCGAGCCGCAGGGCAGACCCACATGCACACTGAGCTAGAGCAGCAGCAGATCACGCGGCTCCTGCGGAAGTTGCCGGACGACGCCGCGCGCCCCTACGACTGGCACGAGTTCCAGCGCCGCGCGCGGGCGGTGCCGGCTGCCGCGGTACAGGTGGCGGGCCTGCGGGCGCTCGCCACCGGGATCGTGACCACGCTCGCCGTGCTCGCGACGGCGATCCGCTTCGGGGCCAGTCCGCATCCGCCGCAACCGCCGGGCGAGGCTGTCATGGCAGATGAGGCGCCGGCGGCTGGCGGCGGCGACCTCTTCCGGGCGGCGGAGCGCGAGGACCGCGCCGCGCAGTACTGGCTCGAGAGGCTGCCGCGGGAGCCGGCACTCGTGCAGGTGGGAACGCGCGCGGCAGTCGAGACACTCGAGGATCACATCGCGCAGGTCGATGACCTGCTCACCGCGGAGCGCGCCGGCAGCGCGCCTGCGGAGCGGCTGCAGCTGCTGCAGCAGGAACGCGCCCAACTCGTCAATTCACTCGTGCGGGTCCGCTACGCCGAGACGCTCGCGGATGCCGCACGCTGAGAAACCAAGGAGCCCTTCATGAGCCGTTGTCCCGTGTTTGTGACCTGGAGCGTGGTGCTGATGGCGGCCGCCACGGCCGTGAGCTGCCGGCCGACGATCGCGCTCGCCGATCCCCAGGCATCCGCAGCCGATCGCGCCACGGCCTACGCCGACAGCGCCAGGGCCGCGAGCGATAGCGACCAAACGAAGCTCGAGCAGCAGCTCGAGGCGGCGCGCAAGCAGCTCGACTCCGCGGCACGCCAGGTCGCGGAGCTCACCGCGCAGTTGAGCCGGCCCGTGATCGAGAGCTTCACCGACTGGGACATGGACGGCACGCACGGTCACGCCATCATCGGGGTGCAGCTCGAGGCGGGCAGCGGCGGACCGGGGGCGCGGGTGCGCGAAGTGAGCCCCGGGGGACCCGCGGCTGAGGCCGGCATCCACGCGGGCGATGTCATCGTCGCGGTGAACGGCACCGAGGTGAAGGGTGAGAATCCCGCGCGCCAGGTCATGAGGCTGATGCGCGCGGTGAAGCCCGATAACAAGGTGAGCGTGCGGGTGCTGCGCGACGGCGCCCCGCGCGACTTCACGGTCGTCGCCCGGGCGGCACCCGGGTACTTCTTCGCGCAGTTACCGGACTTCGGCCCCGGGCCGCGCGGACCGCTGCTGCTGCACGGACCGGTCATGGACATGGAGCTCGCGACCCTCACGCCCCAGCTCGGGCGCTACTTCGGCAGCGACAAGGGAGTGCTGGTCGTGCGCGCGCCGGCCGACGGCGCCCTGAAGCTCGAGGATGGCGATGTGATTCTGGCCATCGATGGCCGACAGCCGGAAAGCGGCTCACATGCGACGCGCATCCTCGCCTCGTATCAGCCGGGCGAGAAGGTCAGCTTGCGCATCGTGAGGATGCGCAAGACGCTCGATCTCGAGACGACGCTCCCCGCGCGCACCGAGCACAAGCACGTCGCGACCGGCGGGAACCTTCTGTACCGCGCGGTACCCACACCGCCAGTGCCGCCGGCGCCGCCGGTCGTCGCGCCGGGGCCTCCGCCTCCGCCGGATGAGACCTGAGAGCCACCGGCGGCCGTGGTGCGGCGGGCCGGTCAGCGCGAGGCGTGCGTGTAACATGCGCGCGTGCGCCGCCAGGACTTCTCCTATGACCTGCCCCCCGAGCTGATCGCGCAGACGCCGCTCGCCGAGCGCTCGGCGAGCCGCATGCTGGTGCTCGAAGGCGCGGGCGGCGCACTCACGGACAGCGCCGTGGCGGAGCTGCCCGCGTATCTCGCGGCGGGCGATCTGCTGGTCTTCAACGATACCCGCGTCGTCGCGGCGCGGCTGGTGGGAGCCAAGCCGACCGGCGGCCGGGTGGAGATCTTTCTCGAGCGCGCGCTCGAGGGCAACGAGGCGCTCGCTCAGCTCTCGGCCAGCAAGGGCGTGCGTGAAGGGCTCGGCATTGCCACCGCCGGCGGTGAGGTGCGCGTGCTCGAGCGCCACGCGGACCTCTGGCGTGTCGCGCTGCCCGACGACGCGCTCGATTTCTTCGAGCGCTTTGGCCAGGTGCCGCTGCCGCCTTACATCGACCGCGCGCCGCTGCCGGGCGACCGCGAGCGCTACCAGAGCATCTTCGCGCGCGAGCGTGGCGCGGTGGCCGCGCCCACCGCGAGCCTGCACTTCGACGCGCCCCTGATCGCGGCGCTCGCGGCGCGCGGCGTCGAGTGCGCCTTCGTCACGCTGCACGTCGGCGCCGGCACCTTCCAGCCCGTGCGGGTGGAGGAGCTTTCCGCCCACAGCATGCATCCCGAGCGGGTGACGGTGGGCCGTGCGGCCTGCGAGGCGGTGGCACGCGCGCGCGCGCGCGGCGGCCGGATCGTCGCGGTCGGCACCACGGTGATACGCGCGCTCGAGGCGGCCGCGATCGCGGCCGCGGACACGACACTCACGCCGTGGAGCGGTGAGACGCGCCTCTTTATCACGCCGGGTTTCCGCTTCCGCGTGGTTGATGCGCTGCTCACCAACTTTCACCTGCCGGAGTCGACGCTCCTCATGCTGGTGTGCGCCTTCGCCGGACGGGAGGCGGTACTCGGCGCCTACCGGCACGCGATTGCGGCGCGCTACCGCTTCTTCAGCTACGGTGACGCGATGCTGCTGAGCGCGAGGGCCACGTGAGACCGGCTTTTGCCGTGATGGCGAGCGCGGGCGCCGCCCGTCTGGGCAGGCTGACGACCGCCCACGGACTGATCGAGACTCCGGCTTTCATGCCGGTCGGCACCTACGGCACGGTCAAGGCGATGACCCCCGAGGAGCTCGCCGAGCTGGGCGCGCAGATCGTGCTCGGCAACACTTTTCACCTCATGCTGCGCCCCGGCGCCGCGGTGATCGCCGCGCACGGCGGGCTGCATCGCTTCATGCACTGGGAGCGCCCGATCCTCACCGACTCGGGCGGCTTCCAGGTGTTCAGTCTCGAGAGTCTGCGGCGCATCAGCGAGGAGGGCGTGCGTTTCCGCTCGCCGATCGACGGGCGCGAGGTACGGCTCACTCCCGAGGACTCGATGGACGTGCAAAGGGTGCTGCGCTCGGACATCGCCATGGCGCTCGATGACTGCACCGCGCATCCGGCCACCGAGGCCGAGGCGCGCGAGTCGATGGAGCGCTCGATGCGTTGGGCGGCGCGCAGCCACGCCCACTACCACCGCGCGCAAGACCCAGCCCCGCCCGGCGGACTGTTCGGGATCGTCCAGGGCGGCATGCACCTGCCGCTGCGCCTCGCCTCGCTCGAGATGCTGCTGCGCCTCGACTGGCCCGGCCTCGCGGTCGGCGGGCTCGCGGTCGGGGAGTCGGAGGAGGAGCGGCTGCGGGTGCTCGAAGGCCTGGTTCCCCACATGCCGGCTGACCGGCCCCGTTACCTGATGGGCGTCGGGCGGCCGGAAGACATGGTCGCCGCGGTGCTGCGCGGCATCGATCTCTTTGATTGCGTCATCCCGACGCGCCATGCGCGCAACGGCCACCTGTTCACCGCGCGCGGCGTCATCAACATCCGCAACAGCATCTACAGCCAGGACCTCGCGCCGATCGATGCGGCCTGCAGCTGCTACACCTGCCGCAACTACACGCGCTCGTACCTGCGGCACCTCGACCGCTGCAACGAGATCCTGGGCTCACGACTTAACACCATCCACAACCTGCATTTCTATCTCGGTTTGATGCGCGCGCTGCGCGCCGCCCTGGCCGCGGGTCAGCTCGAATCCTGGGCGCGGGGGTTCTTCAGCGAACGGCGGACGGATGCGGACGCTATGGCATAATGCCGCCCTTTTCGCTTCCGGGACTTAACTACATGAACCTGATCTCCGACGCCTGGGCGCAGGCCGCGCCCGGCCCCACCAGCCAGTTCGCGCCGCTGCTGATGATGGTGCTGTTCGTCGGCGTGTTTTATTTCCTCCTGATCCGGCCGCAGCAGAAGAAGGCGCGTGAGCATCAGGCGCTGGTGTCGAAGCTGGCTGCCGGCGATGAGGTGGTCACCAACGGCGGCATGCTCGGCAAGGTCACCGAGGTGGGCGACACCTTCGTTACGCTCGAGGTTGCCGAAGGGGTGCGGGTCAAGGTGCAGCGCTTTCAGATCGCGCAGCTCATGCCCAAGGGCACCTTGAAGAGCGCTTAGAGATGCTGGAGTACCCCCGCTGGAAGTACATCCTGGTCGCGGCGGTGCTGCTGCTCGCGTTTGTTTTCGCGCTGCCCAACGTCTTCGGTGAGGATCCGGCGCTGCAGGTGGCCCGCAAGGATCACAGTGCGGTCACGCCGGAGGCCGAGCAGCAGGTCGAGTCGTTTCTCACCGCGCATGGCGTGCATTTCGAGAAGAGCTACATCGACCAGGACCGGCTCATGGTGCGCTTCGCCAGCGTGCCGGATCAGCTGGCGGCACGCGATGCGGTGAACGGCAACGAGGATTTCAAGAACACCTACATCACGGCGGTGTCCTTTGCGCCGCGCACGCCCGAGGCACTGCGCATGCTGGGCCTGAAGCCGATGCCACTCGGACTCGATCTGCGCGGCGGCCTGTACCTGCTTTACCAGGTGGACGTGAACTCCGCCGTCAGCCAGGCGTTGGAGGGCTACGCCACCGACGCGCGCCGCGCGCTCACGGCCGCCAGCATTCACTTCAAGGATGTCACCGTCGGCGCCGGCGGCCAGGCCGACACCATCCGCATCCAGCTCGAGCCCGGGGCCGACGTGGCCGCGGCCCGCAGCGCGCTCAATCAGCCGCTGCAGGGCCTGAGTGTCACCAGCTCGAGCGACACCGCTGGCCCCGTGATCGAGGCGGCGATGACGACCGCGCAGGTGCGCGAGCGCCAGGACTACGCGATCCAGCAGAACATCACGACGCTCCGCAACCGCGTCAACGAGCTCGGCGTGTCCGAGCCGATCGTGCAACGCCAGGGCGTCGACCGCATCAACGTGCAGCTGCCGGGCGTGCAGAACTCTGCCGAGGTCAAGGACATCCTCGGCCGCGTGGCGACGCTCGAGTTCCGCCTCGAGGACACGCAGCACAGCGCGCTCGAGGCGGTACAGACCGGCCGCGTGCCGCTCGGCTCCAAGCTCTACACCCACACCCGTATCGGCCGGCCGATACTGCTGAAGCGCGAGGTCATCGCCACCGGTGACCAGCTCACCAGCGCGACCAGCGGCCAGTCCCAGGAGGGCCCGGCCGTCAACGTGCGGCTCGACGCGCGCGCCGGCGAGAACATGCTGCGCACCACCAAGGCCAATCTCAACCGCCCGATGGCGGTGGTGCTGATCGAGAAGCGCCCCGAGACCGTGGAGGTCGACGGCAAGCAGGTCACCCACGAGGTGACCGACGAGGATGTCATCAACGACGCCACCATCCGCGGCGTGTTCTCCAATTCGTTCCAGATCACCGGCCTGCAGGCCGGCGAGTCGCGCGAGCTCGCGCTGCTGCTGCGCTCGGGCTCGCTGGCGACGGTCATCTACGTGGTAGAGGAGCGCGCCGTGGGACCGAGCCTCGGGCGCGACAACATCGCCAAGGGCGTCACGGCGCTCATCGTCGGCATGGGCGGCGTGTTTCTCTTCATGGCGCTCTACTATCAGGTGTTCGGCGTGGTGGCGGACCTGGTGCTGCTCGCCAACGTGGTGCTGCTCACGGCGCTGCTGTCGATGATGCACCAGGTGCTGTCGCTTCCCGGCATCGCCGGCATCCTGCTGACGGTCGGCATGGCGGTGGACGCCAACGTGCTGATCTACGAGCGCATCCGCGAGGAGATCCGCAAGGGCGTCTCGCCGCAGGCGGCGATCCGGGCCGGTTTCGAGAAGGCGTTCTCGGCGATCGCCGACTCCAACATCACGACGCTGATCGCCGGCGTCGTGCTATGGGTGCTCGGCACCGGACCGATCCGCGGCTTCGCCGTGGTGCTCACCCTCGGCATCGCCACCTCGATGTTCACCTCCCTCATGGGCAGCCGCGCGCTGCTCACGCTCATGTACGGCGGGCGGCGCAAGCTCGCGCGGCTCGCAATCGGATAAGGACCCACAGTGGAATTCTTCAGCCATCAGACCAGCTATCCGTTCATGGCCACCCGCAAGGTGTGGTACACGCTCTCGGCGCTGCTCATGATCGTGTCGCTCGGCTCGTTCCTCATGCGCGGCGTGAATCTCGCCATCGACTTCACCGGCGGTGTGAGCGCCGAGGCGAGCTTCCCGCAGGCGGCCAACGTCGACCGGGTGCGCGCGAGTCTCAGCGCGGCGGGCTTCCGCGATCCTTCGGTGCAGAACTTCGGCTCCTCGCGTGACATCGCCATCCGCCTGCCACCCGATCCCAGGCAGACCGCGACCGCGGTTCGCGCCCAGCTCGAGACCGCGCTGCGCAGCATCGACCCGGGGGCGCAGGTGGTGCAGCTCGACGTCGTCGGGCCGCAGGTGGGCAACGAGCTCAAGGTGAGCGCGGCCTGGGCGCTGTTCTTCACGCTGCTCGGGATCTTCTTCTACATCGCCTTCCGCTTTCACACCTGGCGGCTGTCGCTCGGCGCGATCCTCGCCGTGCTGCACGACCCCATCCTGGTGCTCGGATTCTTTGCCATCACGCAGATGTCGTTCGACCTGGCGGTGGTGGCGGCGATCCTGGCGGTCATCGGCTACTCGCTCAACGACACGGTGGTGGTGTTCGACCGCATCCGCGAGCGCTTCGAGGGCAATCGGCGCTCACCGCCCGACGTGGTGCTCGATCAGTCGATCAACCAGACGCTCTCGCGCACCATCATGACCAAGGTGGTGACCTCGATCGTAGTGGTGGCGCTCCTGTTCCTCGGCGGGCCGGTGCTCAAGGGCTTCTCGGCGGCACTGCTGATCGGGATCATCGCCGGCACCTACTCCTCGATCTACATCTCGAGCGCCATCGCCCTCGACTGCGGCCTCACCGCTGAGCACCTGTTCCCGACGGTCAAGAAGGCGGCCCTCGATCACCTGCCGTAGCGGAGCGCGGCCCGCTGATCCGCCGACCCCGATGGGTGGCTGGCGTTCGGCTGCGCCGGCGCTGAGGATCAGCGCGCCGTGGCCGGAGCGGCGGCGGCGCCGTTGCCTTCGCCGCGCACCTTGCTGTGACTGAAGCCGTAGAAGGCGTAGATCAGTACACCGATGATGGTCCACACGATGAGCCGCATCCAGGTGGCGGTCCCCAGGCCCAGCATCATCGCGAAGCACACCACCGCGCCCGCGATGCAGGTGAACCACGGCCACGGCGCCTTGAACGGCCGCGCCAGGTCGGGCCGCGTATAGCGCAGCACCAGCACCCCGATGCATACCGTGACGAAGGCCGAGAGGGTGCCGATCGACACCATCTCGCCGAGCAGCTTCACCGGGAACAACCCGCCGATGAGCGCGGCGGAGAGGGCCGTGACGGCGGTGCCGACCGACGGAGTCCTGAAGCGCGGATGCACGCGGCCGAACCATTGCGGCAGCAGCCCGTCGCGGGCCATGGCGAAGAAGATGCGCGCCTGCGCGATGGTCATCACCAGCATGACCGAGGTGATGCCGCAGACCGCGCCGAGCTTGACCGGAATTCCGAGCCAGTGCAGCGCCGGGTGCTTGTCGATCGCGAGCGCCACCGGCGCGGCGACGTCGAGCTCCTTGTAGCTCACCATGCCGGTGAGCACGGCCGAGGTGATCACGTACAGGAGGGTGCAGATGATGAGGCTCGCCAGCATGCCGATCGGCATATCGCGCTGCGGGTTCACGGTCTCCTGCGCTGCCGTCGACACCGCGTCGAAGCCGATGTAGGCGAAGAAGATCACGCCGGCGGCGCCGAGGATGCCGCTCAGGCCGAAGACGCCGAATTGGCCGGTGTTCGGCGGGATGAACGGATGCCAGTTGGCGGGGCTGATGTAGAACGCGCCGAACAGGATGAAGAGGATCACGACCGTGACCTTGATGGCCACGATCACCGCGTTGAAGAACGCCGATTGCTTGATACCGACGTAGCAGATGATGCCGATCGCCGCGACGATGAGCACGGCGGGCAGGTTGAGGATCGCCCCGGTACGGACGATCTGGAGGGACTCCTCGCCCATCGGCGTACTGAAGGGCGCGCTCGAAAGCGCCGTCGGGATGTGCACGCCCAGCTGCTCGAGCAGGCTCACCGCGTAACCCGACCAGCCGACCGAGACGGTCGCGACCGCGAGCAGGTATTCGAGCACCAGGTTCCAGCCGATGAACCAGGCGACCCCCTCGCCGAGCGTCGCATAGGAATAGGAATAGGCGCTACCGGACACCGGGATCATGGCGGAGAATTCGGCGTAGCACAGCCCGGCGAAGGTGCAGCCGAGGCCGGCGAATATGAACGACAGCGGCAGCGCCGGGCCGGCGTGATTGGCGGCAGCGGTCCCGGTGAGCACGAAGATCCCGGTGCCGATAATGCCGCCGATGCCGAGCAGCGTCAGCTGTACGGGCCCCAGGCAGCGTCGCAGTTGGTTGCCGGAGGATTCCTGCTCGTGCAGGACTTTGATGGACTTGGTCGCAAAGAGTTGCCGCATCGTCGGGACCCCCGATTTTCCGCTGGACTCTACAGGACCGACCGCGGCGGGTCGAGGCACGGGGAGCGCGCGTGCGCGTCAGCCGCCGCGCAGATCTTCGGGCACGTGCGGCGCCAGAGCTTCGAGCAGTGCGGCGTACACCTTGGGCGTGCCCGCGAGGATGTGCCCTTCCTGCCGGTACTCGTTGCCGGTCAGCGTGCCGACGCGCCCGCCCGCCTCCTGGATGAGGAGGGTCCCCGCGGCGGTATCCCAGGCGCTGAGGCCCAGCTCCCAGAACGCGTCCACGCGTCCGGCCGCGACGTAGGCGAGGTCGAGCGCCGCGGCGCCCGGGCGGCGCACGCCGGCCGCCTGCTCGGTGACCGCCCGCAGCTGTGCCAGGTAAGAGTCGAGATAGCGCATGTTGGCGCGGTAGGGGAAGCCGGTGGAGATCAGCGCGCCCTCGAGCGAGCGTGTCTTGCTGACGCGCATGCGGTGGTTGTCGAGATGCGCGCCGGCGCCGCGGCTCGCCGTGAACAGCTCCTGGCGCATCGGGTCGTAGATCACCGCGTGCTCGAGGCGCCCCTTGATCTGGCAGGCGATCGAGACACAGAACACCGGGAAGCCATGCAGGAAGTTGGTCGTGCCGTCGAGCGGGTCGACGATCCAGAGCGTCTCGCTCTCGCCCGAGCGGCCGCTCTCCTCGGCGAGGAACGCGTGCTGGGGATAGTGGCGGCGGATCGTGCCGATGATCTCGCGCTCGGCGGCGTGGTCGACCTCGCTGACGAAGTCGTTACGCCCCTTGGAGGAGATGGTGAGCGATTCGAGGCGATTCAGGCTCCGGACGATCACTTCGCCCGCACGGCGCGCGGCGCGCACGGCAATATTGAGAAGGGGCTGCACGGTCTTTAAGCTCGCATATGTTTTCTTGGCCAAAATCGCTTCCTGCGATTTTGGCCCACAGAACTAGCGTATCAGATGGACTCCTCCGCCCCCGACATTCGCATCGTCCTGGTCGCGCCCTCGCATCCGGGCAACATCGGCGCCGCGGCGCGCGCCATGAAGAACATGGCGCTCGGCTCGCTGTGGCTGGTGCGGCCGAAGCAGTTTCCGGACCCGGAGGCGACCGCGCGCGCCTCGGGCGCCGGCGACGTGCTGGCGCGCGCGCGCGTGGTCGACTCGCTCGGCGCGGCGCTCGCGGGCTGCGGTTACATCGCCGCGACCACCTCGCGCGAGCGCGACCAGTACTTCCGCGTGACCGATCCGCGCGCGGCCGCCCCGCGCATCCTCGCCGCGGCGCGCCACTCCCCGGCCGCGGTGGTGTTCGGAGCCGAGCGCACCGGGCTCACCAACGAGGAGCTCGAGACGGCGCACGTGCTGCTGCGCATTCCCTCGAGTGAGGCCTACCCCTCGCTGAATCTCGCGATGGCGGTGCAGCTGGTGGCCTACGAGCTCTATCGGGCACGCGCGACCGACGCCCCGGCCGGCGAGCCCGCGGTGTCGCTCGCCACCGCCGCCGAGATGCAGCAGCTGTACGCGCATTTCGCCCAGGTGCTCGATGAGATCGATTTCAAGGACCGCACCGAGAGCGGCATGCATCTCATGGGCCGCATCCGCCGGCTCCTGCAGCGCGCCGAGCTCGATCACAACGAAGCCAACATCCTGCGCGGCATCCTGACCGCGGTGCAGAACCGCCGGCGCCATGCCGGCGACCCGCCCCGATGAGCGCCGCGACTCCTATCTACCTCGACTACGCCGCGACCACGCCGGTCGATGCGCGCGTGGCCGAGGCGATGGCGAGCTGCCTCAGCCTCGGCGGTGACTTCGGCAACGCCTCCTCGAGCCACGCGTTCGGCCGCGCTGCGGCGGCGCGCATCGAGCGGGCCCGCTCCCAGGTGGCAGCCCTGATCGGCGCGCGCGCCGATGAGATCGTCTTCACCTCCGGCGCGACCGAGTCGAACAACCTCGCGATCCTCGGCGTGGCGCGCGCCAACGCCGATCGTGGCCGGCATCTGGTGACCGCGCGCACCGAACACAAGGCGGTGCTCGATCCGTGCAAGCGCCTCGAGAAGGAGGGCTTCAGCGTCACCTACCTGACGCCCGCCCCCTCGGGGCTGGTCAGCCCGGCCGCGGTCGCTGCCGCGCTGCGCCCCGACACCCAGCTCGTGTCCCTCATGGGCGTGAACAACGAGATCGGCGTCGTACAGGACCTCGCCGGGATCGGCGCGCTGTGCCGCGAGCGTGGCGTCGCCTTCCACAGCGACTGTGCCCAGGCCGCCGGCAAGGTGCCGCTCGACGTCAAGGCGCTGCCGGTCGATTTCCTCTCGTTCACCGCCCACAAGATCTACGGTCCCAAGGGGATCGGGGCGCTCTACGTGCGCGCGAGTGCCGGGGGACTGCTGCAGCCGGTGACCTTCGGCGGCGGCCAGGAGCACGGCTGGCGTCCCGGGACGCTGGCGAACCATCAGATCGCAGGCTTCGGCGCGGCCTGCGAGATCGCCGCCGCGGAGCTCCCCGCCGAGAGCGTGCGGCTCACCGCGCTGCGGGAGCGGCTTTGGGCCCGGCTGAGCGTGCTCGGAGGCGTCCACCTGAACGGCGCAGAGGCCCCGCGCGTCCCGGGTATCCTCAACGTGTCCTTCGAGGCCGTCGAGGGCGAGAGCCTGGTGAGCGCGCTCGCCGGGTTCGCGGTCTCGACCGGGGCCGCATGCAACTCCGCATCCGCGGAGGCGTCCTACGTATTGCGGGCCCTCGGGCGGGATGCGCTGCTCGCGGGGAGTTCGCTGCGGCTCAGCGTCGGGCGCTTCAGCCGGGCCGCCGAGGTCGATCTGGCGGCCAGCGCCATCGCCCGCGAGGTGACGCGGCTGCGTGCACTTTCCCCGGCTTCAGGGGTGGCGCCGGTGCTCGAGCTGGCCGCCGAGGACGAAGCCGGCACAGTGCTGAGCGGCGAGGCCGGGGGACCCAAGGACGAGACCTGGGTGCGTTTTCACCTCCTCGTCGAGGGCGACACTGTGAAGGACGCACGTGTCCAGGTGTTCGGTTGCCCGCATACTGTCGATGTGGCCGGCTGGCTCTCCCAGGAAGTCAGGGGCCGTAGCCGCGAGGCACTGCCTCCGGGAAAGGTCGCCGACTGGGCGGTGAGCCGCTCGGTTCCGGTCGAGAAGCTCGGACGGCTGCTGGTGATCGAGGACGCTCTGCGTGCCTGCTTATTGAAATGGCCGTAGAGGCTAGAATATCGAGGACTGATGGCTATCTCGCTGACTGAATCCGCGGCCAATCGCGTCAAGAGCTTTCTCGCTTCCCGGGGGAGCGGTGTAGGCCTCCGGCTCGGCGTGCGCAAGACTGGCTGCTCGGGTTTCGCTTACGTCGTGAATTACGCCGAATCCGAGCAGCCGGGAGATGCGGTGTTCGAGGACCGCGGCGTGCGGGTCTTCGTCGACTCCGCGAGCTTGGAGCTCCTCGACGGCACGATCGTCGACTTCGTGAAACAGGGCCTCAACGAGGCGTTTCGCTTCCGCAACCCCAACGTAAAGGGCGAATGCGGCTGCGGCGAGAGCTTCTCGGTCTGAGGCCTTAGGGCGGTCGCCTGAGGAAGGCGGGCCGCCCCAAAAAAATCCTTACCAAACCGGGACTTCCGGCGCCGCGCAAATTGCCGCGGGAGCGCGGGCTTTAGTACACTTGCGCGCTTGTCTGCGGGGCCCCCGCATCCATCCGCTCAAGTCACACGAGGACCCATCGAATGGCGCTCGAGCGCACCCTTTCCATCGTCAAGCCCGACGGCGTCCGTGGCAATCTCATCGGCGAGGTATACCGCCGCTTCGAGACGGCCGGACTTTCGATCATCGCCGCACGCATGCTGCACCTCTCGCAGCGCGAGGCCGAGGGCTTCTATGCCGTCCATCGCGAGCGTCCGTTCTTCAAGGACCTGGTGCGCTACATGACCTCGGGTCCCGTGATCGTGCAGGTGCTCGAGGGCGAGAACGCCGTGGCGCGCAACCGCGATCTGATGGGCGCGACCGATCCGAAGAAGGCCGCCGCGGGCACCATCCGCGCGGACCTCGCGACCAGCATCGAGCAGAACGTCGTGCACGGCTCGGATGCGGCGGACACCGCGGCGCGCGAGATCGCTTACTTCTTCAGCACCACGGAGCTGCACCCGCGCGGCTGAACCGAGCGCCGTCCGCCCCATGAGCACGCCCGCCACCGAGCGCACCAACCTGCTGGGACTGCCGCGCCCCGCGCTCGAGACCTTCGTGGCGCAGCTCGGCAGCCGGCCGTTTCGCGCCCGGCAGCTCATGAACTGGGTCTACAAGCGCGGCACCGGCGAGTTCGCCGAGATGACCGATCTCGCCAAGGATTTCCGGGCGCGGCTCGCGGCACAGGCCGAGGTGCGCCCGCCCGAGGTGGTGCGCGAGCAGCGCTCCGCCGACGGCACCGTCAAATGGGCGCTGCGCGCCGATGCCGCCCAGGCATTCGAGATGGTGTTCATCCCGGAGCCCGACCGCGGCACGCTCTGCATCTCCTCCCAGGTCGGCTGCGCCCTCGACTGCTCGTTCTGCTCGACGGCGCAGCAGGGCTTCAACCGCAACCTGACGACCTCCGAGATCGTCGGCCAGGTGTGGCTGGCGAGCACGCAGCTCGCGCGCGAGGCGGCCGGCGCGGATCCGGCGGCGCGCGTGACCAACGTCGTTCTCATGGGCATGGGCGAGCCGCTCGCGAACTTCCGCAACGTGGTGCCGGCGCTCGACATCCTCCTCGATGACTTCGGCTTCGATCTGTCGCGGCGGCGCGTGACGCTCTCGACCTCGGGGCTGGTGCCGCAGATCTACAGGCTGGCCGAGGTGAGCAACGTCGCGCTCGCGGTGTCGCTGCACGCGCCCGACGATGCGCTGCGCAACGAGCTGGTGCCCATCAACCGCAAGCACCCGATCGCGGAGCTGCTGGCCGCCTGCTGGCACTATCTCGACGAGCAGAACGGCCGCAGCGTCACCTTCGAGTACGTGATGCTCGACGGCGTCAATGATTCCCCGGCGCAGGCGCGCGCCGTGGCGCGGCTCCTCAGGGGCCATCCCGCCAAGGTGAATCTCATCCCCTTCAATCCGTTCCCCGGTACCCGCTACACTCGCTCGCCGGCGCCCGTCATCCAGCGCTTTCGCGACGAGCTGCTGCAGCGCGGCGTGCTCGCCACCGTGCGCCGCACGCGCGGTGAGGACATCGATGCCGCCTGCGGCCAGCTCGCGGGAAAAGTGATCGACCGCACCACCGTGCGGCTGGGAAACAAGGTGATCGGCGTCGCCATACAACCATGAGAAGAAACGTGAACAGCACCGCCCGCCCACGGGCCGCCCTGGGGGCAATGGCCGCCGCCGCGGCCGTGATCCTCGCCGCCTGTGTGACCAAGACCAGCACGCCGCTGCACATGGCCAATCAGAAAGAGGCCGCGGCTGACAACGTCCAGCTCGGCATCCAATACATGAACCAGGGCGACCTGAACCTCGCCAAGACCAAGCTCGATCGTGCACTCGAGGAGGATCCGGGCAACGCCAACGTGCACAGCGCGCGCGCCATGCTGTTCGAGCGCATGAACCAGCTCGCCAAGGCCGACGAGGAGTTCCGCGCGGCGCTCAAGCTCGCGCCGCACGACCCGGACGTCGTCAACAACTACGCCGTGTACCTGTGCCAGAACGGCCGCACCGATGAGGGTGTCAGGCGCTTCCTCGAGGCCGCGCACAACGCGCTGTACCGCACGCCGGCTGCCGCCTACACCAACGCCGGCGTGTGCCTGCGCGCCGCCAAGCGCGACGACGAGGCGCGCGCCGACTTCGACGCTGCGATCCAGGTGCGTCCGAACGATGCCGAGGCCGCCTTTCAGCTCGCCACGCTCGACTTCGATCACGCGCAGCTGGCCGCGGCGCGCAGCCGCATCGACGGCTACATCGGCAACTACGTCGAGACGCCGGACCTGCTGCTGCTCGGCGTGCGCGTGGCACGGGCGCAGGGCGACGTGGTGGCGGCGCAGCGCTTTGCGCGGCGGCTGCAGCTCGACTATCCGGGCTCGGACCAGGCGCGCGCCCTGGCCACGCTCGACAAGAACCGCGGCTGAGGCTCATGGCGGCGAGCGAGGCGGTCGGCGGAGCGCGCGAGCGCATCGGCGCACGGCTGCGCAGCGCGCGCGAGGCGCGCGGACTCACCACCCTGCAGGCGGCCGAGAAGCTGCACGTCGACCCGCGCATACTCGAAGCGCTCGAGGCGGAGGATTTCGCCGCGCTCGGCGCCGCCGTGTACGTGCGCGGCCACCTGCGCCGCTATGCGGAGCTGATCGGTGAGCAGCCTGCGGAGCTGCAGAGTCTGTACTCGGGCGCAACCCCGGCGCCGGATCTGACCCGCATTCCTCATCACGTCCCGCCCGCGCGTTCCTCGCGCCTGCTGGCGCTCGCGCTGCTGCTGCTCGTCGGCATCGCGGTCGTCGGGGTCGTGTGGTGGCTGCTGACGCTGCCGGCCGCCAAGCCGCAGCCGGTGTCCGCGGAGCTGCCGGAAGGCGTGCCGGTCGGCTCGCCGACAGCGGCGCGCCTGGTGACGGCGGTCGCCGACGCACAGTCGGGCAACAGCGGCACATCATCGGGCGAGGCGAAACTCGCCATGCGGTTCTCCGAGGTGACCTGGGCGGCGGTGTACGACAGCTCGGGACGGCGGCTGGACGAGGGATTCAATGCGCCCGACAGCACCCGCACGGTCACCGGCACCCCGCCGCTCAAGGTGGTGATCGGCAACGCGGACGGCGTGGCTCTGCGGCTCAACGGCCAGAGAGTGCCGCTCGAGGGACTGGTGCACCGTGACGGCACCGCGCGCTTCCTGCTCGATGGCAGCGGACACGCGGCTCCTGTGCCGCCGGTGGTAGCGCGCCAGTGACGGAGGAGATCCAGCCGATCCGCGGCATGAACGACGTGCTGCCGGCCGAGATCGGCGCCTGGCAGCACCTCGAGGCCGTGACGCGCGAGATCCTCGCGGCCTACGGCTACGAGGAGATCCGCGTGCCGCTGCTCGAGCGCACCGAGCTCTTCAAGCGGGCGATCGGCGAGCACACCGACGTGGTCGGCAAGGAGATGTATACCTTCACTGACCGCGGCGGCGACAGCCTGACGCTGCGCCCGGAAGCGACCGCCGGCATCGTGCGCGCGCTCATCACCAACCACATGCTGCGCGGCCAGCGCCACAAGCTCTGGTGCCTCGGCCCGATGTTCCGCCACGAGGCGCCGCAGGCCGGACGCTACCGCCAGTTCTGGCAGGTGGACGTCGAGGCGGTCGGCTGCGCGGGTCCCGACGTCGATGCCGAGCTGATCGCGCTCAGCGCGCGGCTCTGGCAGCGGCTCGGGCTCGCGGGCCTGAAGCTCGAGATCAACTCTCTCGGCACCCCGGAGAGCCGGCGCGCCTACCGCGCGCGGCTGGTCGAGTACTTCGAGAGCCACGAGTCGCAGCTCGACGCCGACAGCCGGCGCCGTCTCGGCGGCAATCCGCTGCGTATCCTCGACAGCAAGAATCCCGACATGCAGGAGCTGATCGCCGGGGCGCCGCTGCTCACCGAGCATCTCGATCCCGAGTCGCGCGAGCACTTCGAGTCGCTCGGCCGCATGCTGGACGGGGCGGGGGTGCGTTATGACATCAACCCGCGCCTGGTGCGCGGGCTCGACTACTACAACCGCACCGTGTTCGAGTGGATCACGGCCTCCACCGGCGCCCAGAATGCCGTATGCTCCGGCGGCCGCTACGACGGGCTGATCGCGCAGCTCGGCGGGGAGGCGACCCCTGCGGTCGGCTTTGCCATGGGCGTCGAGCGGCTCGTGGCACTGCTCGTGGCCGCCGGCGGCACCCCGCCCGCGGCGCACCCCGACGTCTACGTCGTCGTGAGCGGTGAGCGCGCTCTCGAGCAGGCGCTCACGATCGTCGAGCGGCTGCGTACTGAGCGCCCTCAAGTGCGCTTCGAGCTGAATCTCGGCGGGGGCAACTTCAAGGCGCAGTTCCGCCGCGCCGACAAGAGCGGTGCGCCGCTGGCACTCATCATCGGCGACGATGAGCTCTCACGCGGGGTGCTGGGCGTGAAACCTTTGCGCGTGGAGTCGGGTCAGAGCGAGTGCCCGATCGACGCGCTGGCGGCGGGCGTGGATGCGGCCCTGGCGGCTTTGGGAGGGATGGGGTGAGCGAGTATTTGTCTGAAAAAGAGCAATGGGAGCAGATCCGCACCTGGGTGCGCGAGAACGGCCTGTGGGTCGTGGCCGGCGTGGCGCTGGCCGCCGCCGGACTTCAGGGCTGGCGCTGGTGGCAGGCGCATCTCGACGAGCGCGGCGTCAGGGCGAGCGCCGCCTATACGCGCATGATCGAGGCCCTCGAGAAAGGCGACCGCACCCAGGCGTTCGTGCGCCTCGGGGAGCTCGAGCGCGACTTTCCCTCTTCGCCCTACGCCGACCAGGGGAAGCTGCTCGCCGCGCGCGTCTACGTCGAGGGCAAGGAGCTCGACAAGGCGGCGCACGAGCTCGAGACGGTGATGACTGACTCGAAGGATCACGAGCTCGCCCTGGTGGCGCGCCTGCGCCTTGCGCGGGTCGAGATTGCCCAGGGCAAGCCCGACGCGGCGCTCGCCACGCTCAACGCCGCCGAGCCCGGCGCCTTCGCCGCCCGCTATCACGAGGTACGGGGGGATGCGTACTACGCCAAGGGCGACAGGACGGCCGCGCTCAGGGAGTACCGCAGCGCCGCCGGCAACCCCGAGCTCGGTGACGCGGCGCTGCTGGACCTCAAGATCGCCGACCTGGCCGCGGATGCGCCGCCCGCCACCGCCACCGCCACCGCAACCACCGCCCCGGCACCCACGACTTCCGCGAAGTAACCCATGCGATATCCGACCCGCCCGATCTGGATGGTGGCGCTGCTCATTGCGCTCGCCGCCTGCTCCAAGGACAAAACCATCGACCAGCCGGCGAAACTCACGCCGGTCAACGCGACGCTGCGCGTGCAGCAGCTCTGGTCGGCCACGGTCGACACCAAGAAATCCGTGCCGCTGCGGCTGGGCTTGAGCCTCTCGGCCGACGACGGCCGGGTCTACGCCGCCGGGCACAAGGGCGACGTGGTCGCCTTCGAGGTCGCCAACGGCCGGGTGGCGTGGCGCACGCAACTCAAGGCGCCGCTCTCCGGCGGCACCGCGGTGGGCGATGGCATGGTGCTGATCGGCTCGAGCGACGGCCAGCTGTTCGCGCTCGATGCCGGCAGCGGCAAGAGCCGCTGGTCGGTGCGCGTCAGTGGCGAGGTGCTCGCTCCGGCGGCCATCTCCGAGCGCCTCATTGCGCTGCGCACCGTCGACGGCAAGCTCCACGCGCTCGCGCCCGCCGACGGACACGAGCTGTGGGCGCAGCAGCAGCCAGTTCCGCGCCTGTCGCTGCGCGGCACCGCGCGCCCGGTGATCGCCGGGGACCTGGTGCTGTGCGGCTTCGACAACGGCAAGGTGCTCGCCGTCAACTCGGGCGACGGCTCGGTGCAGTGGGAAGCCAGCATCACGCCTCCACACGGACGCACCGAGCTCGAGCGCCTCAACGACATCGACACCGCGGTCCGGGTCTCGGGGCAGGACGTCTACACGGTCGGCTTCCAGGGCAAGGTCGCGATGCTGGCGATCGATACCGGACAGGTCTGGTGGTCGCACGACGCTTCGAGCTACCGCAGCCTGACGCTCGACGACGACACCCTCTATCTGGCGACCGCCGACGGGGAGATCGCGGCCATGCGCACGCGCACCGGCGCTGAGCTGTGGCGGCAGAAGGCGCTGGCGTACCGCGGGCTCACCGCTCCCGCCGCGCTCGATGAGGACAACGCACTGGTGGTGGCCGACTTCCAGGGCTACGTGCACTTCCTCGACAAGGCAACCGGCGCGCTCGCCGCGCGCGTCCGCGTCGGCAAGGTGCGCATCAGCACGACGCCGCAGATCGTCGGCAACATGGTGCTGGTGGTGAATGACCGCGGCCAGATCAGCGCGTTTCGTGTCACGCCGCTCACCACGGCGCGCAAGTAGCCGCCCGCCGCCCGCCGCGCGCCCGCATCGCACCGTGCACCCATGCTCCCGGTCATCGCGCTCGTCGGCCGCCCGAACGTCGGCAAGTCGACGCTCTTCAACGTCCTGACCGGCACCCGCGACGCGATCGTCGCGGACGTGCCGGGACTCACGCGCGACCGGCAGTACGGCTTCGGGCGCGTCGGCCCGGTTCCCTACGTGGTGATCGATACCGGCGGCCTGATCGAGAAGCCGACCGGCCTCGAGGCGCAGATGCGCGCGCAGACCGAGCGCGCGGTGGCCGAGGCCGACCGCCTGGTGTTCGTCACCGACGCGCGCGCCGGGCTTTCCCCCGAGGATCATTTCGTCGCGCGCGAGCTGCGCCGCTCGGGCAAGCCCGTGACGCTGGCGCTCAACAAGGCCGAGGGGCTCGATGCCGATGTCGCCGGCGCGGACTTCCACGCGCTCGCCCTTGGCGAGCCTTACGCCATCTCGGCAGCCCACGGCCAGGGCTGCGAGAGTCTGATGGAGCACGTGCTCGAGGGCTTTGCGCCCGAGCCGGCGGAGGATACGGAGAGCGGCGCGATCCGCATCGCCATCATCGGCCGCCCCAATGTCGGCAAGTCGACGCTGGTCAACCGCCTCATCGGCGAGGAGCGCGTCATCGCGAGCGAGCAGCCCGGCACCACCCGCGACAGCATCCTCGTGCCCTTCGAGCGCGACGGCCGCCAGTTCCTGCTCATCGATACCGCGGGCGTGCGGCGCCGCGCCCGCGTCGAGGACGTGGTCGAGCGGGCGAGCGTCGCCAAGACACTGCAGGCGATCGACGAGGCGCACGTCGTCATCCTGGTGCTCGACGCCCACGACACGGTCGCCGAGCAGGACGCGAGCGTGCTCGGTCTCGCGCTCGAGCGCGGCCGCGCGCTCATCATTGCGGTCAACAAGTGGGACGGGATCCCCGAGGAGCAGCGCGCCGAGATCCAGCGCCAGCTCGCACTCAAGCTCGACTTCGTGCCGTTCGCGCCGCTCTTTTTCATCTCGGCGCGCCACGGCACGGGCGTGGGCGAGCTGATGAAATCGACCGTACGCGCCTACGAGGGGGCGATGCGCACGCTCCCGACCAAGGAGCTGACGCGCACGCTCGAGCATGCCCTCAGCGTCCATCAGCCGCCGCTGGTGCGCGGCCGGCGCATCAAGCTGCGCTACGCTCACCAGGGCGGGCGCAATCCCCCGCGCATCATCATCCACGGCAATCAGACCGCCTCGGTTCCCGAGGCCTACACCCGCTATCTCGCCAATCTGTTTCGCAAGACCTACGACCTGTTCGCGACCCCGGTGGCGATCGAATACCGCACCGACGCAAATCCCTACCATAAGGAGCGCCGCGCCGCGCGCGCTCCGCAGCGCAAGGGGCGTGCCCAGCCCCGGCGGCACCGCTAGGCGGGGTGGTAGCAAGGGCGTAGATTCGCCTGACAAAAAAACGGGGGGTTTCCTATGCGAGGCCTGACGGTGCTGGCGCTCATCCTCATCTGCGCAGGGTGCACCACGCTCAAGCCCGTGGCGGGAACATCCGAGGATCTGCGCCAGCGCATCAACGCCGGAGAGCTGCTCAAGGCCGGCGATTCGGTCGCGATCGTGACGGCGGACGGAAAGACGCACCGCTTCGAGGTCACGGGCGCCGCCGCCGGCGTGGTCCAGGGCCGCGCGGAGTCGGTGCCGGTGGATCAGATCGTGTCGCTCGAGAAGCGCGAGTTCAGCACCGCCCGGGCGCTCAACCTCATTCCGCTCATTCTCCTCGTTGCGGGAGTCGCCACGCTGGCAGCCGTGGCACACTCGGGCACTGGCGTCGGCATGCATTGATACCGGTATTTTCGGGGAAGCAGCAGCGTGCGTGAGGCTTTGCGTCTTTGGGTTTGCGTTTGCGCCGCGCTCGCGGGCTCAGCGACGGCGAGCTTCGCCGCCGAGCCGACGGACGCGGCTTCGTACCTGGCAATCCGCGCCGCGAGCGTGGCGTTGCGCCACGTCGAAGTGATCGACGGAACGGGCGGCGCGCCGCGCGCCGATCAGACGCTCGTCATCACTGGCGGCCGGATCGCCGCGCTTGGGCCCGACTCGGGCACCGCGATCCCCGCGGGCGCGGAAGTGCGCGACTATGCCGGGTACGCGCTGCTCCCGGGCCTGGTCGGCATGCACGATCATCTTTTCTACACCGCCTCGCGCGACACGCAGCGCAACTCCCCCGGCGGGATGGAACCCGGTTTCGTGGTGAACGAGATCCCTTACTCGGCGCCTCGCCTGTACCTCGCCGCCGGGGTCACGACGGCGCGCACCACGGGCAGCATCGAGCCGTACGCGGACTTGAAGGTGCGCTCGCGCATCGAGTCGGGTGCGCTCCCGGGGCCGCACCTCGATCTCACCGCGCCCTACCTCGAGGGCGCCGGCACCTACTTCGCGCAGATGCACGAGCTCAGCGGGCCGGAGGAGGCCGGCCGGTTCGTCGACTACTGGGCCGCGACCGGCATGACCTCCTTCAAGGCCTACATGAACATCACGCGCGCCGAGCTCGCCGCCGCCGCGGCGGCGGCCCACCGGCACGGACTGAAGATCACGGCGCACCTCTGCTCGGTCAGCTGGCCGGAGGCGGTCGCCGCCGGCGTCGATGACCTCGAGCACGGGCCGGTGTACACCGACAGCGAGTTCGTCGCGGCCCGCCAGAGCGATCACTGCCCGGAAGGCACGGCCGTGGCCGCCTCCTGGGCAGCGCGCCAGGCCGGCGATGCGGACGTGCAGGGACTCATCCGCCTGCTCATCGCGCACCACGTGGCGGTGACCTCGACGCTGCCGGTGTTCGAGCTCGGAGTGCCCGGGCGCCCGCCCGCGCAGCGCCGCGCGCTCGATGCCATGTCGAGTGCGGCGCGCGACAGCTATCTCACGTTCCGCGGTCTCATCGACCCCGCGAACCCGACGCCGGGCAAGCTGTTCCGCCTGGAAATGGACTTCGAGCATGCATTCGCGGCGGCCGGGGGACTGCTGCTCGCGGGGCCCGACCCGACGGGGGCCGGGGGTGTGCTGCCGGGGTTCGGCGATCAGCGGGAGATCGAGCTGCTGGTCGAGGCGGGCTTCACGCCGGTGCAGGCCATTCAGATCGGGACCGAGAACGGCGCGCGCTTCCTCGGGCGCGAGCGCGACATCGGCACGATCGCCGCCGGCAAGCGCGCCGACCTCATCCTGGTGCACGGTGATCCCGCCGCGCGCATCGAGGACATCGAGAACGTCGCGGTGGTGTTCAAGGACGGGCAGGGCTACGACCCTGCGCGTCTCCTCGAAGCGGTGCGCGGGCAGGTCGGCATTCGCTGACCTGCCCGCTCATCCGAAAACGAATCCTTATCTCTGCGCGGTCTCCGGCTCGCGCTTGCCGTTTTCCTTGTTTTCCTTGTGCGGCTTGGCGGCTTTCTGCTGCTGCTTCTGCGCCTGATTCTTGGCGTTGGCGCTCTGCGGGTGCGGGGCGTTGGCACCCTGGTTGGCCCCCTGGCCCCCCTGCGGGTGCGGAGCGTTGGCGCCGTTCGCCTGACCCGGCCCGCCAAAGGGCTTGTTGCCGTTGGCATTGCCGCTGCCGAAGCCGCGGTTGCCGTTGCCGTTCGCAACCGCAGGCGCGGCATGCGGCGGCGGCGCGCCGTGGGCGCCGACTACACCGGGGCCGTTGAAGGCGCCGGGATGCGGCGTGGCGGCGATCGCCGGGTGGCCGCCGTTGTTCTTCGCGAGCAGGTCGGGATTGTTGCGGGCCTGCTGGAAGTGCTGGCGCTGCATCGCAGTCGCGTTGAAATGCTGCTCCTGCGCGTAGCTGCGCTCCTGCGCCGTAGGCGTCGCGACGACACCGCCCGCGCCGCCGTTAAAGCTCACGCGGTTGTTGACCGTGACGTTATTGACCACGGTCTCGTTGTAGGTGTTGTGGATCACGGTGACGTTGACGTTGGTGACCGACTGGTTGTAGGCGAAGGCGCCCCCGACCCAGCGGCCGCCGGCGAAACCGACGCCGCCGTAGCCGAAGCCGTAACTGACGCCGCCGTAGAAGCCGACGTGCGGCCCCCAGTAGCCGGCGTGGAACATGTACACCCCGCCGACGAACCCCCAGTAGCCCGGGGTCCAGAGGACTCCGACGCGCGGCGGCATCACCCAGGTGCCCGGCACCCAGTAGTAGCCGGCCGGGGCCCACGCCCAGTAGCCCGGGGTCCATAAGTAGCCGGGACCCGGAACCGGCGGCTGCTCGTAGTCCGGCAGCGGCGGCGGCGGCTCGGACGCCTGCATGTCGGCATCCGGAGGCGGCGCCTCGGCCACCGGCGCGGCCGGCGCCGGGGGCGGGGGCGGAGCCACATAGACCGGAGCGGGCGGCGGCAGGGGCGCGGCGACGCGCACCACGCAGCCCGTGAGCCCGCTTGCCGCGGCGCACAGGAGCACCACGGCGGAGAGGGGGAGAATTCTGACCTGCAGACCGTGCGAGGATTTCAACATAACCCACCCTGAGGTTGACGGTGACGCAGCCTACGCACCGGCGCAGACCGATGGGTACACACAACGTCACACTTTGAGAGCGGCTGACCGCGTGAAAGGAATGTAATGCGGCATGGGGTGTCGCGGGTCCATGCGGCCCGCGGCCCGCGGCCGGCGGGCAGGCCTGGAATCAGTCCGCGCCGGGGTCCCCAGCCGCCGTTGGGGTAAGCTCCGGTGAAAGATGAAACCGAAGCTGCGCGTCGTCCCCGCTGAGTTGATCCAGCCGATCCTCGTCGAGGCCAAGAGGATCCTCGCCGAGATCGGCGTCGAGGTGCGCGGGGCGCCGCTGCGGGAGCGGCTGCTCGCGCAGGGGTTGAAAGTGGCACGTACGGCCGACGACGCCGAGCGGGTGCTGTTTCCGCCCGAAGTGGTCGATCGCGCCATCGAGACGGCACCGAAGACTTTCGGGCTCTTCAACCGCGATGGCGCGCCCTACACCGAGCTCGGCGGCGACAAGGTGCATTTCGTTCCCGGCTCGAGCGGCCTGCACGTGCTCGACCATCGCAGCGGTGAGACCCGCCTCTCGAATACGCACGACTTCATCGAGTACGTGCGGGTGGCCGATGGACTCAGGAACCTCGGCTACCTGGCGACCGCCTTCTCCACCAACGACATCGAGCCGCAGGTCTCGGACGCCTGGCGGCTTTACCTGGTGCTGACCAACTCATTGAGGCCCGTGGTCTCGGGCGCCTTCACCGAGCACGGCGTGCCGCGCATGGCGCGCATGATGCAGCTGTTCCGGCGCGACCAGGCCGACCTCATCGCCCGGCCGATGTCGATCTTCACGGTCACGGCCACCGGCTTCTACCGCTACAGCGAGGACTCGTGCCAGAACCTGATGGACTGCGCCGCGTACGGCATTCCGGTCGAGATCGTGCCGGTGACGCTCATGGGACTCATCGCACCGGTCACGCTGGTCGGCTCGACGGTGATGCACGTCGCCGACGTGCTCGCCGGCGTGACCATGGCGCAGCTCGTCAAGCCCGGCACGCCGGTCCTCTTCGGCGGCGCGCCGGCCACCTTCCACATGAAGACGGCCTCCTCGCCGATGGCAGCGATCGAGACGCTGCATCTGAACCTCGCCTACGTGGAGATCGCCAAGCACCTCGGCCTGCCGACGCAGGGCTACATGGCGCTCAGCGAGGGCAAGTTCCTCGACGCTCAGGCCGGCGCCGAAAGCTTCGCGGGGGCGCTGCTCGCTGCGATCAGCGGCGTCAACTCGGTGTCGGGACCCGGGATGCTCGACTACGTGCTGACCTTCAGCCTGGAGAAGCTGGTCTTCGACGATGAGCTGTGCGGGCAGGCGCTGCACTTCTGCCGCGAGTTCGACGTCATGGACGATCTGCCGACGGTCGATCTGGTGCGCCAGCTGCTCGCCGAGAAGCATCTGCTCACCTCCGCGCACACGCTCAGCTACTGGCCGCGCGAGCTCTATCTGCCGGGGCCGGTGTTCGACCGCATCAATCGCGAGACCTGGCTGCAGCAGGGCAGCAGGACTCTCGAGCAGCGCGCCCGGGCGGAGGTCGAGCGGCTGCTCGGCGCGTACTCATCGCCGCCCACGGACTCGCGCATCGACGCGGAGCTGATCGGGCTCATTCAGGCGGGACTTACCACCGGGCAGCCGCTGCCCGGGGTGCTGCCGCCGGTCGAGCGCCCCGCGGGCCAGGCCGAGCGCGAGGCGCGGCGCGGGCGGCGCAGCCGCCGGGGCTAGAGCGGCGAGTGAGCGCTACGCCAGCTTGAACCTGAGCGTGCCGAGCTTCTCGATGGTGCTCACGATCTCATCGCCGGCCTTGAGCCACACCTGCTTCTCTTTCGGGTAACCGAGGATCACGCCCTCGGGAGTACCCGACCAGATGATGTCACCGGGCTCGAGCGTCCACATCCTGGAGATGTAGGCGATGAGCTTCTGCGGGTTGAAGATCATGTAACTGGTGTTGGATGACTGGCGCCGCTCGCCGTTCACGTAGGTCTCGATCCTGAGATTGTTGGGGTCGCCCACCCGGTCCGCCGACACGAAGTAAGGCCCGATGGGGCCGAAGTTGTCGAGCGTCTTGCCGATCATCCACTGCACGCTCGGGGTCTCGAGCTGCAGGTCGCGCGCCGAGAAATCGTGCGAGGTGCAGTAGCCCGCTACGTAGTCGAGCGCCTCCGCCTCGGACACGTTGCGGGCACTCCGGCCCATGACGATCAGCAGCTCGGTCTCGTAGTCGAACTTGTAGGACACCTCGCGCGGCGGCAGCGTGATCGTGCAATTGTGTGCGGCGAGCGCGTTGTTGTACTTGTTGAAGAGGATCGGGACACTGGGGAGCTTGAGGTTGGTTTCCGCGGCGTGTGCCCGGTAGTTGAGCCCGATGCAGACGATCTTGCCGGGATTCACGAACAGCCGGCCGAAGGTGACGGACGATTCCTTCACCAGGGCGGCATCGGCGCGGCGCGAGGTCTGAGCGGCGGCGATCAGCTCGTTGAGCCCGCGCGCGTTGCCTTCCCGCAGGAGTTCCTCGAGCGTCGCCGGCGCCGCCATCCCGAGGAGCTGCGAGGCTTTGCGCACATCGAGTACGCTGTCGTCGGCGAGCTTTGCGCCGAGCGTCTCCGAGCCGTCGGCGTTGCGCATCGCGAGCAGCGTCACCCCGGTCGGCATCTCGTGCGGACCACTGTACTTTTTCGCCATGGAGGTCTTCCCGGTCGCAGCGGAGGCGGAGGCTGAAGCTGCGGCGACACCCGTCGCCGCCGCGCCGGTCTTGAGAAACTCGCGCCTGGAGCTCATAAGGTGTGGTCCTCGCTGCGCCTCAATTCGCAGGCGGGGGGCTCCCTGAGTTGAGCGCCACGAGTCTGGCGCTGGCCAGAATGTGGCCCTCGAGGCCCGCCCTGATCAGGGCCTGATAGAGTGCCTCGCCGTTGGCCGGGAAGTTGGCCGTTGCGCCCAGGTCGAGCTCGGTATCCAGCGCATAGACGGTGAACACGTAGTGATGCAGGTCCGGCGGGTAGTCCGCCGGCGGACACGGTCCATCGTAGTTCGGGTCGCCGAAATCGTTGTACACCTGGCTGCCGAACTGGCTGCCGGCGGCGCCGGCCCCTTCCGGAAGCACGCGGACGTCCGCGGCGATGTTGTACAACCCCCAATGCGTAAAGGCGGCTGTCCTGTCGTACAGCACGACCGCGAAGCTGCGCGTGTTGTGCGGCGCATGCCTCCAGGCGAGTGGGGGTGACTGGTCACCGCCCATGGCGCCGGTCGCCGAGCAGCCGTTCCAGGTCGTGCCGGGATAGAAGGCGTTGTAGATATCGGCTGCCGGCAGCGGTTCGCCATCGGTGAAGGCGCTGCTGGTGAGCTCCATTCTGCCCTGGTCGTCGCTCCACGCCGCTTCCTGAGCGCCGAGCGATCCGGCGGTGAGACTCGTGGCTGCCACCGCCGCGGCGGCGGCCGCGCGCAGCGTTGCGTGATAGCGGTTCATGATGATCCCCTCCGGAAGCCTGGGTCTTGGCGTCGTTCTTCAGGCCTGGCGGGCTACGCTACTCCCGCCCCCGGGCGGCGTCCATGCGGGAAGCGTGTCAACGCGACGCTGCCGCCAACGCTATCTGTCCGCCGCTGCTCA
>DASPSF010000119.1:0-3884 GCA_035624075.1 Steroidobacteraceae bacterium | reverse complement strand
ATGGAGATCCTGCGCCCGCTGCTCGCCGAGACCGGCGTGCCGCCGATCGGCAAGATCGTCATCGGCACGGTCAAGGGCGACATCCACGACATCGGCAAGAATCTCGTGTCGATGATGCTCGAGGGCGCCGGCTTCGAGGTGATCGACCTCGGCATCAACAACCCGGTGGAGAAGTATCTGGCGGCGCTTGAGCAGCACAAACCCGACATCCTCGGCATGTCGGCGCTGCTCACGACCACCATGCCCTACATGAAGGTCGTCATCGACAAGATGAAGGAGACCGGCATCCGCAACGACTTCATCGTGCTGGTCGGTGGCGCGCCGCTCAACGAGGAATTCGGCAAAGCGGTGGGTGCCGACGCCTACTGCCGCGACGCCGCGATCGCGGTGGAGACTGCGAAGAGTCTGCTCGCCGCGCGCCGCGCCGCCCGTGGAACCCGGGCCGCGACTGCCGCCTGACCAGGCCGCGCAGCCCTCATGGACACGCCTCGCGGCACGCTGCTGATCGCCTGCGGGGCGCTCGGCCGTGAGATCGCCGCGCTGCGGCGGGTCAACGGCTGGAAATCGCTCGAAGTGCGCTGCCTGCCTGCGCAGCTGCACAACCGGCCCGAGCGCATCGCGCCCGCGGTGCGCGCCGAGATCCACGCCAACCGCGGACGCTACGCGAAAGTTTTCGTCGTGTACGCCGACTGCGGGACCGGCGGTGCGCTCGATGCAGTGCTGCGGGAAGAAGGCGTCGAGCGGTTGCCGGGTGCCCATTGCTACGAATTCCTGGCGACGCCGCGCGTTTTTGCGCAGCTCGCCGACGCCGAGCCCGGCACCTTCTACCTGACCGACTTTCTCCTGCGGCACTTCGAGCGGCTGGTCGTCCGCACGCTCGGTCTCGACCGCCACCCCGAGCTCGCCCACGAGTACTTCCGCAACTACAAGAAGCTCGTGTACCTCGCGCAGGTCGAGACCCCGGGCGCCATCGAGCGCGCGCGCGCGATCGCCGCACGCTTCGGCTTCGACTTCGAGTATCGCTTCACCGGATACGGAGAGCTCGGCACGCGCCTCACGGCGCTGGTCGCGGGCCAGGGTGCCGCGCCATGGCCAGCCTGACCATCATCTCCTGGCGCGACATTCCCGCGCAGGTGGTCGTCAAACGCGGCCGCGAGACTGCCAAAGTTCAGCTGTCGCCGCGTTTTCAGGAGGCAGTCGATCGCGCCGCCATGCGTGCCGGCAAGGGGAGCTCGGATGCCTACCTCGCCGACTGGAAGCGCTCGGACCCACGCCCATGCGGCGAGGACCTGCAGGCGGAGGCCGCCGCAGAAGCCGCGCGCATCGAAACGCGCTTCAGCGATGCGGATCTCGAGGCCCTGATCCGCGCCAAGGGTCTCGCCGCGGGCTCTTAGAACATGTACGCGGTACGGCAGTGGTCGGTGCGTCACGCGCGGGGGTTGAACGCCTTCTACCGCGGCCTTGAATCCGTGTTGGTGGCCCTCGACCCCGTGTTTCGCGCGATCGGCTACCAGCGGCTCGAGCGCCCCATGGCGCGCGTCGAGAAGACGGTGAAGGGACTGCTGTTCGACTGCCGCATGTGCGGCCAATGCATCCTCTCCTCGACCGGCATGTCCTGCCCCATGAACTGCCCGAAGAACCTGCGCAACGGGCCGTGCGGCGGCGTGCGCACCAACGGCCACTGCGAGGTGCGCCCGGAGATGAAGTGCGTGTGGGTCGAGGCCTTCGCGGGCAGCGCGCGCATCCCGGGAGGGCTCGACGCATTGCGCACCGTGCAGGTGGCCGTCGACCGGCGCCTCCAGGGGAAGTCCTCGTGGCTGCGCGTGGTACGCGAACGCGTGGGAGCTGCGACGTGATCTTCGAGGACGAGCCGGTCCCGGGCTACCCGCTGCCCATTCTGCCCGGCCATACCTCGCCGGGACGCTTCGAGCGCGTGCTGCGCGCCGGACTGTTCGCGGTGACGACCGAGCTCGATCCGCCCGACTCCGCCGACCCGGAGGACGTCTACCGCCGCGCCCGTGTGTTCGACGGCTACGTCGATGCCATTAACGCCACCGATGGCTCGGGCGCCAACTGCCACATGTCGAGCATGGCGGTGTGCGCACTGCTCACCCGCGTCGGCTATGCGCCGGTGATGCAGATCTCCTGCCGCGACAAGAATCGCATCGCCATCCAGGGCGACATCCTCGGCGGCGCGGCCATGGGCGTCTGCAACCTGCTATGCCTCACCGGCGATGGCGTGCAGGCCGGGGATCATCCGCAGGCGCTGCCGGTGTTCGATCTCGACTGCATGTCGCTGCTCGAGACCGCGCGCACGCTGCGCGACGAGCATCGCTTCCTCTCCGGCCGCAAGCTCAGCTACGCGCCGCGCGTGCTGCTCGGCGCGGCCGAGAATCCCTTCGCCCACCCGCTCGAGTGGCGCGCCCAGCGGCTCGCCAAGAAAGTCGCCGCCGGCGCGCAGTTCATCCAGACCCAATGGTGCTACGACGTGCCGCTGCTGCGCGAGTTCATGCGCCACGTCGAGGAGCAGGGGCTGCTCGATAAGGTTTTCATCCTCGTCGGCGTAGGACCGCTGCGCTCCGCCAAGTCGGCCGAGTGGATCCGCACGCACGTGCCCGGTGTGCACATCCCCGATGAGGTGGTGAAACGCATGGCGGGCGCCGCCGACCCGGCCGCCGAGGGCCGCCGGCTATGCATCGATCTCATCCAGGAGATCCGCACCATCAAGGGCGTGCACGGTGTGCACGTCATGGCGTTCCGCCAGGAACACACCGTGGCCGAAATCATCGAACGCTCCGGGGTACTCGACGGCCGTGTGCCGTGGTACCCGGGGCGTGACCCGAAAACCAGCACCAACAGGATGGCATCGTGACCGACACCGTGATCAGTTCCGCCAGCAAAGAAGTCGTCATCGGCTTCGAGCGTCCGTTCGTCATGATCGGCGAGCGCATCAACCCGACCGGGCGCAAGATCCTCGCCGCCGAAATGGCGGCCGGCAATTTCAGCCGCGTGGAGAGCGATACCCGCGCGCAGATCGCGGCCGGCGCACACATGCTGGATGTGAACGCCGGCATTCCGCTGGCGGATGAGCCGGCGATCCTCGCCAAGACCATCCAGCTGGTGCAGTCGATCACCGACCTGCCGCTGTCGATCGACTCCTCGATCGTCGCCGCGCTCGCCGCCGGGCTCGCGGTCTACAAGGGCAAGCCGCTGGTCAACTCCGTGACCGGCGAGGAAGAGCGCCTGGAGTCGGTGCTGCCGCTGGTGAAGAAGTACGGCGCCGCGGTGGTCGCGATCTCGAACGACGAGACCGGCATCTCCGAGGATCCCGATGTGCGCTTCGAGGTGGCGAAGAAGATCGTGCACCGCGCCCAGGATCACGGCATTCCCGTGAGTGACGTGGTGGTCGATCCGCTGGTCATGCCGATCGGTGCCATCAACCAGGCCGGCGTGCAGGTGATGCGCCTCCTTGGGCGCCTGAAGAACGAGCTCAAGGTGAACACTACCTGCGGCGCCTCCAACGTGAGCTTCGGGCTCCCGGCGCGCGAGGGCATCAGCGCAGTGTTCTTGTCGATGGCGATCGGCGCCGGCATGACCTCCGCGATCATGAATCCGATGCACGTCGAGATCGTCAAGGCCTGCATGGGGGCGGACGTCATGATGGGCCACGACCCGGACTGCGCGCGCTGGATCAAGCGCTTCCGCGAGGCCCCGCCGCTGCAGGCCGGCGGCGGCGGCATCGCCGCTCCCGCCGAGGGCGCTGCACGCGGCCGGCGCGAGGGCGGACACCGGAGGCGCGCGCAGAGCCAGGCATGACGTCCAAGGATCCTCTCGTCGTCTTCACGCCCTCGGGCAAGCGCGGACGCTTCCCCGCCGGCACGCAG
>DASPSF010000126.1:0-37918 GCA_035624075.1 Steroidobacteraceae bacterium | reverse complement strand
CGCGGAGGAGATCCGCGCGCACACCGAGAGGCTGCAGCCGCTGGCGAGCTATCGCGGTCCCGCCGATACCTGCCCGACCAGCGACTCGATCGCCGCGGCGCCGGGCACCCTCGATCCCCACGTGCCGAACGTGCTGGCCGAAGATACCTGGGATCTGTTCCGCGTACTGTTGAGATAGGCCCAAATCGCAGGAAGCGATTTGGGCGGACATTACTTCGTCGACCGCAGGCAAAGAGCGCGGTCTTTGCCTGCTGCGCATCAGCGCTAAGGGCTACCCAGCGCGAGCGGTCTTCTGCACCGGCACGGAACGCACGCCGGTCACCACGTCGGTCATGATCTGCGCCGCCTGATCGAGCGTCACGTCGGGCAGCTCGTCCTTGGCCTTGTCGAGCTCCGCCACGGTCTTGAGCGGTGGCAGGTTCTTGGCGATGCGGCGGCTGTTTTCGCGCTCGAGCCGCTCCTTGTCCTCGCGCGCGCGCTCCTCGCGCCGCACCTTGAGGTTCAGCGACACGCTCTTCTCGGCACGCAGAGTGTCGATGGCGGCGATGTCCGACACCAGCCAGCGGTAGTCGGGGTCATGCTGCGCGCGCGCATCTTCCGCGGAGGCGAGCATGGCGACCGAGGGCCCGGTGGCCGACACGGTACTGGTCTTGAAGGGCACGCCGGCGATGCGGTCCCAGGGGAGCGAGGACTCGAGCGCGCTCTCGCCGATTTCCTTGGTGTCGAGCACCGAGGCGAGCGGGATGTCGGGCTCGACCCCGCGATGCTGGGTGCTCTCGCCCGTTACGCGGTAGAACTTGCCGATGGTCACCGTGAGCTGGCCGTTCACCGGCTCCCGCGACCAGCGATCGAGCGGCACCAGGTTCTGCACCGTGCCCTTACCGAAGGTCGTCTGACCGATGATGAGTCCGCGGTGATAGTCCTGGATCGCGCCCGCGAAGATCTCGGACGCCGAGGCGCTCATGCGATCGACCAGCACCGCAAGCGGGCCGTCGTAGGCCGGCGCGCTCTCCGGGTCATCGAGCACTTCGAGCCGCCCGGAGGTATCGCGCAGCTGTACCACCGGTCCGTGGTTGATGAACAGGCCGGTGAGGGCGGTCGCCTCCGGCAGGTAGCCGCCGCCGTCGCCGCGCAGGTCGAGCACCAGGCCGTCGATGTTCTCGGTCTTGAGCTCGCGCAGCAGCTTCGCCACGTCGCGGGTGGTGCTGCGGTAGTTCTCATCGCCCGCGTTCTGCGCGGCGATGTCCTGGTAGAAGCCGGGCACCGTGATGACGCCGATGCGGTAGGTGCGGCCGTTGCGCGCCACCGTCTTGACGTCCTTGTGCGCCGCCTGGGCCTCGAGCGTGATCTTGTTGCGCACGAACTCGAGCACTTTCTCCGGGCTGCCGGGAGCCGCGCCGCCGGGCAGAACCTGCAGCCGCACGCTGGTGCCCGCCTTGCCGCGGATCAGCTGCACGACGTCGTCGAGCCGCCAGCCGATGACGTCGGTGAGTACGCCCTCGCGCCCCTGGCCGACCGCGGTGATGCGGTCATTGGTCTTGAGCGTGCCGGCCACGGCCGCGGGCCCGCCCTCGATGACGTTCATGATGGTGACGTAGTCGTCGACCACCTGGAGCGAGGCGCCGATGCCGTCGTAGTTGAGGCTCATCTGGATGCGGTATTCCTCGGAGCTGCGCGGCGAGAAATAGCTCGAGTGCGGGTCGAAGGCGCGCGCGTAGGCGTTCATCAGGTTCTCGAACACGTCCTCGTTCGTCACCTGGTCGATGCGCTTCAGCACGCGCTCGTAGCGCTTGCGCAGGATGTCGGAGGCTTCCGGCCACTGCTTGCCGGTCAAGAGCAGCGACAACGCGTCGTTCTTGACGCGCTTTCTCCACAGGTCATCGAGCTGCGCCTGATCGGCCGGCCAGGGCGCGTGCGTGCGGTCGAACTCGAAGGACTCATCGAGCGTCCAGTCGGGCTCGCTCTTCAGCTGCCCGAGCGCAGACTGCATGCGCTCGCGGTTGCGCTGCTGGAAGCGCGCGAACATGAGGTACGCCGGGTCGATGTTGCCGGTGCGGATCATGTCGTCGAACTGGTCGCGGTAGGCCGAGAAGTCGTTGATGTCGGCGGCGAGCAGGTAGCTGCGCTGCGGATCGAGGAACTCGAGATAGCGCTGGAAGACGGTCTCCGACATCTTGCGGTCGATCGGCGCATGGCTGTAATGCGCCTCCTCGAGGATGCGGCCGATCTTGCGCGCGGTGGCACGCTGCGAGTCGGTCGGGGCGATCGCGCCCGGCGGCAGGAGCGAAGGGCTCGCCGGGGCCTGCACGGAGCCGGCGAGCGCGAGCGCCGCCAGTGCCACCAGGCACCCGGTAATCCAGCCAGAGGAGCGGCGCAGGGATTCGGTCATTCGGTTCAGCTCACAGGTTCGGTAAACTCTTAGAGCTAGGCTAGAGCGTACCGTTCGTCTTTAGCAAGTGCGGTCCTCACAGCATGAAGCCTTTAACTGCGCTGCTCGCAATTCTGGCCGGTTCGGCCGTGGCCCTGGCCATCGGGCTGATCATGACCTGGATCGTCATTCTCCTGCTCCCCGAGGACGAGCAGCGCTTCGCCCCCGAGCACTCCCACCTGGTGCGCGCCATCCTGGTCTTCACCCTGTTCGCGGTGGCTACGGGCGCGAGCTTCTATGGGCAGCTGCGCGAGCGGCGCTGGCGGGGGCCGGCGCATGGCGTGACGCTCGCGGTCTTCGCCCTGGTGGTATGGCTTTACTGGCCTCAATAGCGCTTGAGCAGCGGCACCCACCGCAGGAGCGCCAGAAAACCCCGGATCAGCATGAAGAGCGCCAGGGGGCCTAGCGCCACCACCCAGAACACGGCCGAGCCGTGGGCCAGGCCCACGACATAATCGGAGAACAGCGCCCAGGGACCGGCCTTGGGGTTGTCCCCGTGAGTGTAGGGGCCGAGGACGCGATTGCCGGCGGCCCAGATGATGAACGGCATCACCAGCAGGCCCACCGCAAGGCCCAGGCCGGCGACGATCAGCTCGCGCTGCGTGCGGCTCAGCCGCCCGAGTGACTGCCTGGCGCGTTCGAGCTGCTCTAGGGGTGTGCCGGCCATGGGGGCGGGCATAATAACGTTCCCATGCAGAAAATCAGAGCCGCCGTCATCGGGGTCGGCTACCTCGGCAGGTTCCACGCCCAGAAGTACGCGCAGGCGCCGGGCTGCGAGCTCGCCGCGGTCGTCGATCCGCGACAGGATGCCCGCGATGCTGTCGCCGCCGAGCTGAAGACGCGCGCGCTCGGCGACTACCGCGAGCTGCTTGGCCAGGTCGAGGCGGTGAGCGTTGTGACGCCGACCCCGGCGCATTTCGCCATCGCCCGCGAGTTTCTCGAGCGCGGCGCGCACGTGCTGGTCGAGAAACCGATCACCGAGACCGCCGCCCAGGCGCGCGAGCTGATCGCGCTCGCCTCTCGTGAGCGCCGCATTCTTCAGGTGGGGCATCTGGAGCGCTTCAACGCGGCAATTCTCGCCGCCATGCCCTATCTCGCGGCGCCGCGCTTCGTCGAATGCCACCGACTCGCGCCCTACCGCGAGCGTGGCACCGATGTGAACGTGGTGCTCGACCTCATGATCCACGACATCGACATCGTGCAGACCATCGTCGGCGGACCGATCAGCACCATCGATGCGGTCGGCACCCCGGTGTTCTCGGACGAGATCGACATCGCCAACGCCCGCATCCGCTTCGAGAACGGCTGCGTCGCCAATGCCACGGCCTCGCGCGTCAGCTTGAAGACCGAGCGCAAGCTGCGCATCTTCGAGGACGACGCCTATCTCTCGCTCGATCTGCAACAGAAGATCGTCACCCACATCCGCAAGCGCCCGACGAGTGGGGTGCCGGGCGAGCTCCCGGTCTCGATCGAGGAGCAAAGCCTCGAGCAAGGAGACGCGCTCAAGGCCGAGATCGACTCCTTTCTCGACTGCATCCGCACCGGTCGCCCGCCGGTGGTGCCGGGGGAGGCCGGACTCACCGCTCTCGAGACTGCGATGCGCATCACGAGCCAGGTGAACGAGTCGCTCGCAGCCCGCAAGGCTCGAGCTTAAGGTGAGGTGAGCGATGTCGAAGGACCCTGAGCATTTCTCGAGGCCGCCGCGGCCGGTGACGGTCGCCGCGCTGCAGATGTCCTGTGACTGGGACAGCCGCGGCAACATGGCGCGCGCCGAGCAGCTGGTGCGCCAGGCCGCGGCCGAGGGGGCGCGGATCATCCTGCTGCCCGAGCTGTTCGAGACACCGTACTTCTGCATCGAGCAGGACGCGCGGCACTTAGGGCTGGCGCACGGCGTCGCGGACGACCCGGCCGTGCGCCACTTCAGTGGCGTGGCGCGCGAGCTCGGTGTGGTGCTGCCGATCAGCTTCTTCGAGCGCGCCGGGCCGGCGTACTTCAATTCCATTGCGATTCTCGACGCCGACGGCAGCAATCTCGGCGTCTATCGCAAGAGCCACATCCCCAACGGCCCCGGCTACCAGGAGAAGAACTACTTCTCTCCGGGCGACACGGGCTTTCGCGTCTGGAGCACGCGCTTTGCGCGCATCGGGGTGGGGATCTGCTGGGACCAGTGGTTCCCGGAGACCGCGCGCGTCATGGCGCTGCTCGGCGCGGAGCTGTTCTTCTTCCCCACTGCGATCGGGACCGAGCCGCCGCCCGCCGTGCCGGTGAACTCACGCGATCACTGGCAACGCACCCAGCAGGGGCACGCAGCCGCGAACCTGACGCCACTCGTCGCGTCGAACCGCTACGGCCTCGAGCGCTCGCTGCAGGATCCGAAGGGACTGTACATCCGCTTCTACGGCTCCTCCTTCATCGCGGATGCCATGGGCGCGAAGGTCGCGGAGGCGCCGGAGGAGGGGGATGCGGTGCTGGTGCATACGTTCGATCTCGAGGCGACGCGGGAGCTGCGCGACAACTGGTTCGTGTTCCGCGACCGCCGGCCGGATCTTTACGGCACGCTCACCTCGCTCGATGGGCAGGGTTGAACGGGCAGCGTGTCAGGGCCTGGGGAGGCACGCGAGGGGGCCCGTTTGGCGAGTGTTCTATGACCGTAGAACTTTGGTTCCGGGAGGCCTTGTAGAGGGGCTCAAGGAGGCCAAGTTCTATCGGCGTCGAACTTTGGGTCCGGAAGGGCTCATAGGGAGGCTCAAGGAAGGCAAGTTCTATGTCCATCGACCTTCGCCTCGGGAGACCTTTTAGCCGCCCGCCTTTCCCCTGATTGAGAGCTCAAAGAAGCGGGCCTCAAAGCCCGCTCTCGCGGCCCGCTGCTCACGCGTATAGCGCCCATTTCGGGGTGTCAACCGCACGTAGTGCTCAAGGAGCAGGCTCGCGCGGCCCGCCTTGTAGGTTTTCAGATAAGGCGACACCTGCTCGAGAAGCAACAAGGCCTGTCTGCTTGAGATGCAGTAAGTGAAGCTGGGTGAGTGGTGCATCCGTGCTCGCGCCTTGCTATTGATTCTTCCTGCGCCGACTACGCCTCGCACATATGCGAGCAGCGGCAGCTCAGTGCTGCTTATGCTCACGACGGGGCGGCGATTCTCGCCGCGGTGGGTTCTCGTGAGGGTTACCGTCCCTTCGCCATCGATGATTCCGGCGACGTACGCCGCTTCGGTATCAGAAAGCCGATTTAAGAGACGCAATGCTCGCCTCCTTGCCGCGGGTGATCCGCGGCGGGACATTAGCGAAACCGCGGCCCGTGTAACAGGCGGCGTTTGCACTGCAAGCGGGGACCCCGGCCTTCTCGGCCGGGGTCCTCTCTCGCGTTGGTGGAGGCGGGGGGACAGCACGTCCGCGGCTTTCGCCACGGGCTGGACTATGCCTTCATCCGCACATGCTCGTGCAGCGCGGATGCGGAGCGTGTTATCCGGCGGAGCGGTCCCGCCGGATCCTAGTGTCCGCCCCCGGCGAAACGCCCTCGGCGGATCTATGAGTCTCTACAGGGCAGGCCTGAGGTTGGCCCTCTTCCTACCCCTCGGCGTTGCCATGCCGCCCCGAAGGGCGGCGTCAGGTTTCGCCGATGTGAGCTCCGTTTTCACCCGGTCCTCGCGGACCGGTGCGACCCTCGATCGAACCCCCGTCCGTAAGCCCTAGACTTCAGGCTCTACGTACGTAGCTCTCTCTTTAGTTCTCGCGTTGCGCTACCCGAGGAGCAGGGAAGACGCCACGCCAGCGATCAGTGACTCTTAACGCCCCGGCCTGCTCGCAACGCCGGAGCGCGATCCTGTGAGCGCGTCCCCCGAGACGGTCGCACAGGCACGAGCCGTTCGGAGGTCAGCTGCGGTTAGGCAGCCAGAGCGTAGTTGTCGTCGTTGGCAACTATGAGTTGCAGCATTTTTAACGAGGGCACTGCGCCTCGGTACGCCCCTGAAGGTTCGTGACCCACGTCGAAACCGGTCGCCCCCTTCAAGTGCCCCGCCAGCATACCGCAAGACTTTCCGGTATGTTGCGAGCAGCTCAAACCCAGGGAGGATCGCCCGAAAATGCGCTGGAAAGTTGCTGTCTGCGCCTGTGCCGCCGCCGTACTCGTGACCGCCGCCGCCGCGGCCCGTGCCGACGAGCCGCCCTACGAAGGTGATCCCAACTGGGCCTTGCGTGCGCTGCTTGGCTATACCAAGACCGGCGGCAACACCGACAACAGTGCCGGTAACTACCTGTTCCACGTCGCGCACGTGATGGAGGACTGGAAGCTGCTGTTCGGCAGCGAGGGCGTGTACGGCTCGACCCGCGGCGAGACCACGGCCCAGTCCTGGGACGTGCACGGCCAGGCCAACTACAATTTTTCGCCCAAGTTCTACTGGTACACGGGACTCAGCTACACCGACGACCGCTTCAGCGGCTTCGCCTACCAGGAGGCGGTCAAGACCGGTGGTGGCTACCAGGTCATCCAGAGCGATGCCACCAAGCTCACCGTGCAGGCGGGCGTGGGCTACCGCCGCCTGCTCCCGGAGATTCTGGTGAAGGACACTCTCGGCGGGGTCGTCAGCCGCACCGAGCTCGAGACCGAGAGCGATGCGGTGTTCGACGCAGGCGTCACGTTCGAGCACAGCTTCAACCAGTACACCAAGCTGCTCGCGGGCGCGAACGTCGACTCGGGCAAGCAGAACACCCTCACCACCGCGAACGTCGCGCTGCAGGTGAAGATGTCGAACCGGCTGGCGCTCGCCGTCGGCTACCAGCTGACCAACAACAGCAAGCCGCCCGCGGGCTCGGGGCCGCGCGACACGCTCACCACGGTGAGCCTGGTCTACGACATGAAGAACCCGAAGCTCGCGCCGGAGTGAGTCACCGACCCCGCATCAGCCGCGCCTTGTCGCGCTGCCAGTCGCGCTCCTTCTCCACCGCGCGCTTGTCGTGCTGTTTCTTGCCCTTGGCGAGCCCGAGCAGCAGTTTGGCGCGGCCGTCCTTCCAGTAGAGCTCGAGCGGCACCAGGGTGTAGCCGCGCCGCTCCACCGCGCCGATCAGGCCCTGCAGCTGGCTGCGATGCAGCAGCAGCTTGCGGGTGCGCACCGGGTCCGGTGTCACGTGGGTCGAGGCTGCGGGCAGCGGCGAGAGGTGGGCGCCGATCAGGAAGGCCTCGCCGCCGCGCAGATACACGTAGGCCTCCTTGAGCTGCGCGCGGCCCGCGCGCATCGCCTTGACCTCCCAGCCCTGGAGCGCCAGCCCCGCCTCGTAGCGCTCTTCGATGAAATAGTCGAAGCGCGCCTTTCGGTTCTCGGCGATCAGTCGCGGTGCACTTTCGGCTTTGGTCATCGGCTTACCGTAATGGGACAATGCCCCCATGCGGGAGGTCAAGCGCTCGGCGCTCGTCAATCAGTCGCCGGCGAGGCTGTACGCGCTCATCAACGACGTCGAGAGCTACCCGCAGTTCCTTCCCTGGTGCACGCACGCGCGGGTCGAGTCGCGCACGGCGCGGGAGATCGTCGCCACCATCGGTGTACGCCAGGGGGCGCTGCAGGGCGAGTTCACCACCCGCAACACGCTCGAGGCCGACCGCCGGGTGCTGATGCAGCTCGTCAGCGGGCCGTTCCGCGCACTCGAGGGCCAATGGCTGCTGACGCCCCTCGAGGCAGGCTGCCGCGTCGATCTCACCATGCGCTTCGCATTCCGGCATGTGCTGACGGGGCTGCTGTTCGAGGCGAAATTCGCCGAGACCGTGGGCTCGCTGGTCGATGCCTTCGTCGCGCGGGCGCGGGGCTCGCCTTGATCCGCTGCCTCATCGCCTACGCGACGCGCGAGCGGCAGTACCTGTGGAGCGTCGAGCTGCCCCCGCCTGCAACCATCGCCGAAGCGCTCGCCGCGGCGCGGCGCCTCGCCGAGCGCGAGTCCGCGGGCCTCGAGCCGTCGCTGTGGGAGGCGGCGCCGGTCGGCGTGTTCGGCGAGCCGCGCACGCGCGACGCCCGAGTCGAGGACGGCGATCGAGTCGAGCTCTACCGGCCGCTGCGCGCCGATCCGCGCGCGCGCCGCCGCGAGCGCGTGCAGCGCGAGCGCCGCACCCCCCGGAGCCGTTAGTCAACTCTTGCGCAGCCGGCAAAAACCGCGCTTTTTGCCGGCGGCCAACGAAGTGATGTCCGCCGAAATCGCTCCTGCGATTTCGGCCAGTGAACTAGATCTTCGGGAACTTCTGGATCGAGATGTCGTTATCCGGCGCGCGCGGCGCGCTGTCGGGAATGTTTTCGCGCTTGAAGCTCTCGACCTTGTCGTCCTTGAACAGCACCACCAGGTGGCGCTGCTCGGGGCGCTCGAGGTGGCCGTGCTTGAAGTAGTAGAGGTAGTCCCAGCGGTCCTTGTTGAAGACGTCCGGGACCATGGGCGAGCCGAGCAGGTAGCGCACCTGGGTGCGGGTCATGCCGACCTGCAGCTGAGCCACGGTCTTGCCCTCGAGGTAATTTCCCTGCTGGACGTTCATGCGGTAAATGCAGCCGCCGAGCGGCAGCGTCACCAAGGCTAAGGCGGTCAGGGCGATCGAGGGTAGGCGCATGTGGGTCCGATGGAGGATAATTCCGAGGGTGCGATGATACCCGATTTGGGAGAATTTCCGTGGAAGGCAAGGACCTTCGCAAAGCCGGCCTGAAGGTGACGCTGCCGCGCCTGAAGATCCTCGAGATCCTCGAAGGCAGCACCACGCGGCATCTCTCGGCCGAGGATATCTACCGCATCCTGCTCGAGTCCCACGAGGACATCGGGCTCGCCACGGTGTACCGCGTGCTGACACAGTTCGAGGCCGCGGGGCTCGTGACACGCCACCACTTCGAGGACGGCATGGCGGTGTTCGAGCTCAACCAGGGCACGCACCACGACCACATCGTCTGTCTCGACTGCGGGCGCGTCGAGGAGTTCGTCGATTCGGGGATCGAGGCGCGCCAGACCGCCGTCGCGCACAAGCTCGGCTTCACGATCAGCGATCACTCGCTGATTCTCTACGGGCGCTGCCAGCGCCCGAACTGCCCGCACCGCAAGCTCAAGGCGAGCTGATCAACGTCGTTTTGCCGCCGGCGGGCGCGGCGTCTTTATCCTCATCGTATCGCCGGAGTCATCGCTCTGGCTGGTGGGCGCGGGGGTGCCGCGCTCGGCGGCATTCAACATGTCGCGCGCGTGCTCGCGCGCCTTGTCGGTGACTTCGATGCCGCCCAGCATGCGCGCCAGCTCCTCGACGCGCTCACCCGGGGTGAGCTCGTTCAGCGTCGTGCGCGTGGTGCGCCCGTCGGTGAGCTTGGTCACCCGCAGATGGTGATGCGCCTGGCAGGCGACCTGCGGCAGATGCGTCACGCACAGTACCTGACCGCGCTCGCCGAGCTTGCGCAGCTCGCGCCCGACGATCTCTGCGACCGCGCCGCCGATGCCGGCGTCGACCTCGTCGAACACCATGCAGCGCATATCCTGCGCCGCGCACGACACCTGCACCGCGAGCGACAGCCGCGCGAGCTCGCCGCCCGAGGCCACCTTGGCGAGCGCGCGTGGCGGCTGGCCCGGATTGGCGCTCACGCGGAACTCGATCTGGTCGATGCCGTGCTGGGTGGGATCGGCGTTGCCTTCCTGGGTGACGTCGGCCTCGAAGCGTCCGCCCGTCATGCCGAGCGTCTGCATGCGGGCCGTTATGTCCTTGGCGAGTGCGCGCGCCGCCTTCTGGCGCTTGCCGGAGAGATCGAGCGCCTGTGTGCGGTAGCCCGCGAGCGCGGCGGCGAGCTCCTTGCGCAGCTGCGCGAGGTCGAGCTCGGCGTGCTCGAGCTCCTCGAACTCGGCGCGCAGCTGGGCGCTGCGCTCGGGCAACTGGGCCGGGGCGATGCGGTGCTTGCGCGAGAGCTCCTCGATCGCCGCCAGCCGCCGCTCGACCTCGTCCTGGCGCGCCGCATCCACGTCGAGCGTCTCGCCGTAGCGCTCGAGCTCGCGCGCGGCCTCGCGGATCGCCACTGCCGCCTCTTCCATGAGCGGCAGCACGTTGCCGAGCTTGACATCGAGCGCCACCAGCGGCCGCAGCGCCGTGAGTGCGCGCGCCACCCCGGCGTGTGCGCTCGCCGCGTCGTTCTCGTAGAGCTCGCCGAGTGCCACCTGTGCGCCGGTCGCCAGCCGCCCGCGGTTGGCGAGCCGCGCGCTTTCCTCGCTGAGCGCGGTGAGCTCACCCTCCCTGAGCTGCAGGGCGTCGAGCTCCTGCACCTGGTAGCGCAGCAGGTCGAGCTTGGCATCGCGGTCGCGCGCCTTGCTCTCGAGGTCGAGCGTGCGGTTGAGGAGTCCAAGCCACACGCGGTGTGCGATCCCGACCTGGCTGGTGAGTGCAGTGAGCGAGCCGTAAGCATCGAGCAGCTCGCGCTGCGAAGCGCTGCGCGTCAGCGACTGGAACTCGTGCTGGCCGTGGATATCGATGAGGATGTTGCCGGCGTCGCGCAGCGACTGCACCGGCACCGACTGGCCGTTGAGATAGGCGCGCGAGCGGCCATCGCTCCCGACCACGCGGCGCATGACGAGCTCGGTGCCGGCGCCGACCGACTGCTCCTCGAGCCATTGCTTGAGCTCGCGCGGCGCCTGCGCCAGATCGAAGGTGCCGGAGACCTCGGCGCGCTCGGCGCCATGGCGCACCACTTCGGCGCCGGCGCGGCCGCCGGCGAGCAGCTGCAGCGCATCGACGATGATCGACTTGCCGGCGCCGGTCTCGCCGGTGAGCACCGTGAGCCCGGCGCGCAGCTCGAGCTCGACCGCGTCGATGATGGCGAAGTCGCGGATCTGCAGGTGAGTGAGCATCCGATCCGCCCTCAGCGCTCGAAGCTGCCGCGGCCCCAGTGGAGCTTGGAGCGCAGCAGCTTGTAGTAGTCGTGGCCCACCGGGTGCAGCAGCGTCACCCGCTCGCGGGCCGTGCGCACCTCGAGCCGGTCGCCGGGCTCGAGCGCTCCGAGCCGCATGCCGTCGCAGGAAACGTTGGCCTGGGTGTCGGGGCGCTCGAGCAGCACGACCTCGATGACCGAGCGCGAGGAGACCACGATCGGACGGTCCGAGAGCGTGTGGGCGCAGATCGGCGCGATCACCAGTGCCTCGAGATGCGGCTCGATGATCGGGCCGCCGCAGGAGAGCGCGTAGGCGGTCGAGCCGGTGGCGCTCGCCACGATGATGCCATCGCCGTCGTGCGTGTTGACGTAGCGCTGATCGATGCGCGTCTCGAAATCGAGCGTGCGGCCGGTGTCGTGCTTCTGCATGACCACGTCGTTGAGCGCCAGGGACTGCGCCAGACCGCCGCCCGAGAGATGCAGCTGGGCCGCCAGCATGGGGCGCTCGTCCGACTGCAGCTCGCCGCGCAGCGCCGCATCGACCGAGGGCGTCATGTCCTGCGGCATGATGTCGGTGAGGAAGCCGAGGCGGCCGCGGTTGACGCCGAGCAGCGGCACGCCGTGGCGGGCCACGAGGCGCGCCGCGTACAGCAGTGTGCCGTCACCCCCTACCGCGATCACCAGGTCGGCACGCTCGCCGACGGCCGCTTCGGAGACGCGCACCACATCGGCGGCGTCGATACCGGGCGCCGCTTCGCTTACCAGCACCTGCACGCCGCGGCTCTTGAGGTGCGGCAACAGGGCGTTGACGGTCTCGGCCACGCGCGCGTCGGCGAATCTGCCGACCAGGGCGCAGCGGCGAACGGGGAAGGCCATCCGCTCACACCTTAAAAAACGCCTCGCCCGAACGCGAGGCGGGGCCTTTGTAACATGGTGGTGCGGCCCCGGGCCAATGCCGCAGATCACATTCGCGCGGCTTTTTGCCGCCCGGGCACGGTCCGCGGCCCACTGGCATTCCCGCGCTGGCTGTGCATCATGGGGGTCTATGGCGCACGAAGCTCGGGATGAGGCCTTGGGCGAGCGGGCACAGCACCTGCTGCGGATCCTGATCGAGACCTACATCCGCGAAGGCCAGCCGGTCGGATCGCGCGCGCTGTCGCGCGAGTCGGGGCTGCAGCTGTCCTCGGCCACCATCCGCAACGTCATGGCCGATCTCGAGGAGCTCGGCTTCGTGGCCTCGCCCCATACTTCCGCCGGGCGGGTGCCCACCGACAAGGGTTACCGATTCTTCGTCGACACGCTGCTGCAGCTGCGCCCGCTCGATGAGGCGGCGACCGCCGAGATCCGGCGCCAGGTCGAGGCGAGCCGCGACAGCTCCACGGACCTGATCGCGGCCGTTTCGCAGCTGCTCTCGAGCGCCACCCAGCTCGCCGGCGTCGTCACCCTGCCGCGCACGCGCTCGGCCTCGATCACCCAGATCGAGTTCGTGGGGCTGTCGGAGAACCGCGTGCTGGTGGTGCTGGTCTTCAACGACCGCGAGGTGCAGAACCGGATCATCCAGCTCGAGCGGCGCTACTCGCCGGATGAGCTCAAGCGCGCCTCGAGCTACCTCAACGAGCAGTTTCGCGGCAGGACGCTGCGCGAGGTGCGCCAGGAGATCCTGCGGCAGCTCTCCGAGACGCACGCGCACATGAACCAGATCATGCTGGAGGCGATCTCGGTCGCGCAGCAGGTGTTCGAGGGCGGCGGGGAGGGGCGTCTGGAATACGTCATCAAGGGCGAGACCAACCTGATGGGCGTGGCCGAGCTCACCAGCGTCGAGAAGCTGCGGCGCCTGTTCGAGGCCTTCAACGAGAAGCGCGACTTCCTGCACCTGCTCGACAACAGCCTGAAGGCCGAGGGGGTGCAGATCTTCATCGGCCACGAGTCGGGCTACCAGATCCTGGATGATGTGAGTGTGGTCACTGCCCCCTATGCGGACACCGAAGGCGTCGTGGGGGTGCTGGGCGTGATCGGGCCGACCCGCATGGCCTACGAGCGGGTGATCCCGATCGTCGATATGACCGCTAAACTTCTGGGCGCCGCCTTGAATTCGCGCCGCTGAGCCCAACGCTGCCGCCATGACAACGACCCCCGAGCCCACCACCGTGCTGCCGGAGACGGCGGCCCAGCTGGTCGAGCTCGAGAGACTCACCCAGGCGCTCGCCGAGTCCGAGGAGCGCGCCCGCAGCCACTGGGATCAGTACCTGCGTGCGGTGGCCGATCTCGAGAACGTCCGCCGGCGCGCCGCGCGCGACGTCGAGGCGGCCAACCGCTATGGACTGGAGAGGTTCGTCGACGAGCTCTTACCGGTGCGCGACAGCCTCGAGCTCGCGGTTCAGAACGCCGGTACGGCCGACGCGAGGAGCCTCGCCCAGGGCCAGGAGGCGACCCTCCAGCTCCTCAGCAAGGCGCTGGAGAAGCTCGGCGTCACCGTGATCGACCCCCTCGGCGAGCCCTTCGACCCGGCCCGCCACGAGGCGATGATGATGCAGGCGTCGGCCACGGCCGAGCCCAACTCGGTGCTCCAGGTCGTTCAGCCGGGCTATGAGCTCAATGGGCGGCTGCTGCGGCCGGCGCGGGTGATCGTGGCCCGGGCTCCCGGCTGAGCCAGCCTTGAAACCGCAACCGGCCACCCCTAAGAAGTGGCCCTAGACCATCCCTCTTCGGAGTGACCCCATGGCAAAGGTAATCGGAATCGACCTCGGCACCACCAATTCGTGCGTGGCCATCATGGAGGGCGGCAAGCCCCGGGTGATCGAGAACAGCGAGGGCGACCGTACCACCCCCTCGATCGTGGCCTTCACCAAGGACAACGAGGTCATCGTCGGCCAGCCGGCCAAGCGCCAGGCCGTCACCAATCCGCAGAACACCCTGTTCGCGATCAAGCGCCTCATCGGACGCAAGTTCGATGACGAGGTGGTGCAGCGCGACATCAAGATGGTGCCTTACAAGATCGTCCGGGCCGACAACGGCGACGCCTGGGTCGAGGTTCAGGGCAAGAAGATGGCCCCGCCCGAGATCTCGGCGCGTGTGCTCATGAAGATGAAGAAGACCGCCGAGGACTAACTCGGCGAGCCGGTGACCGAAGCGGTCATCACGGTGCCCGCCTACTTCAACGATTCCCAGCGCCAGGCCACCAAGGACGCCGGCCGCATCGCCGGCCTCGAGGTGAAGCGCATCATCAACGAGCCGACCGCAGGCGCGCTCGCCTACGGGCTCGACAAGCAGGGGGGCGACCGCAAGATCGCCGTCTATGACCTGGGCGGCGGCACCTTCGACATCTCGATCATCGAGATCGCCGAGGTCGATGGCGAGCGCCAGTTCGAGGTGCTCTCGACCAACGGCGACACCTTCCTCGGTGGCGAGGACTTCGACCTGCGTATCATCAATTTCCTCGCCGAGCAGTTCCTCAAGGAGTCCGGCGTCGACGTGCGCAAGGACCCGCTCGCCATGCAGCGTCTGAAGGAGGCGGCCGAGAAGGGCAAGATCGAGCTGTCCTCGACGCAGCAGACCGACATCAACCTGCCGTACATCACCGCCGATGCCTCGGGACCGAAGCACCTCAACATCAAGCTGACGCGCGCCAAGCTCGAGTCGCTGGTGGAGGACCTGGTGCAGAAGACCGTCGCGCCCTGCAAGACCGCGATCAAGGACGCGGGCATCTCCACCTCCGACATCGCCGAGGTGATCCTGGTCGGCGGCCAGACGCGCATGCCGCTGGTGCAGAAGTACGTCAAGGATCTGTTCGGCAAGGAGCCGCGCAAAGACGTCAACCCCGACGAGGCGGTGGCCGTGGGAGCCGCGATCCAGGCGGGCGTGCTCGCCGGCGAGGTGAAGGACGTTCTGCTGCTCGATGTGACGCCCCTGTCGCTCGGCATCGAGACGCTCGGCGGTGTCATGACGCGCCTGATCGAGAAGAACACCACCATCCCGACCAAGGCTTCGAACACCTTCTCGACCGCCGATGACAACCAGACGGCCGTGACCATTCACGTGCTGCAGGGCGAGCGCGAGCGCGCCGCCGACAACAAGTCGCTCGGCAAGTTCGACCTGACGGACATCCCGCCGGCGCCGCGCGGCATGCCGCAGGTCGAGGTGTCCTTCGACATCGACGCCAACGGCATCCTCAACGTCTCGGCCAAGGACAAGGCCACCGGCAAGGAGCAGAAGATCGTCATCAAGGCCTCGAGCGGCCTCAACGAGGAGGAGATCAAGCGCATGGTGCGCGACGCCGAGGCACACGCCGAGGAGGATAAGCGCTTCAAGGAGCTGGTCGAGACGCGCAACAAGGCGGACGGCCTCATCCACGCGGTGGAGAAGTCGCTCACCAGCCTCGGCGATAAGGTAGACGGCGCTGAGCGCGCCAAGGTGGAGTCCGCGGTGTCGGATCTGCGCGGTGCGCTGAAGGGCGATGACCGCGGTGCTATCGAGAAGAAGACCGAGGCGCTCGCCCAGGCCTCAGCCGCGATTGCCCAGCGCGCCTACGCCGAGCAGCAGGGCGGGGCGGCCGGGCCCGGCGCCGCCACGGGGACCCCCGGTGCGGGAGCCACGGGCGGCACCGGTGGCGCCGCCAAGGACGATGTCGTCGATGCCGAGTTCGAGGAAGTGAAGGACAAGGGACGCAAAGCGAGCTAGTTCATTGGCCGGAATCGCCTGCGGCGATTCCGGCGGACATTACTCTGTCGGCCGCCGGCAAAAAGCGTGGTTTTTGCCGGCTGCGCTGGCGGTGTGCGAGGGCGGTCGATAACAAAATAGATGTCCAAGCGCGATTACTACAAGGTACTCGACGTCCCGCGCAGCGCCACCGAAGCGCAGGTCAAGCAGGCGTACCGGCGGCTGGCGATGAAGTATCACCCGGACCGCAACCCGAACGACCGGGATGCCGAGGAGCGCTTCAAGGAGGCCAAGGAGGCCTACGAAGTGCTGACCGACGCGCACAAGCGCTCGCTCTACGATCAGCACGGCCACGCCGGCATCGAGGCGGCGGCGCGCGGCGGCGGCCGCGGCCCCTTCGGGGCCGGCGATGCCTTCAGCGACATCTTCGGCGACGTCTTCGGCGATATCTTCGGCGGCGCGCGCCGCGGCGGGCGCTCGCAGGTATTCCGCGGCGCTGATCTGCGCTACGAGCTCGAGCTCGACTTGAGTCAGGCCGTGTTCGGCACGACCGCCGAGATCGAGGTGGCGAAGCTCGCCGAGTGCGATACCTGCCACGGCTCGGGCGCCGCCAAGGGCAGCCAGCCCGTCACCTGCGAGAGCTGTGGGGGCGCGGGCCAGGTGCGCATCAGCCAGGGGTTCTTCCAGCTGCAGCAGACCTGTCCGCGCTGTCGCGGCTCGGGCACCGTCATCCGCAATCCCTGCGACACCTGCCTCGGCCAGGGGCGCGTGCGCCGCACCCGCAAGCTCTCGGTGAAAGTCCCGGCCGGCGTCGATAACGAGGATCGCGTGCGCCTCTCCGGTGAGGGCGAGGCCGGCCGCAACGGCGGGCCACCCGGCGACCTCTACGTCGAGATCCATGTGCGCGAGCACCCGATCTTCGAGCGCGACGGCGAGCATCTCTCGTGCGAGGTGCCGGTCAGCTTTGCGACCGCCGCCCTCGGCGGCTCGGTCTCAGTGCCGACGCTCGATGGGGACGTGGTGCTGAAGATTCCCGTCGAGACCCAATCGGGCCGCGTCTTTCGCCTGCGCGACAAGGGCGTGAAGCCGGTGCGCGGCGGCGCGCGCGGCGACCTCTTCTGCCGGGTGGCCGTCGAAACCCCGGTGCATCTCTCCGCGGAGCAGCGCGAGCTCATCCGCTCGCTCGAGAAGTCGCTCCAGGCGCATCCGGCCAAGCATGCGCCGCGCGAGAAGGGCTTTCTCGAGGGCGTGAAGCGCTTCTTCGGATCCGAGCACGAATGACTTCCGATCCACGCAAGGCGCCACTCGCGCGCGTCGCAGTGATCGGCGTCACCGGCCGCATGGGCCAGGCGCTGCTCAGGGCCGCTGCCGGCTTCCCGCAGCTTCTCATCACCGGCGCAGTCGCCTCGAGCGCGAGCCTCGCGCTCGGGCGCGATGCCGGGGAAGTCGCCGGCCTCGCGCGCACCAATCTCACCGTCACCAGCGATCTGCCGCGCGCGCTCGCCGATGCGGACGTGGCGCTCGACTTCAGCCACGCCGGCGCCACGGGCGCGAACCTCGCCGCCTGCCGTGCGGCGAAGAAACCGCTCCTCATCGGCACGACCGGGCTCGACGCTGCGCTCGAGCCGGCGATCACCGCCGCCGCGGGCGAGGTCGCGCTCATGCTGGCGCCGAACACCAGCATCGCGGTCGCGCTGCTCACCGAGCTCGTGCGCCAGAGCGCGGCCACGCTCCCCGCGAGTTTCGACATCGACGTGCTCGAGCTCCACCATCGGGGCAAGCGCGACGCGCCCTCGGGCACCGCGCTCGCCTTAGGGCGGGCCGCTGCGAGTGCGCGCGGGCTCTCCTCCGCCATCACGCCGTCCGCGCCCGCCGCTGCCGCGCAGGGACGCCCCGAGGGTCAGATCGGAGTCACCAGCGTGCGCGCCGGGGACATCATCGGCGAGCACACCGTGCTCTTCTCCGGCCCCGGGGAGCAGCTCTCCCTGACCCATCGGGCGAGCGACCGGGAGCTCTTTGCCCGCGGCGCGCTGACGGCAGCGCTCTGGCTCATGTCTCAACCACCGGGACGTTACGGCATGCGGGATTTTATTGGATATAAAACATAAACTTATGGCGTAAATTAGCGACGTGACTTCAGCTTTACGGGCAGCCGGAGGAAGGGAATTTTCCGTGGACACACGCGGGCCCAAACCCGTAAAATTTCTGCCTAATCCGTGTACGGGTTAGTCCATGCAAGGCGGGAGGATGTTCGATGAGAACTCCTCCCGCTTTGTATATGTGCGTCAAGGGGAAGTGAAAAGGTGAGCATACCTGCGGTGCTCGCACTGGCCGACGGAACGATCTTCCGCGGACAGTCGATCGGAGCCAAAGGCAACACCACCGGCGAAGTCGTTTTCAATACCGCCCTCACGGGCTATCAGGAAATTCTCACCGACCCTTCCTACGCGCGACAGATCGTCACGCTGACCTGTCCCCACATCGGCAACACCGGCACAACGCCCGAGGATCTCGAGGCGTCGCAGATCTATCCCGCGGGTCTCATCATCCGCGATCTGCCGGGCCTCGCGAGCAACTGGCGCTCGAACGAATCGCTGCCGGAGTTTCTCGAGCGCGGCCGCCTGGTCGCGATCGCCGGCCTCGACACACGCAAGCTCACACGGCTGCTGAGGGAGAAGGGCGCGCAGGCCGGCTGCATCATGACCGGTGAGAAGGCCGATGAAGCGGCCGCCATCAAGCTCGCGCGCAAGTTCCCGGGCCTGAAGGGCATGGATCTCGCCAAGGTGGTCAGCACCAAGAAGTCCTTCCAGTGGAACGACGGCACGGTGTGGCCCGACCCGGCGCGTCCGCCGATCCGCGCGGCGCAGCGGCTGCACGTGGTGGCCTACGACTTCGGCATCAAGCGCAACATTCTGCGGCTGCTCGCCGACTTCGGCTGCCGCATGACGGTCGTGCCGGCGCAGACCAAGGCCGATGAGGTGCTCGCGCTCGAGCCCGATGGCATATTCCTCTCCAACGGCCCTGGCGACCCTGAGCCCTGCAGCTACGCGATCACCGCGACCCGCAAGTTCCTCGAGACCGACGTGCCGGTGTTCGGCATCTGCCTCGGTCACCAGATCTTAGGTTTGGCCGCGGGCGCGAAGACCGTGAAGATGAAATTCGGCCATCACGGCGCGAATCATCCGGTGCAGGATCTCGAGTCGGGCCGCGTGTTCATCACCAGCCAGAATCACGGCTTCGCCGTCGATGAGCCGTCACTGCCGGCGACCGTCAAGGCGACGCACCGGTCGTTGTTCGACGGCTCGCTCCAGGGACTCACCTTCACCGACCGCCCGGCCTTCGGTTTCCAGGGCCACCCCGAGGCGAGCCCGGGACCGCACGACATGCGGGCCCTGTTCGAGCGCTTCAATCACCTCATGCTGCGCCGTCTGCAGGCGCAGCTGAAGCTCGCCGAGGACACCCTGCGGCAGCAAGCGGGGTTGGGCCGATGAGCCACAATCGCCTCCCTGCGGCGCAGCCGGCAAAAGTCACGCCTTTTGCCGGCGGCAACGAAGCTGATGTCCGCCGAAATCGCTTCCTGCGATTTCGGCCAATGAACTAGATGCCGAAGCGCACCGACATCGAGAGCATCCTGATCATCGGCGCCGGCCCGATCATCATCGGCCAGGCGTGCGAGTTCGATTATTCGGGCGCCCAGGCCTGCAAGGCGCTGCGCGAGGAGGGCTACCGGGTGATCCTGGTGAACTCCAACCCAGCGACCATCATGACCGACCCGGAGATGGCGGATGCCATCTATATCGAGCCGGTCAACGCGCGCACCGTGGCGCGCATCATCGAGAAGGAGCGCCCCGATGCGCTGCTGCCGACCATGGGCGGGCAGACCGCGCTCAATACCGCGCTCGACCTGGTGCGCGAGGGGGTGCTGGAGAAGTACGAGGTCGAGCTGATCGCCGCCTCGCGCGCCGCCATCGACATGGCCGAGGACCGCGAGCTGTTCCGCAACGCTATGCGCGAGATCGGCCTCGAGACGCCGCGCTCGCAGATCGCCCGCTCGCTCGATGAGGCGCTCGCGATCGCCGGCGAGATCGGCTACCCGGTGGTGGTGCGGCCCTCGTTCACCCTCGGCGGCTCGGGCGGCGGCATCGGCTACAACCGCGAGGAGCTCGAGGACATCGTGGCCCGCGGCCTCGATGCCTCGCCGACCGGCGAGGTGCTGCTGGAAGAGTCGGTGATCGGCTGGAAAGAGTTCGAGATGGAGGTGGTGCGCGACCACCGCGACAACTGCATCATCATCTGCTCGATCGAGAACTTCGATCCCATGGGGGTGCATACCGGCGACTCGATCACGGTCGCCCCGGCGCTCACCCTCACCGACAAGGAATACCAGCGCATGCGCGACGCCTCGGTGGCGGTGCTGCGCAAGATCGGCGTCGACACCGGCGGCTCGAACGTGCAGTTCGCCATCAGCCCGAAGGATGGCCGGCTGCTCATCATCGAGATGAATCCGCGCGTGTCGCGCTCCTCGGCGCTCGCCTCCAAGGCGACCGGCTTTCCGATCGCGAAGATCGCCGCCAAGCTCGCCGTCGGCTACACGCTCGATGAGCTGAAGAACGACATCACCGGCGGGGCGACCCCGGCCTCCTTCGAGCCGAGCATCGACTACGTGGTGGTGAAGATTCCGCGCTTCACCTTCGAGAAATTTCCCGCCGCCAACGACCGCCTGACGACCCAGATGAAATCCGTCGGCGAGGTGATGGCGATCGGCCGCACTTTCCAGGAGTCGCTGCAGAAAGCGCTGCGCGGACTCGAGACCGGGCTCGATGGACTCACGCCGCAGCTCGCCCTGCCGCTCACCGACGAGACCCGGGCGCGGCTCGCGCACGAGCTGCGCGCGCCAGGGCCGAGCCGGCTGCTGTACGTCGCCGACGCGTTCCGCGCCGGCTGGACGCGCGAGCGGATCGCGGAGCTCACCTACATCGACCCGTGGTTTCTCGCGCAGGTCGAGGAGCTGGTGCTCGAGGAGGCCGAGGTGTCGGCCCACGGCCTCGGCGCCCTGACCGCCGAGCGGCTGCGCTCGCTGAAGCGCCGCGGTTTCTCCGACAGCCGCCTGGCGAAGCTGCTCGACATGCCGGAGAAGGCGATCCGCGACAAGCGCCACGAGCTCAAGGTCGCGCCGGTGTACAAGCGGGTCGACACCTGCGCGGCCGAGTTCGCCACCTCGACCGCCTACCTCTACTCGACCTACGAGGAGGAATGCGAGGCGAATCCCACCGACCGCCGCAAGATCATGATCCTCGGCGGCGGCCCGAATCGCATCGGCCAGGGAATCGAGTTCGATTACTGCTGCGTGCATGCGGCGCTGCAGCTGCGCGAGGACGGCTTCGAGACCATCATGGTCAACTGCAACCCGGAGACCGTCTCGACCGATTACGACACCTCCGATCGCCTCTATTTCGAGCCCCTGACTCTCGAGGACGTGCTCGAGATCCTGGCGGTGGAGAAGCCCGAAGGGGTCATCGTGCAGTTCGGCGGACAGACGCCGCTGAAGCTGTCGCGCGCGCTCGAGGCGGCGGGCGCGCCGATCATCGGCACCTCGCCCGACTCGATCGACGTCGCCGAGGACCGCGAGCGCTTCCAGGCGCTGGTGAGGAAGCTCGGCTTGAAGCAGCCGGCCAATGCCACGGCGCGCACCGAGGAGCAGGCGGTGGTGCTGGCGCGCGAAGTCGGCTTTCCGCTGGTGGTGCGGCCCTCCTACGTGCTCGGCGGGCGGGCCATGGAGATCGTCTTCAACGAGGAGGACCTGCGCGCCTACATGGGCACCGCGGTGCAGGTCTCGAATGACAGCCCGGTGCTGCTCGACCGCTTCCTCGACGTCGCCATCGAGGTGGACGTCGATGCGGTGTGCGACGGCGAGGACGTCTTGATCGGCGGGATCATGGAGCACGTCGAGCAGGCCGGTGTGCATTCGGGCGATTCGGGCTGCTCGCTCCCGCCCGTGAGTCTCTCGCGCGAGACGCAGTCGGAGCTGCGCGAGCAGACGCGCAAGCTGGCGCGCGCGCTCAATGTCGTCGGCCTGATGAACGTGCAGTACGCGATCCAGGCGGGCGTCATCTACGTGCTCGAGGTCAACCCGCGTGCCTCGCGCACCGTGCCGTTCGTCTCCAAGGCGACCGGGATGCCGCTCGCCAAGATCGCAGCGCGTGTCATGACCGGACGCAAGCTCAAGCAGCTGGTCGGGGCGGTCGAGCGCATCCCGCATTATTTCTCCGTGAAGGAGGCGGTGTTCCCGTTCAACAAGTTCCCGGAGGCCGACCCGATCCTGGGTCCGGAGATGAAATCGACCGGCGAGGTCATGGGCACCGGGCGTACCTTCGGCGAGGCATACGCCAAGGCGCAGAGCGCCTCGGGGGTGACGCTGCCGCGCAAGGGCGTGTGCTTCATCAGCGTGCGTGACCGCGACAAGCCGGGGGCGGTGGAGCTCGCCAGGAAGCTGCTCGAGCGCGGTTTCGAGATGGTGGCGACCGAGGGCACGGCGCGCGCGCTCACCGAGGCGGGCGTGGCCTGCCGCCGGGTCAACAAGGTGCGCGAGGGCCGGCCGCACGTGGTCGACATGATCAAGAACGACGAGATCGACCTGATCGTCAACACCACCGAGGGCAAGCTCGCCATCCGCGAGTCGAACTCGATCCGGCGCGAGGCCGTGCACCGGCGCGTCACCTACTACACGACGCTCGCCGCCGGACTGGCGACGCTCGAGGCGCTCGACCACATGGATGAGGTCGAGGTCAACCGCCTGCAGGACCTGCACCTCGAGGCCTCCGGCGCATGAGGCGCCATCCCATGACGCTGCGGGGCGCGGAGGTGCTGCGCGCGGAGTTGAAGCGCCTCAAGTCCGAGGCACGGCCCGCGATCATCCGGCAGATCGCCGAGGCGCGCGGGCACGGCGATCTCTCCGAGAACGCCGAGTATCACGCCGCGCGCGAGCAGCAGGGCTTCATCGAGGGCCGCATCAACGAGATCGAGCGCAAGCTCAGCCATGCCGAGGTCATCGATCCGGCGACGCTGCCGAACACCGGCAAGGTGGTGTTCGGTGCGACGGTCGAGCTCGAGGACCAGGCGGGCGGCGCGCGGGTCGTTTATCAGATCGCCGGCGAAGACGAGGCCGACCTGCGCGCCGGGCGCATCTCGGTCACCTCGCCGATCGCGCGCGCGCTCATCGGCAAGTCCGAGGGCGACGTGGTCGATGTCGCCGCTCCCGGCGGAATCCGCTCCTACGAGATCGTGGCGGTCAAGCTGGGTTAATGACTTCGTGCTGCGCAGCCGGCAAAAACCCCTGCGCTAACCTTGCTACGGAGTGCTCGGCTGCCGAGGTGACCGGGGCGATGCGTATCGAGCCCCGCTTTTTGCCGGCGGCCCACGGAGTGGTGTCCGGCAAAAGCGCGCAGCGACTTTTGCCCAATTTAATCAGGAATAAGGATTCGCGGGAGCTCAGGGTGCGGGCGATAGAGCACCGCCACGTTGCCGATGCGGTGCACGAGGGCGCTCGCGGTGCGCGCGGCGAGCGCCTCGAAGAGCGCATCGCGTGCCTCGCGGTCGCCACCGGGCGCCTTCACCTTGATGAGCTCGTGATCGGTGAGTGCGCGCTCGGTCTCGCGGGCCACGGCCTCGGTGAGGCCGGCATTGCCTAAGCGCACGACCGGCTTCAGGGGATGCGCGAGCCCGCGCAGGTGGCGGCGCTGCCTCTCGGAGAGCCCGGGCGGCGCGGGCTCCGCGCCCGCCGCCCCACCGGCGGGCTTGGCGGCCGGCGGCTCCACCTTTCGGGGCGTGGCTTTCCTCATGGACTCATTGTAGAGGTAGATTCAGCGTCGATGCCGAAGCGGTCGAAAAGCAGCGATCGGTGGCTGAAGGAGCACTTCCGCGATCCGTACGTGCAGCGCGCCCAGAGCGGCGGCTGGCGCTCGCGGGCGGTGTTCAAGCTGGAAGAGATCGACCGGCGCGAGAGGCTGCTCAAGCCCGGCGCCGTCTGCCTCGACCTGGGAGCGGCGCCGGGTGGCTGGAGCCAGTACGCAAAGGGGCGGGTGGGTCCCGGGGGCCGGATCATCGCCACGGACATGCTCGCCATGGAGCCGATTGCCGGGGTCGAGTTCGTACAGGGCGACTTCCGCGAGGAGCAGGTGTTCGGCCGCGTGCTGTCGCTTCTGCCCGACGGGCGGGCCGACCTGGTGCTCTCGGACATGGCCCCGGCGATGAGCGGGGTGGACGTCACCGACCAGGCGCGCTCCATGCATCTGGCCGAGCTCGCTCTCGACATGGCCCGGCGTGTCTTGAAGCCGGGCGGAGACGCCCTGATCAAGGTCTTTCAGGGATCCGGCTTCGAGGATCTGGTGAGGGGCGCACGGCGCGAATTCGGACGGGTCAAGCTGGTCAAACCCGAGGCCTCGCGCGCGCGCAGCCCTGAGATGTACATGCTGGCCTTGCAGTTTCGCTTGGTGTAGGTTCGGCGTAAGGAAGCAAGCCCTTGAACGACTTGACAAAGAACATCCTGCTCTGGGTCGTGATCGTGATCGTGCTGTTGCTGGTATTCAGCCGCTACATGCCGACCGCGGGACAGCCCCAGCAGATCGCCTATTCCACGTTCCTGGACGACGTGAAAGAGAACCGGGTCGACTCGGTTGTGCTCCAGGGCGACATGATCTACGGGGAGCACAAGGACAAGAGCACCTTCAAGGCCTTCAACCCGGAGACCGATTACACCGCCCTCATCGGCACGCTGATGAAGGCCGACGTGAAGATCGAGGGCCAGCCGCCGAAGCCGCCGAACTACATGGGGCAGCTGCTGCTGCAGCTGGCGCCGGCGCTGCTCCTGATCGTGGTGTTCGTGTACATGCTGCGGCAGATGCAGGGCGCATCCGGTGGGCGCGGAGCCATGTCCTTCGGCAAGAGCCGCGCGCGGCTCCTCGGCGAGGACCAGGTGAGCGTCACCTTCGCCGACGTCGCCGGCGTCGACGAGGCCAAGCAGGAGGTCGGCGAGATCGTCGATTTCCTCAAAGACCCCGGCAAGTTCCAGAAGCTCGGCGGCAAGATCCCGAAGGGCGTCCTGATGGTGGGCTCCCCCGGCACCGGCAAGACGCTGCTGGCGCGCGCCATCGCGGGCGAAGCCAAGGTGCCGTTCTTCACCATCTCCGGCTCCGACTTCGTCGAGATGTTCGTCGGCGTCGGCGCCTCGCGCGTGCGCGACATGTTCGAGCAGGCGAAGAAGCACGCCCCGTGCATCATCTTCATCGACGAGATCGACGCGGTCGGCCGTCACCGCGGCGCGGGCCTCGGCGGCGGGCATGACGAGCGCGAGCAGACGCTGAATCAGCTGCTGGTCGAGATGGACGGCTTCGAGGGCAACGAAGGCATCATCGTCATCGCCGCCACCAACCGCCCGGACGTGCTCGACCCGGCGCTGCTGCGCCCGGGCCGCTTCGACCGCCAGGTGGTCGTGCCGCTGCCGGACGTACGCGGCCGCGAGCAGATCCTGCGCGTGCACATGCGCCGCGTGCCGCTCGCCGACGACGTCAAGCCGGCGCTGATCGCGCGCGGCACGCCCGGCTTCTCGGGCGCCGATCTCGCCAACCTGGTCAACGAGGCGGCGCTGTTCGCCGCGCGCGCCAACAAGCGCATCGTCGGCATGGATGAGTTCGAGAAGGCCAAGGACAAGATCATGATGGGCGCCGAGCGGCGCTCCATGGTGATGAGCGAGGACGAGAAGAAGATGACCGCCTATCACGAGGCCGGTCACGCCATCGTCGGCATGACGGTGCCCGAGCACGACCCCGTGTACAAGGTGACGATCATCCCGCGCGGCCGGGCGCTCGGCGTCACCCAGTTCCTGCCCGAGCAGGATCGCTACAGCCTCTCCAAGCGCCGTATCGAGAGCTCGATCGCGACTCTGTTCGGCGGGCGCATCGCCGAGGAGCTGATCTTCGGTCCCGAGTCGGTGACCACCGGCGCCTCCAACGACATCGAGCGCGCGACCGAGCTGGCACGCAACATGGTCACCAAGTGGGGCCTGTCGGACAAGCTCGGGCCGCTCACCTATTCGGAGGAGACCGGCGAGGTGTTCCTCGGGCGCAGCGTCACCCAGCACAAGCAGGTTTCGGACGTCACCGCACATGCGATCGACGAGGAAGTGCGGCGCGTGGTCGAGGCGAACTATGTGAAAGCGCGTGAGATCCTCACCGGCGCGCTCGACAAGCTCCACCTGATGGCCGAGGCGCTCATCAAGTACGAGACCATCGACGAGGAGCAGCTGAAGGACGTCATGGCGGGCCGCACGCCGAAGCCGCCCGCCGGCTGGGACGATACGCTGCCCAGCAAGCCCCCCAAGGCTGAGCCTCCGAGCAGCGCGATACCGGCGGGTCAACACTGACCGTATTGCTTCGCTGCCGGGATAAGTCGGTCGACCTGACCCATCCGGTCGTGATGGGCGTAGTCAATGTGACGCCGGACTCCTTCTCCGACGGCGGCCGCTTCCTCGATACCGACACCGCGGTCCGCCACGGCCTCACCCTGGCGGAGGAGGGCGCGGCCTTCATCGACGTCGGCGGCGAGTCGACACGGCCGGGCGCGGTTCCGGTGGGCGTGGAGGAGGAGCTGCGCCGCGTCATACCCGTCATCGAGCGGCTGCACGGCGCGACCAGCGCCGTGATCTCCGTCGATACCAGCAAGCCCGAGGTCATGCGGGCCGCCGCCACGGCCGGCGCCGGCCTCATCAACGACGTGCGCGCGCTGCGCGAGCCCGGAGCACTCGAGGCGGCGCGTTCGAGCGGCTGCGCCGTGTGCCTGATGCACATGCAGGGCGAGCCCCGCACCATGCAGGCCGCGCCCGCCTACCGGGACGTGGTTGGCGAAGTCCGGGGCTTTCTCGAGGAGCGCGCCGAGGCCTGCCGCGCGGCGGGCTTCCCGGCCGACCGCCTGGTCGTCGACCCCGGATTCGGCTTCGGCAAGACTCTGGAGCACAATCTGACGCTGCTGCGCCATCTGCGCGAGCTCGGCGCGGGCGGGTTGCCGGTGATGGTCGGCTTGTCGCGCAAGTCCATGGTGGGCAAACTCACCGGCCGTCCCGAGGGCGAGCGCTTGCTGGGCAGCGCGGTACTCGCGGGGCTGGCGGCCCTCGAGGGAGCCAGCATCGTGCGCGCACATGACGTCGCGGCGACGGTGGAGGCGCTCAAGATCGTGGCGGCCGTGAGAGAGAGTTAGATGGGACGGCGTTACTTCGGAACCGATGGCGTCAGGGGCAAGGTCGGCGACCACCCGATGACGGTCGACTTCGCGCTGCATCTCGCCAGCGCCGCCGCGCGCGTGCTCGCCCCCGAGGGCGGCACCGTGCTGATCGGCAAGGACACGCGGCTCTCGGGCTATATGTTCGAGTCGGCGCTCGAAGCCGGCTTCGTCGCCGCCGGCGTCGACGTCATGCTCATCGGGCCGCTGCCGACGCCCGGCATCGCCTACCTGACGACCCGCTTCGACTGCGACTTCGGCGTGGTGATCAGCGCCTCGCACAATCTCTACGACGACAACGGCATCAAGTTCTTCGATGGCTCGGGCGCCAAGCTCTCCGATGAGCTCGAGGAGGCGATCGAGAGCGAGCTGGCGCAGCCGCCGCTGACGCGCACTTCGCGCAGCCTCGGGCGCGCCACACGCGTCGACCGCTCGCGCACCGTCTATCAGGACTTCTGTGCCTCGACCCTGCCGCCCGGGATCGATCTCACCGGCCTCAAGATCGTGGTCGACTGCGCCAACGGCGCCGCCTACAAGGTGGCGCCGCGGATCCTGGCCGATCTGGGCGCCGAGATCGTGCCGATCGGCTGCTCGCCCAACGGCCGCAACATCAACGATGGCTGCGGCTCGACCGTGCCGGATCTGCTGCAACTCACCGTGCCCGGGGTGCGCGCCAACGTCGGCATTGCGCTCGACGGCGACGGCGACCGCCTGGTCATGGTCGATCATCTCGGGCGCATCGTCGACGGCGATCAGCTGCTGTACGTGATCGCGCGCGCGCTCAAGCAGGCGGGGACGCTGCGCGGACCCGTGGTCGGCACGGTGATGAGCAATCTCGGACTCGAGTTGGGGCTGCGGGCGAGCGGCATCGAGTTCCGCCGCGCTGCGGTCGGTGACCGCTACGTGCTCGCCATGCTGCGCGAGCTGCAGGGAGTGCTTGGCGGCGAGACCTCGGGACACATCCTGTGCCTCGACAAGACCACAACCGGCGACGGGCTGGTGTGCGCGCTGCAGGTGCTGGCGGTGATGCAGCAGACCGGCCGGCCGCTGGCCGAGCTCGCGTCCGGGATGCAGAAGTATCCGCAGGTGCTGCTCAACGTAAAGGTGGCCAGGCGCTTCGACCCGGCGGGCGTGCCCGCGGTGCAGGAGGTGATGGCGCGCATCGAGCGGACCATGGGGGGCGAGGGGCGCGTGGTGCTGCGTCCCTCGGGCACCGAGCCGGTGATCCGCGTCATGGTCGAGGGCCGGGACGAGGGCGCAACCCGCGCTGCGGCCACCGAGCTCGCCGACGTCGTCAGGGCCTCCGCACAGCCCTGAGCCGGGGCGCCAGGGAGCGTTGCGCCACCCCCCCTCGGTCGCTATCATCCCGCGCCCTTAGGGGCTTAGCCCCCGTTTGAGAGCGAGTCCAAAGCCTTGAATTCCGCGCGCCGTCCGATCGTTGCCGGGAACTGGAAGATGCATGGCTCGCGCGCCGAGAACGCGCGACTGGCCGAGGAGCTGCTGGCCCAGGCGCCGGCCTCGGCCGCGGCCGACTGCATCGTCTGTCCGCCGCTCGTGTACCTGCAGGAGGTCGGACGGCTGCTGCGCGATTCGCTGTTCATCCTCGGAGCCCAGGACGTGTGCGCCGACCCGCAGGGGGCGTTCACCGGCGAGGTCTCCGCAGCCATGCTCAAGGACATCGGCTGTCAGTACGTGATCGTGGGCCATTCCGAGCGGCGCCTGCTCTATCGGGAATCGGATCAGCTGGTGGCGCGCAAGTTCTCCGCGGCGCATGCGAAGGGCCTGGTTCCCATCCTGTGCGTCGGTGAGCAGCTCGCCGACCGCGAGGCCGGCCGCACGCGCGAGATCGTGGCGCGGCAGCTCGACGTGGTGCTGGAGCTGTGCGGCGCCGGAACGCTGGAGCGCGGCGTGATCGCCTACGAGCCGGTGTGGGCGATCGGCACCGGGCGTAATGCCACGCCCGACCAGGCCCAGGAGGTGCACGCCTTCATCCGCGGCCGGATCGCCGCCCGGGATGCTAAAATTGCCGCCGCCACCCGCATTCTCTACGGCGGCAGCGTCAAGGCCGGCAACGCGGCCGAGCTGTTCGGCATGCCGGACGTCGACGGCGGCCTGATCGGTGGCGCCTCGCTCAAGGCCGATGAGTTTCTGACAATCCTGGCCGCGGCGCGGCCGGGCTGAGTGGATGTACTGATGTTACGAATGTTGCTGACCGCGGTTCAGGTGTTCTCGTCGCTCGCCATCGTCGGCCTGGTGCTGCTTCAGCGCGGCAAGGGAGCCGAGGCGGGCGCGGGGTTCGGCGCGGGCGCCTCCGGAACCGTGTTCGGCGCGCGTGGCGCGACCACGGCACTGTCGCGCGCCACGGCGGTGTTTGCCGCGATCTTCATGATCAACAGTCTCGCGCTGGCTTACCTTGGCACGACCGCCAGCAAGGAGCAGCACAAGACGATCCTCGAGGAGGCCGCCGAGAGCGGCAAGGCGGCACCGGCCAGCGGCACCTCACCGCCGCCGGCTGCTCCGGCCCAGGCGCCGGCGTCCGCGCCCGGCGCGGCACCGTCGACACCGGTGCCCACACCCGCGCCGAAGTAGCGCGAGCCGCGCGACAGGCGAGCTTTGAATGTTGCCGACGTGGTGGAATTGGTAGACACACTAGCTTGAGGGGCTAGCGCCGCAAGGTGTGGGAGTTCGAATCTCCCCGTCGGCACCAAAAGCTCGGTCGCGCTGCTACAATGCGCGGGCTTTGGGGGCAGGTCGCCGCGATCTGCCTTTTTTACGGGCGTCGCGCATGCTGCTGAATTACCTGCCGATCCTGATCTTTCTCGTGGTCGCCACCGCGCTCGCGGCGCTGCTGCTGACGCTCGGCACCGGCCTGGGCCGCTACTTCGCGCGCTTCCACAGCGACCGCGCCAAGCTCTCGCCCTACGAGTGCGGCTTCGAGGCCTTCGAGGACAGCCGCATGAAGTTCGACGTGCGCTACTACCTGGTGGCGATCCTGTTCATCGTCTTCGATCTCGAGATCGCGTTCCTGTTTCCATGGGCGGTGGCGCTCGGCCGGATCGGGGTCGCGGGTCTCGTCGCCATGGGCATCTTCCTCGCCATCCTCGTGGTGGGCTTCATTTACGAGTGGCGCAAGGGGGCGCTCGAGTGGGACTAGCGCTCGCCGATGGCCCGGAGACGTTCGCGCAGCGGGGCTTCATCACCACGCGGCTCGATGAGCTGGTCAACTGGGCGCGCACCGGCTCGCTCTGGCCGATGACCTTCGGACTCGCCTGCTGCGCCGTCGAGATGATGCACGCCGGCGCCTCGCGCTACGACCTCGATCGTTTCGGGGTGGTATTCCGGCCGAGTCCGCGCCAGTCGGACGTCATGATCGTGGCCGGCACACTGGTCAACAAGATGGCGCCGGCACTGCGTAAGGTTTACGACCAGATGGCCGAGCCGCGCTGGGTGATCTCGATGGGCTCGTGCGCCAACGGCGGCGGTTACTACCACTATTCCTACTCGGTCGTGCGCGGCTGCGACCGCATCGTACCGGTCGACGTGTACGTGCCCGGCTGCCCGCCGACGGCCGAAGCACTGATCTACGGCATCGTACAGCTGCAGAAGAAGATCGCGCGCACCAGCACGATCGCGAGATAAGGCGTAATGACGGGGACGGACGGCAAGAGCGAGCCGGTCGAGGCGCTCGCGGGGAAGGTCGACGCACTGCTCGGGGCGAGCGTGCGGCGCATTCCGGCCCTTGCGCGCGAGCTCGCCTACGAGACCGACGCCGCCTCGCTCCTCAGCGTCTGCCACACCCTGCGCGATGCCCAGGAGCTGCGCTTCCAGCTGCTCATGGACGTGGCCGGGGTCGACTACCTCCACTACGGGCGCGATGACTGGCAGACCGACAGTGCCACCCGCTCGGGCTTCAGCCGCGCGCGCCTCCTGCAGGAAGCTCCACCGGATCCCGGCGCACCCGGACGCTTCGCGGTCGTCTACCAGCTGCTCTCGATTGCGAACAACCAGCGGCTGCGCCTCAGGGTGAAGTGCCCGGATACCGGCGAGCCCGCCGTCGACTCGGTGATCGACGTGTGGGCGAGCGCCAACTGGTTCGAGCGCGAAGCCTTCGACCTGTTCGGCATCATATTCCGCGGCCACCCGGATCTGCGCCGCCTCCTCACCGACTACGGCTTCATCGGGCATCCGTTCCGCAAGGACTTCCCGCTCACCGGCAACGTCGAGGTGCAGTACGACCCCGACAGGCAGCGTGTGGTGTACCGCCCGGTGAGCATCGTGCCGCGAGTGCTGGTGCCGAAGGTGATCCGCCACGACCACCGCTACGAGCCCGCGCTCCGTGACCCGCAGGGGACGCGCTGATGGCTGCCACGCCGCTCAACGAGATCCGTAATTACACGATGAACTTCGGGCCGCAGCACCCGGCCGCCCACGGCGTGCTGCGCCTGGTGCTGGAGATGGACGGCGAGGTCATCCGCAAGGCCGATCCGCACATCGGACTCCTGCACCGCGGCACCGAGAAGCTGGCCGAATTCAAGCCCTTCAACCAGTCGATCGGCTACATGGATCGCCTCGACTACGTGTCGATGATGTGCAGCGAGCATGCCTACGTGCTTGCCATCGAGCGCCTGCTCGGCATCGAGCCGCCGGAGCGCGCGCAGTACATCCGCGTCATGTTCGATGAGATCACGCGCATCCTCAACCACCACCTGTGGCTCGGCTCGCACGGGCTCGACATCGGCGCCATGACCGTGTTCCTGCTGGCCTTCAAGCAGCGCGAAGAGCTCATGGACGTCTACGAAGCGGTGTCGGGCACGCGCATGCACGCCACCTATTACCGCCCGGGCGGGGTGTACCGCGACCTGCCGGACTCGATGCCGAAATACCAGGTGACGCGCTGGCACTCCGCCAGGGACGTCGCGCGCATGAATGCGGCGCGCAGCGGCACGATGCTCGATTTCATCCAGGCGTTCACCGAGCAGTTTCCCGCCGCGGTCGACGACTACGAGGCGCTGCTCACCGACAACCGCATCTGGAAGCAGCGCACCGTCAACATCGGCGTCGTGACTCCCGAGCGCGCCATGCAGCTCGGCTTCTCCGGCCCCATGCTGCGCGGCTCCGGCATCGCCTGGGACCTGCGCAAGAAGCAGCCCTACGCGGTCTACGACCGTGTGGATTTCGACGTGCCGGTGGGGGTCAACGGCGACTGCTATGACCGCTACCTGGTGCGCATCGAGGAAATGCGCCAGTCGAACCGCATCATCCGCCAGTGCGTCGAGTGGCTGCGCGCGCACCCCGGCCCGGTGATGATCGATGACCGCAAGGTGCGCCCGCCGCCGCGCGAGCGCATGAAAGAGGACATGGAGTCCCTGATCCACCACTTCAAATTCTTCACCGAGGGCTACGAGGTGCCCGAGGGCGAGACCTATGCGGCGGTCGAGGCGCCCAAGGGCGAGTTCGGCATCTACCTGATCTCCGACGGCGCCAACAAACCCTATCGCCTGAAGTGCCGCGCGCCCGGCTTCGCCCACCTGGCGGCGCTCGAGGAGATGTGCCAGGGGCACATGCTGGCGGACGTGGTGGCGGTGATCGGCACGCAGGACATCGTCTTCGGGGAGATCGACCGGTGAGCAATGCCCGCAGCAGCGTCGGCATCGCGGGAACTGCGCTGGTCAGCAAGCTCGCGCTGCTCACCGAGGAGACGCGCGCCGAGATCGACCACTGGGTGGCGAAGTTCCCGCCGGGGCGGCAGCGCTCGGCGTGCATCGCGGCGCTGCGCGCTGCCCAGGAGCAGAACCGGGGCCACCTGACGCCGGACCTCATGGACGCGGTCGCCGAATACCTGCAGCTCCCGCCGATCCAGGTGTATGAGGTCGCGAGCTTCTACTCGATGTTCGAGACTCATCCCTGCGGACGCCATCACGTCTCGATCTGCACCAACATCTCCTGCATGCTGAACGGCGCCGAGGCGCTGGTAGCGCATGCCGAGAAAAAGCTCGGCATCAGGCTGAACGAGAGCACGGCCGACGGACGCATCTTCCTCAAGCAGGAGGAGGAGTGTCTCGCCGCCTGCAACGGTGCGCCGATGATGATGGTCGATCACGTGTTCCACGAGAACCTGACGCCCGAGAAGCTCGATCAGGTTCTGGATGAGCTGAAGTGAACGACCTGCACGCCAAGTACGCGGACCAGCTGAACCTGCTGGTGTTCGAGCCGCTGAAGCTCGAGCGCTCGTGGACGCTCGCCACCTACCGCTCGATCGGCGGCTATGAGGTGTGGCAGCGGATCCTCAGGGAGAAACCCGACCGCGGCTCGATCATCGACCAGGTCAAGGCCTCGGGGCTGCGCGGCCGCGGCGGCGCGGGCTTCCCCACCGGCACCAAGAGGAGCTTCATGCCGCGCAATTCGCCGGTGCAGAAGTACCTGGTGTGCAACTCGGACGAGAGCGAGCCCGGCACCTGTCACGACCGCGACATCCTGCGCTTCAATCCGCACGCGCTCATCGAGGGCCTGGCGATCGGCGGCTACGCCACCAATTCCACCGTCGCCTACAACTACATCCGCGGCGAGTTCCTCGGCGAGCCCGCGCCGCGTTTCGAGGCGGCGCTCGCGGAGGCTTACGAGGCGGGCCTGCTCGGCAAGAACATCCAGGGCTCGGGCGTCGACTTCGACCTGCATGCCTTCATCGGCGCCGGCGCCTACATCTGCGGCGAGGAGACGGGACTGCTCGAGTCGCTCGAGGGCAAGCCGGGCAAGCCGCGCTTCAAGCCGCCGTTCCCGGCCAACTACGGTCTGTACGGCGCGCCCACCACGATCAACAACACGCTGAGCTTCGCCTCCGTGCCGGCCATCCTGCGCAAGGGGCCGGCGTGGTTCGCGGCTCTGGGGCCCGCCAACTCCGCCGGCACCATGATCTTTTCCTTCTCGGGGCACGTGGCGAAGCCGCGCAACCTGGAGCTGCCGCTCGGCACGCCGTTCGCGGACCTGCTCGAGCTCAACGGCGGCATGCGGGGCGGAGCCAAGCTCAAGGCCGTGATCCCGGGCGGCGTCTCGGTGCCGGTGGTGCCGGGGGAAATCATGATGAAGACCAACATGGACTACGACTCGGTGAAGGCGGCGGGCTCGGCGCTCGGCACCGGCGCCGCCATCATCATGGATGAGACCACCTGCATGGTGCGGGTGCTGGAGCGCATCTCGCGCTTCTACAAGTCGGAGTCCTGCGGCCAGTGCACGCCGTGCCGCGAGGGCACCGGCTGGATGAACCGGCTGCTGAAGCGGATGCTGGCCGGCGAGGGGCGCCGCGAGGATCTGGGACTGCTGCTCGATGTCGCCAACCGCATCGAGGGACACACCATCTGTGCCTTCGGCGATGCGTCCGCCTGGCCGGTGCAGAGCTTCCTCAGGCACTACCGCCATGAGTTCGAGTACATCATCGATCACGGCGGGCGGAGCCTGGTGGCCGACACGCTTGGCGCGCGGGCGGCTTGAGCCATGGCCGACGACCTGGTCAACATCGAGATCGACGGCGTACCGGTCAAGGCGCGCAAGGGCGAGATGATCATCCGCGCGACCGACGCGCATGGCGCCTACGTGCCGCGCTTCTGTTACCACGAGAAGCTCTCGGTCGCCGCCAACTGCCGCATGTGCCTGGTGGAGGTCGAGAAGGCGCCCAAGCCCATGCCGGCGTGCGCCACGCCGGTCATGGAGGGCATGAAGGTCTTCACCAGGTCGCCGCGCGCCATCGGCGCGCAGCGCGCCACCATGGAGTTCCTGCTGATCAACCACCCGCTCGACTGCCCGATCTGCGACCAGGGCGGGGAGTGCGAGCTGCAGGACCTGGCGGTCGGCTTCGGCCGCGACGCCTCGCGCTACAACGAGCGCAAGCGCTCGGTGCCGGACGAGAACCTGGGTCCGCTCATCGCCACCGACATGACGCGCTGCATTCACTGCACGCGCTGCATCCGCTTCACCGAGGAGATCGCCGGCATCCAGGAGCTCGGCATGATCGGGCGCGGCGAGCACATGAAGGTGCGCACCTATATAGAGAGTGCGGTCAACCACGAGCTGGTGGGCAACGTGATCGATCTGTGCCCGGTCGGGGCGCTGGTCTCCAAGCCCTACCGCTTCAGCGCGCGCGCCTGGGAGATGGCCGCGACGCCGCTCATCTCGCCCCACGATCCCGTCGGCACCAATCTCTACGGCCACGTGCTGCGCGGGCGGCTGATGCGGGTCGTGCCGCGCGAGAACGAGGCGATCAACGAGACCTGGATCGCCGACCGCGACCGCTTCAGCTACGAGGGGGTCTACAGCCCGGACCGTCTCGAGCACCCGCTGGTCCGGCGCGGCACGGAGTGGGCCGAGACCGACTGGGAGACGGCCCTCGAGCTGCTCGCGCAGGGCCTCAAGGCCAGGAGCGGGAGCTGCGGCTTCCTCGTCAGCCCCTCGGCCACGCTGGAAGAGCTGTACCTCGCCGGGCGCATCGCCCGCGGCCTCGGCACGCACAATATCGATCACCGCCTGCGGCAGCGCGATTTCCGCGATCAGGCGGCCGACCCCGCGGCGCCCGGGCTCGGAATGAAAATCGCCGACGTCGAGGCGCTGAATGCGCTGCTCGTCATCGGCTCGAACCTCAGGCGCGAGGTGCCGATGCTGGCGCACCGCGTGCGCAAGGCCGCGCGCCGCGGCGCGCAGCTGGCCTTCGTGAACCCGGTGCGCTTCGCCTACCAGTTTCCGGTCAAGGCTTATCTCGCCTCGGCGCCGCGCACGCTGCTGGGCGATCTCGCGGCGATTCTCGCCGCGGCCGCCGCAGCGGCAGCTAAGCCGGTGCCCGCGCACCTCGCCGCCGCCACGGCGGCCGTTCAGGTGGGCGAGGAGCATCGCGCCGTCGCGCAGGTGCTCGTGAATGGCGAGCAGCGCGCGGTATGGATGGGGGCGCTCGCCACGCGCCACCCGCAGTACGCCGACCTGCGCTCGCTCGCCGCCGCGCTCGCCGAGCTCACCGGGGCCTCTTTCGGCGTGCTCGCCGAGGGCGCGAACGGCGCGGGCGCCTACCTCGCCGGGGCCGTGCCGCATCGCGAGGCGGGCGGCAGGGCGGTGGCGCAGCCGGGCCTCACGGCGCGCGAGATGCTGCAGAAGCCGCTCAAGGCGTGCGTGCTCTTTGGCGGAGTCGAGCCCTCGATCGATGCGCTCGATCCGGACAGTGCCAGCGTGTTCGCCCGCACCGAGCTCACGGTTGCGCTCACACCGTTCGTGAGCGAGGAGCTCCGGCGCATCGCCCACGTGATGCTGCCGATCGGCACCTTCGCCGAGACCTCGGGGACCTACGTGAACTGCGAGGGACTGTGGCAGAGCCAGAGCGGGGCGGCGGCGCCGCTCGGCGAGTCGCGCCCGGGCTGGAAGGTGCTGCGCGTGCTCGGCAATCTCCTCAACCTCCCGGGCTTCGATTACCAGTCCTCCGAGGACGTGCGTGAGGAGTTGCGGGCTGCGTGCACGGCGCCGCTCTCGTCCGACTATCGCGGCGCGCACGCCGTGACTCCGGCAGGGGCGGCGAGCGCCGCGGTGGCCGCGGGCGAGGTGCGGGTGGTCGACGTGCCGATGTATCAGACCGACGCGCTGGTGCGCCGCGCGCCGTCGCTGCAGAGGACGCGCGAAGGCCGTACCGGGCCCGCGACTTACTGAGGACGCCCGGTGGTGAACCTCGCCAACCTCTGGCTCGCGCTGCCCGGCTACGGACGCTCCGCCGTCTGGATCATCGTGATCACGGTGGTGCTCATCATCAGCGTGGCGCTGCTGACGCTCTGGGAGCGCAAGGTGATCGGCTGGATGCAGCTGCGCCGGGGACCCAACCGCGTGCGCATCTTCGGCCTCCTGCCGGGCCTCGGGCAGCCGTTCGCGGATGTGGTGAAGCTGCTGCTCAAGGAAGTGGTGATTCCGGCCAACGCCAACAAGATCCTGTTCCGCCTCGCGCCGATGATCGCGCTCATTCCGGCCTTCGCCGCCTGGGCGGTGATCCCGCTGTCGCCGGAGGTAGTGGTCTCGAAGGCGGATGCCGGACTCCTTTATCTCCTGTCGCTCACCTCGATGGGCGTCTACGGTGTCATCGTCGCCGGCTGGGCGGCCAACTCCAAGTACGCCTTCCTCGGCGCGATGCGCTCGGCGGCGCAGATGGTCGCCTACGAGATCGCCATGGGCTTTGCGCTGGTCGGCGTGCTGATGGCAACCGGCAGCATGAACCTCGGCACCATCGTCGAGACCCAGGGCGGCGGTCCACTCTCCTGGAACTGGTTCTGGCTGGCGCCGCTGCTGGCGGTGTACTTCATCTCGGGCGTCGCCGAGACCAACCGTGCGCCCTTCGACGTGGCCGAGGGCGAGTCGGAGATCGTCGCGGGCTTTCACGTCGAGTACTCGGGGATCGCCTTCGCGCTGTTCTTCCTCGCCGAGTTCGCCAACATGATCCTGATCTCGGCACTCACCGCGGTGTTCTTCTTCGGCGGCTGGCAGGGGCCGTTCCAGGGTTACCCCGGGATCGGCGCTACCTTCCTCGGGCAGCCGAGCTTTTTCTGGTTCGGGCTCAAGATCTTCGTGTTCCTGTTCCTGTTCCTCTGGTTCCGCGCCACCTTCCCGCGCTACCGCTACGACCAGATCATGCGGCTCGGCTGGAAGGCGCTGATTCCGGTGACGCTGGTGTGGATCGGCGTGGAGATGGTGCTGGCGCTCT
>DASPSF010000118.1:0-5114 GCA_035624075.1 Steroidobacteraceae bacterium | reverse complement strand
GCCGCCCGGGCCCGTGCCGGTGCTCCCCAGCCCGGCGCTGCCGCCGATCGCGCCGCACGTCGGCCGCCCTTACGAGGTGGTTGCCGCGGAGTCGCTGGTCACGATCCGGGTGTATCGCGGGGGCACGCTCGCCTCCGCAGGCCACAACCACATCATCGCCTCGCACACCCTCGCCGGCACGGTGTATCTGCCCGGCGACCTCCTCGAGAGCAGCTTCGAGCTGCATCTCGCGGTGGCGGAGCTGACCGTCGACGAGCGCGAGCTGCGCTCGCAGGAGAGCGCCGCCGATTTTCCGCCCGAGGTGCCGCAGTCGGCGCGCGAGGGCACCCGGCGCAACATGCTCGGCCCCGCCGTGCTCGATGCCGATGAGTACCCGGAAGTGGTGCTGCGTGCCGAGCGGCCCGGGCTCGAGAGCCGGCCGGGCGCTGCAGCCGGCGAGCTCACGGCCTGCGCCGAGGCGCAGGTGCGCGATCAGCGGCGCCGCATCGCGCTGCCGCTGCACTACGAGCTCGCTGGCGACACGCTCATCGTGAGCGGTGAGACCACCCTCAGGCAGAGCGAGCTCGGCCTGACACCCTTCACCGCCCTCATGGGCGCGCTCGCGGTGCAGGATGAGATGCGCGTGCGCTTCCGGATCGTGGCGCGCGCCGCGGACGGTGCGCGCTGACCGGCGCGCTTTCATTCGCTATCCACAAGCAGCAGCAGCTGTGTGCCCTCGGGGCTCGAGAGCAGCGCGTTGGCCTCGCGCGGCATGCCACGCGGCAGCGCCTCCTCGGCCACGCCGAGCGAGCGCAGCCGCTCGATCCGCGCCCGCATATCGGCCGCGCGGAACACCAGCAGCGGTGCCTCGAAGGTGCGCGGGCGGTGGAAGGCGAGCGAGAGATGGTCGCTGGTGAGCGGCAGATGCACATAGGGAGCCTCGGCTTCGTCGGTGGCGACGAAGCCGAGCGGCTCCCAGAAGCTGCGCGCCGCGGCGAAGTCGGCCGCCGGCAGCGACAGCTGCGCGAAGTCGCCGCACAGCGAGACCTCACCGCGCGAGCGCACGGCGGGCGAGTAGGTGCGCGCCTCGATCACCCGCACCGATTCCCCGTGCGGCCCGTCGAAGCCAATCTCGTTGAAGACCTCCTCCCCGGTACGGCACAGCGTGAGCTCGATGCCGAGCGCGGCGAACTCCGCGAGGCTCGCGGCGACGCCCGGCCGCACGAAAGTCAGCGTGGGCGAGGCGGCGCGCCGCTGGTGCAGGCCGAGGTAGATCCGGCCGTCGGTCAGGACACCGTAAGGATGCGTGTAAGTGTCGGCGGTGGCGGTCTGGGAAAAGCCGAGCCGCTCGTAGAACTCCACCGACGCACGGATATCGCCGGTCGCGAGGCTCAGCTCGTGAAAGCGCCCGGGCGGCGGCAGCGGCGCGCGCGCCATTGATCTAAGCGGAGGCGCCGCGCGCGCTCGGCAGCCGCCCGTGCTCGAGGTGCGTCCAGCCCTGGCAGTGCTCGACGATCAGATCGCTCAGGGCCTGCGCGTGCGCGGGGCGCGCGTTGAGCGCCGGTACGTAATCGAAGCGCTCACCGCCGGCGCGCATGAAGCACTCGCGGTTCTCGATGGCGATCTCCTCGAGCGTCTCGAGGCAATCGACCGCGAAGCCCGGGCAGACGACCGTCACGCTGCGCGCGCCGCGCGCCGGCATGGCGGCGAGCACCTCGCGCGTATAGGGCTTGAGCCAGGCGCTCGGCCCGAAGCGCGATTGAAAAGCGACGCTCCATTCGCTCTCGCGCAGCATCAGCTCGTCGGCCAGCAACCGCGCGGTCTTCTGGCATTTGCAGAAATACGGGTCGCCGGCCGTGAAGTAGCGCTCGGGGATCCCGTGGAACGACATGAGCAGATGCCCGGTGCGTCCGGCGCGGCTCCAGTGCTCGGCGACGCTCGTGCGCAGCGCCTCGATGTAGCCCGGATGATCGTGATATTCGGCGACCAAGCGCAGCTCCGGCAGCCAGCGCCAGCGCCGCAGCTCCTCGCTCACCTGGTCGTAGACCGCGCCGGTGGTGGCGCCACAGTACTGCGGGTAGAGCGGCACGACGAGAATGCGCTGTGCACCGCAGGCACGCAGGCGCCCGAGCGCCTCGCCGACCGAGGGGGGGCTGTAGAGCATGCCGAGCTCCACCGACAGTGGCGCCAGCACGTGCTGGGCGAGCATGGCGGTGAGCGCCTCGCGCAGCCGCTCGGACAGGTCACGGAGCGGGGAGCCGGCCTCGGACCAGATCTTGCGGTACTTGCGTGCGACCCGCGCCGGCCGCAGCGTCAGCACCAGGCCATGGAGGATCGGCAGCCACAGAGCGCGCGGCAGCTCGACCACGCGCGGGTCGGAGAGGAAGCGCCGCAGGTAGCGGCGCACCGCGGCGGGAGTGGGGGCCTCGGGCGTGCCGGAGTTGACCAGCAGGATGCCGATGCGCTCGGCGCCGTCGTGCTGGAAATCCGGAGAGCTCAGGTAGCGCATCAGACCGACGCCGCGCGGCGCCTGCGCTAGCTCAGGCCCACGCACAGGTACTTGAGCTCGGTGTAGTCGAGGATCCCGTAGCGCGAGCCCTCGCGGCCGATGCCGGATTCCTTGACGCCGCCGAAAGGCGCGACCTCGGTGGAGATGATGCCGGTATTGAGGCCGACGATGCCGTACTCGAGCGCCTCGGCCACGCGCCACGAGCGCGCGAGATCACGCGTATAGAAGTAAGCCGCCAGGCCGAACTCGGTGTCGTTCGCCATGCGCACCGCATCCGCCTCGGTCGCGAAGCGGAACAGCGGTGCCACCGGGCCGAAGGTCTCCTCGCGCGCCACCTGCATCTGCGTGGTGACGTCGGTGAGGATGGTCGGCTGGAAGAAGGTGCCGCCGAGCGCGTGGCGTTTGCCGCCCGCCGCCACGCGCGCGCCCTTCGCGACCGCATCCGCGATGTGCTCTTCCACCTTGGCGAGCGCCTTGGCATCGATCAGCGGGCCCTGGTCGGTGGGTCCCTTGAGGCCATCACCCACCCGCAGCTGTGCCACCGCGTGCATGAGCTTGCGCGTGAACTCCTCGTACACCGGCGCGTGTACCAGCAGGCGGTTGGCGCACACGCAGGTCTGGCCGGTGTTGCGGTACTTGCTGGCGATCGCGCCGGCCACCGCGGCATCGAGGTCGGCATCGTCGAACACGATGAAGGGCGCGTTGCCGCCGAGCTCGAGCGAGAGCTTCTTCACCGTGCCCGAGCACTGCGCCATCAGCTTCTTGCCGATGGCGGTCGAGCCGGTAAAGCTCAGCTTGCGGACGATGGGATTGGAAGTCATCTCCCCGCCGATGGCGGCGGCGTCTCCGGTGATGACGTTGAGGACTCCGGAGGGCAGGCCGGCGCGCGTCGCCAGTGCCGCGAGCGCCAGCGCCGAATAGGGCGTCTGGCTGGCCGGCTTCACCACCGCGGTGCAGCCGGCCGCGAGCGCCGGCCCGACCTTGCGGGTGATCATCGCCGCCGGGAAATTCCACGGTGTGATGCAGGCCACCACGCCCACCGGCTGGCGCAGCACCAGGATGCGCTTATCGACCTGGTGGCCGGGGATCACGTCGCCGTAGAGCCGCTTGCCCTCTTCGGCGAACCACTCGATGAAGGAGGCCGCGTAGGCGATCTCGCCCTTGGACTCGGCGAGCGGCTTACCCTGCTCGGCAGTCATGAGGGTGGCGAGATCCTCCTGGTTCGCCATGATGAGCTCGAACCAGCGGCGCAGGACCGCCGCGCGCTCGCGCGCCGTGTGCGCCGCCCACGCCGGGAAGGCCGCGGCGGCTGTCTCGATGGCGCGCCTGGCTTCCGCCGCGCTCATGTCCGGCACCGTGCCGATCGGCTCACGGGTGGCCGGGTTCAGCACCTGGTGGGTCGCGCCTGAGGCGGCATCCACCCACTTGCCGCCGAGGAAGGCGCGGGTACGCAGCAGATCGGGATCTCGAAGCTTCATGGCAGACCAGTTCCTGAGTTGGGGGCGCTGAGGTAGCGCGCAAGGAAATCGAGCGTGCGGCGGAGCGCGAGCGCCGCCGCCGAAGCGTCGTAGCTGTCGCGCTGCTCGCAGTTGAAACCGTGGCCGGCGCCCTCGTAGACGTACAGCGGCGCGCCCGGGTGCGCCGCGCGGATGCGCTCGACGTCGGCGAGCGGAATGCTCCGGTCCTCGCTGCCGTAGTGATACTGCACCGGACAGCGGGGCTTGCGCTCCAGATAGTCACCGAGGCGGCCGTAGTAGACCACCGCCGCCGCGAGGGTGAGCTCGCAGGCGGCGAGATAGGCGAGGCTGCCACCCCAGCAGTAGCCGACGATGCCGGTGCGGCCCGAGTGCCTGACCACGGCGGCCGCGGCCGCGATGTCCTTCAGCGCGGTCTCGGCGGGGATCTGCTTGCGGTAGCCAGCGCCTTCCTGCATGTCTGCCGGCGAGTACTCGAGCTCGATGCCGCGCCGCACGCGGTCGAACAGCGAGGGTGCGATGGCGGTGTAGCCCGCGGCGGCGAAGCCGTCGGTCACCGAGCGGATGTGGCCGTTGACGCCGAAGATCTCCTGGATCACCACCACCGCGCCACGCGCCCGGCCGGTGGGCGCCGTGAGCCACGCCTGAAACTCGTGACCGTCGCGGGCCATGATGGTGGTGAGCTCGCCCATGGGGATAGAATTCTAACCCGCCGCGCTCGGGGGAGGGGTCATGCTCGTTGGTCAAGCAGCCAGGCGCGTCGCCATCGTCGGTGGCGTACGCATTCCGTTCGCCCGCTCGTATACCGTGTACGCCACGGCCAGCAACCAGGAGATGCTGACGGCCGCGTTCCGTGCCGTGGTCGAGCGCTTCAAGCTCCAGGGCGAGCGCCTCGGCGACGTCGCTGCCGGCGCCGTGATCAAGCACTCCAGGGACTACAACCTGACGCGCGAGTGCGTGCTAGGGGTCGGGCTCGATCCGCACACGCCGGGGCTCGACCTGCAGCGCGCCTGCGGCACCAGCCTCGAGGCGGCGATCGCCATCGGCAACAAGATCGCTCTCGGCCAGATCGACGCGGGGATTGCCGGCGGCACCGACTCGATCAGCGATGCGCCGATCGTCTATCCGCGCTCCTATCAGCAGCTGCTGCT
>DASPSF010000103.1:0-14786 GCA_035624075.1 Steroidobacteraceae bacterium | reverse complement strand
GATCCGGCTGTTGGCGTGTTGCTGCTCGCGTGCCTGGCGCTGCTGTTTGCGAGCGCCGCGCTCCACAAGCTCCGTGACCTTCCGGCTTTCACCGAAGTGCTGCGCGCCTACCGCGTGCTGCCCGCGGCCGCGGTGCGCCTCGCGCCGCTGGTGCCGCTCGCCGAGCTCCTGGTCGCCGCGGGACTCACAGTGAGCGCCACGCGCTCCGGCGCGGGGCTCGGCGGAGCGGCGCTGCTCACCGCCTATGCCGCGGCCATCGCCGTGAACCTGAGGCGCGGACGGCGCGACCTCGCCTGCGGGTGCGGCGGGCCGGACGACGCGCGGCCGATCGCGCCCTGGATGGTGGCCCGGAACCTCATGCTGGCGCTGCTGCTCGCCATCACGCTCGTCCCCTGGAAGACCCGCCCGCTCTCGCCCGTGGACGCGCTCACCGTCGGCGGCGGGGTCGTGATCGCGACTCTTTTATATGTGTCCCTGGATCAGCTCCTCGGCCGGGCTGCGGCGTGGACCGCGGCGCTGCGGGGCCCGCGATGACTGCGCTCGCCGTCTCGAACGTCGTCCTTTGGGCGCTGGTGCTGGCACTCGCCGCGGTGGTGCTGGCGCTCACCCGGCAGCTCGGGGTGCTGCACCAGCGCATCGCACCGGCCGGAGCGCTGATGCTGAATCGCGGCCTCACCGTCGGCGATCCTGCGCCGGTGCTCGAGCTCGCCGCCCTCGACGGCCGCGAGCTCAGGGTCGGCGCCGTGCGTGACGATGGCCGCAGCACGCTGCTGCTGTTCGTCTCTCCGACCTGCCCCGTATGCAAGACGCTTCTCCCGGCGGTCAAGTCGAGCCGCAAAGATGAGCGCTCGTGGATGGACGTCATCCTGGCGAGCGACGGCGACACCGCGGAGCAGCGCGAGTTCGTGCGCACGCAGGGGCTCGAGGGGATCCCGTACGTGGTCTCGGCGGCCCTCGGGCTCGCCTACCAGGTGAGCCGGCTGCCGTTCGCCGCCCTGCTCGATGAGCGCGGCGTGCTGCGCGCACGCGGGCTGGTCAACTCCCGCGAGCACCTCGAGAGCCTGTTCGAGGCCAAGCGGCTCGGCGTCGCCTCTCTCCAGGAGTACTTTTCATGAGCATCGATGCAGCGGTGTCCGCTGTACTGGCGGACTATGAGGCGCGCGCAGAGCGCGAGGAGGCGCTGTGGGACACGCTCGCCCCGGAGGAGGCCGAGCGGCGCATCGATGAGATGCTGCTGCCGGTCGGACGCGCGACCGGGAAGCTCCTCAACCTCCTCGCCCGGGAGGCCGGTGCACGCCGGATCCTCGAGGTCGGCAGCTCCTTCGGCTACTCCACCATCTGGCTGGCCGAGGCCGCGCGCGCCGTGCATGGCAAGGTGATCTCTCTCGAGCTGAAAGCGGAGAAGACCGAATATGCGGCCGGGCAGCTGGCGCGCGCGGGGCTCGCCGGGTTCGTCGAGTTTCGCGTCGGGGATGCCCTCGAGAGCCTGGCGGCGCTGTCCGGGCCCTTCGACCTGGTGCTGATCGATCTCTGGAAGGACCTCTATGTGCCGGTGTTCGCCCTGCTGCACCCGAAGCTCGCCCCCGGTGCACTGGTGATCGCCGACAACATGATCGAGCCCGCGAGCGCGCGCCCCCACGTGCAGGCCTACCGCCACGCGGTGCACATCGCGCGGGACATGAGCTCGGTGCTGCTGCCCGTTGGCAACGGCATCGAGCTCAGCCGCTATCAATGAGTACTATTTCTACCCGCTTGTTGTGCCGGCCCTCGCTGCGGATCTTCACGACCCTGATCGCGCCGATCTCGGCAATGTTGGCGACGTGAGTCCCGCCGCAGGGCTGCAGGTCGATACCCGGGATCCTGAGCAGCCGCACCCGGCCCACGCCCCGGGGTGGCTGCACGCTCATGGTCTTCACGAGCTCCGGCTGCGCGTCGAGCTCGGCGTCCGTGATCCAGGCGGTCTCGGTGGCCCGACCCAAGGCGATCAACCGGTTGGTCTCGCTCTGGATGCGTGCCGCATCGAGTGCCGCGAGGTCGATGTCGAAGTCGAGGCGCGCCTTGTCGGGCACGATGTTGCCGCCCGTGACCGGGGCGACCACCACGCACGACAGCAGGTGCAGCGCCGTATGCAGGCGCATCAGCCGGTAACGCCGGGGCCAGTCGATCTCGAGGCCGAGCGTCTCGCCGGGCTCGGGCAACGGGGCGCCGCCTGCCGGGACATGCAGCACGCTCTCGGGCATTGCGCCCTTGCGGGTATCAGCGATCGCGATGCGCTCGCCGCTCTCGCGCACCAGGGTGCCGGCATCGCCGGCCTGCCCACCGCCGAGCGGATAGAACACCGTGCGGTCGAGCTCGATGCCGCGCTCGGAGGCCGCCAGCACCCGCGCCGTGGCCGTTTTCAGATAAGCATCGTCCCGAAACAGTAATTCGGTGCTCATTGCGGCGGCCCCGAGGATACAATCACCCGGCGCATGGCTGCGTTCTCCTATCGAATCGTCAACGTCTTCACCCAGGGGCGGGTGCCCCTGAGCGGCAATCCCCTGTGCGTTTTTGAGCGGGCGCAGGCGCTCGATGCGTCAAGGATGCAAGCGCTGGCCCTGCAGTTCAACCTGTCGGAGACCAGCTTCATCCTGCCCTCCGAGCGTGCCAGCGCCCGGGTGCGCATCTTCACTCCGCAGTACGAGATGCCGTTCGCGGGCCACCCGACGCTCGGCACCGCGCACGTGTGCCGGGCCCTCGGCCTCGGCGGCGATCGCCTGACGCTCGAGTTGCCCGCGGCCGTGATTCCGGTACGCGCGAGCGGGGATCGTTGGACGCTACAGGCGAAGCCACCGGCGTGGCGCGAGGTGAGCGAGCCGCGCCTGACGCTCGCGGCCATGCTGGGGCTCGAAGAGCGCGACCTCGCCGAACGGCCCTTGTGGGTGAGCGCAGGGGTGGAGCAGCTCATCGTGCCGCTCGCGAGCGAGGTGGCGGTGCGGCGGGTGAACGTGCGCGCGGATCTGCTCGCGCAGCTGCCGAGCGCCGACGGGCACAGCCAGGTCTACGTATTCGCGCCCGCCGGCACGGGGCTGCTCGCGCGCTTTTTCTTTCCGCAGGGCCGGGCCGTACTCGAGGATCCGGCCACCGGCTCGGCGACCTGCAATCTCGGTGGCTGGTGCCTGGCGACGGGACGCACGCTCCCCTGCGAGTTCGACATCTCGCAGGGGGAATACACCGGCAGGCCGTCGGCGCTGCGGCTGCGGGTCGACGAGGAGCGCAACGTCCTGGTGAGCGGCGATGTCGTCGAGCTCGGACGCGGCTCGATCACGCTGTGAGGTCCGATGGATCCTAAACTCATCACTCCCATCCTCATCGTCGTGCTCGTGGTCTTCGGAATTGCGCGCCGGCTGCGGCGGACCTTCGGCCGCCAGCCGCTGCAGCCGGTCCGGATCTGGCTGCGCATCGGGATACTGACCGTCGCCGCCGGGCTCATCGCGGCGACGAGCGTGACGCGCGGTGTTGAGATGGTCGAGGCCTTCATCGCCGGTCTCGCCTGCGGTGCGGCGCTCGCGTACATCGGGCTGCGCCATACCCGCTTCGAGGTCACGCCCGAGGGTCGCTTCTACACGCCGCACACCTACATCGGCCTGGCCGTCACCCTGCTGCTGGTGGCCCGGCTCGCCTACCGGTTCCTCTACCTCGCGAACGGCCCCAACGTCTCATTTGTGCCCGACCCGAGCGCCGCCGCCGCGTACCAGAGAAGCCCGCTCACCGTCGGGATTTTCGCGGTGCTGGTGGGCTACTACGTATTGTTCTACGCCGGGGTACTGCTGCGGACCCGTGCGCCGGAGGCGCCAGCCCCCGACCCAGTTTCACCGGAGTGAGGGAGGACTCGATGGGCTCGCAAACTTCGGTGCTGACCGCGGGGCTGTTCCTGGCGCTCGCAGGCGTCGCCGGCGCGGCCCCGCTCCCCCCGATGCAACCCGACGTACCCAAGGAGTTCAGTCCGCCGAGCGCGGACTTCGACTACGAGAAGCGGGTCGTCATGATCCCGATGCGCGACGGCGTGAAGCTCAACACCGTCATCGTCATTCCGAAGGGCGCGAAGCGCGCGCCGATCATCCTGACCCGCACGCCCTACAACGCAGCGAATGCCACCGAGCGCATGGCGAGCCCGCAGATGCTCGGGACGCTGGGGGATGCCGACGCGGTGTTTGTGACCAGGGGCTATATCCGGGCCTACCAGGACGTGCGGGGCAAGTATGGCTCGGAAGGCGACTACGTCATGACCCGGGAGCTGCGCGGCCCGCTGAATCCGACCCCGGTGGATCACTCGACCGACACCTGGGACACCATCGACTGGCTGGTGAAGAACGTGCCGGAGTCGAACGGTCGGGTGGGCATGATCGGCTCCTCCTATGGAGGCTTCACCGTGCTCATGGGGCTGGTCAATCCCCATCCTGCCCTCAAGGCCGCGGTGCCCGAGTGCCCGATGGTCGACGGCTGGAAGGGGGACGACTGGTTTCACAACGGCGCCTTCCGTCAGAGCAATTTCGACTACATCTATGGACAGACCACCCGCCACGGCGAGGGGCAGAAGATCCCGCGCGGCGCCTTCGATGACTACCAGCTGTTCCTCGGCCTCAGTTCCGCGGGCGGCTTCGCGCGGCACTTCGGCATCGATCAGCTGCCGTTCTTCCAGAAGCTCAGCGAGCACCCGGCCTACGACGAGTTCTGGCGTGGCCAGGCGCTCGATCAGATTCTCCCGGCGCAGAAGCTCGCGGTCCCGACACTGTTCGTGACGAGTATCTGGGACCAGGAGGACATGTACGGCGGCGTGCATACCTACGCCGCGCTCAAGCCGCAGGATAAGGACAACAAGCTCGTCTTCCTGGTGCTCGGGCCGTGGCGGCACAGCGGCATCAACGGCGACGGCACGACCCTCGGGCCGCTCAAGTTCGACGGCGACACGGCAGGGCAGGCGCGGCGCGACGCGATCGAGCCGTTCCTCGCCGAGCACCTCAAGGACGGCGCGCCGAAGGCGAACTTGGCGCCGGTGACGGTGTTCGAGACCGGAACCGACGTCTGGCGGCGGCTGCCGGCCTGGCCGCTCGCCTGCGAGTCCGGTTGCGCCTCGCGCTCCGAGCCGCTTTACCTGCAGCCGCACTTCGGGTTGAGCTTCACTGCTCCGCCAGTCAGGAGCGGGCTACCGTTCGATGAGTACGTGTCGGATCCCGCCAAGCCCGTGCCCTACGTCCCGCGGCCGATGCAATTGAACGATCGCAGCGTCTGGACGCGCTGGCTGCTCACCGATCAGCGTTCGGTCGACGGCCGCCCCGACGTGCTCACCTATGTCTCCGAGCCGCTCACTGCGCCGCTGCACATCGGCGGCGCGCCGCTGGTGAATCTGTTCGCCTCGACCAGCGGCACCGACAGCGACTGGGTGGTGAAGCTCATCGATGTCTATCCGGACGAGGTCCCGTCCGACTCCGGTCCGCACATGGGCGGTTACCAGCTACCCATCGCGATGGACATATTCCGCGGGCGCTACCGCGAGAGCCTGAGCCATCCGAGTCCCATCCCGGCGGGCAAAGTGCAGCAATACCGCTTCGCGCTGCCGCAGGTGAACCACGTGTTCCTGCCGGGCCACCGCCTGATGGTGCAGATCCAGTCGAGCTGGTTTCCGCTCTACGACCGCAATCCGCAGACCTACGTCGACAACATCTTCTTCGCACGCCCGGAGGACTACAAAAAGGCGACGCAGCGCGTGTACCACATCGGCGGGGCCTCGAGCTTCATCAATCTGCCGCTGGTCGAGTCGCACTGAAAGCCTGCCCTCAGGTGGCGCTGCCGGAGAAGCCGATGCCGCAAACCGGCCAGTCCCGCCGTGGAGGGCTGACGATAATGGGGTAGGGCCCACGACTCGCAGCATCGTTCAGGATAGCCTCATGGACCAGCAGCCCCAGCAAGGTCAGCCGGCGCGCGCACGCCGCCCGAGCGGCCGCGACGCCAAGATCGCCGCGCGCACCGCGCGCAGCCATGCGTTTGTCCCCTATATCACGCGCAACATTCCCTACTACGAAGTGCTCTCCGCCGAGGGCCTCGAGCTCCTCGAGCGCAATGCCGACACCATTCTCCAGGAGATCGGCATCGACTTCCGCGACGATCCGGAAGCCCTCAGGATCTGGCAGGACGCGGGCGCCGACGTGCAGGGCGAGCGGGTGCGTTTCCCGCGCGGCATGTGCCGCGAGATCGTGCGCCGCTCGGCACCGCGGGAATTCACCCAGTATGCGCGTAACCCGGCGCGTAACGTGGTCATCGGCGGCAACCGCACCGTGTTTGCCCCGGCCTATGGCTCGCCGTTCGTGCGCAACCTCGACGAGGGCCGCCGCTACGCGCGCATCGAGGACTTCCGCAACTTCGTCAAGCTCGCCTACCTCGCGAACTCGCTGCATCACTCGGGCGGCACCATCTGCGAGCCCGTCGATCTGCCGGTCAACAAGCGGCACTTCGACATGGTGTACTCGCATATGAAATACAGCGACAAGCCGTACATGGGCTCGGTCACCCATCCCGAGCGCGCGCACGACACGGTCGAGATGACCCGGATCCTGTTCGGCGACAACTTCACCGATCCGGCTACCGCCAAGCCGCGCACCTGCATCGTCAGCCTCATCAACGCCAACTCGCCCCTCACCTGGGACGCGACCATGCTCGGGGCGCTCAAGACCTACGCGCGCGCCAACCAGGCGACGGTCGTCACGCCATTCATCCTCGCCGGGGCGATGTCGCCGGTCACGGTCGCGGGCACTGCGGCGCAGACGCTGGCCGAGGCGCTCGCCGGCATGGCACTCGCGCAATTGGTGAACCCGGGCGCGCCGGTGATCCTCGGCAGCTTCGCCTCCTCGCTCTCGATGCAGTCGGGGGCGCCGACCTTCGGCACTCCGGAGCCGGCGCTGGTGCTGTACGTGATGGCAGCTCTCGCGCGGCGTCTCGGGGTGCCGTTCCGCTCGGGCGGTGCGCTCTGTGCTTCGAAGATTCCCGATGCGCAGGCCGCCTACGAGTCCGCCAACACCCTGATCCCGACCTGCCTGGGCGGCGTCAATTTCGTGCTGCATACCGCCGGCTGGCTCGAGGGCGGGCTCTCGATGGGATACGAGAAGTTCATGATGGACGTCGACCAGGCCGGCATGATGCATACGCTGCTCGCCGGGGTGGACCTCTCCGAGAACGGCCAGGCGCTCGATGCGATCCGCGAGGTTGGGCCCGGCAAGCATTTCCTCGGCTGCGCCCACACGCAGGCGAACTTCCAGACGGCGTTCTACCGCTCGCCGCTCGCCGATAACAACAGCGTCGAGCAATGGGAGGCGGAAGGTGCCAGGGACACGATCCAGCGCGCCAACACCCTGTGGAAGAAGCAGCTCGAGGAATATGAGCCGCCGCCGCTCGATCCGGCGGTCGACGAGGCGCTGCTGGATTACATCAACCGCCGCAAGGCATCCTTCCCCGACTCGAACGTCTGAGCATTGCCCCCGCGCCCGCAGGCGCGACCAGGCCCTTGCGGGCATGAGCGTTGAAATGCGCTAGCATTGAGCGCGATGTGCCCGACCGCCACGTTCGCCCCTCCTGAGCGCCGCCTGCGGGCCGGCATCGTGGGCGGCGGGCGCGGCGCCTTCATCGGCTCGGTGCACCGGCTGGCCGCCGAGCTCGACGGCCAGGCACAGGTCGTCGCCGGCGCCATGTCCTCGCACCCGGAGACCGCGCGCGCGAGCGCGGCGGCCTGGTTCCTCGAGCGCGCCTATAGCTCCTACGAGGAGATGGCGCGCGCCGAATCCGCCGATGCCAACGGCATCGACTTCGTCATCATCGCGACCCCCAATCACCTGCATTACCCGGTGGCGCGCGCTTTTCTCGGCGCCGACATTCACGTGATCTGCGACAAGCCGCTGGCGCTTACCGTGGCCGAAGGGGAGGAGCTGGTGCGGCTGGTCGAGGCTGGCACCACGCTGTTCGCTCTCACCCACACCTACACCGGCTACCCGGCGGTGCGCGAGGCGCGTGCCCTGGTGCGCGGCGGACAGCTCGGCGAGATCCGCAAGGTGCTGGTCGAGTACACGCAGGACTGGCTGATGGAGCCAATCGAGCGGGGCGGCCACAAACAGGCCGAGTGGCGCACCGATCCGGCGCGTGCCGGCATCGGCGGTGCCGTCGGCGACATCGGCACGCATGCCGCGAATCTGCTCGAGTTCGTGACCGGCGCGCGCATCGAGGCCGTGTGCGCCGACTTGAGCTCCTTCGTCGCCGGCCGGCGGCTCGATGACGACGCCAACATGCTGGTGCGGCTCGAAGGCGGCGCCAAGGGGACGCTGGTGTGCTCGCAGATCGCCTGCGGAGAGGAGAACCGGCTCTCGCTGCGGGTCTACGGCACCCGCGCCGGGCTCGAGTGGCATCAGCAGGAACCCAACACGCTGATCTTCAAGCCCGCCGGCAAGCCCTGGGAGCTGCGGCGGACGGGACACGGGTACATGAGCGCACCCGCACAGGCGGCGATCCGCACCCCGCCCGGGCACCCGGAAGGATATCTCGAGGCGTTTGCGAACATCTACCGCGCCTTCATCGAGGATGTGCGCCGCGCTGCCAGGGGGCAGGCGCCGCTGCGCGATTACCCGGGCGCGGAGGACGGGCTGCGCGGGCTGCGCTTCATCGCCCAGGCGGTCGCGAGCTCGCGCGCCGGGTCGGCCTGGATGCAGTTATGAGCTTGCCGCTCAAGGCGCGTCTGTGCGCCATGATGTTCCTCCAGTTCTTCATCTGGGGCGCCTGGTTCGTCACGATGGGGAGCTATCTGGCTGCGAACCTGCACGCCAGCGGCGCGCAGACCGGGCTCGCCTACGGCACGCAGGCCTGGGGCGCCATCATCGCTCCCTTCATCGTCGGGCTGATCGCCGACCGCTACTTCAACGCCGAGCGGCTGCTCGGCATCGTCCACCTCGCCGGCGGGGTGCTGATGTACGTGCTCTACAGCGCCCGCGAGTTCGCCGCCTTCTACCCGCTGCTGCTCGGGTACATGATCCTCTACATGCCGACGCTGGCACTGGTCAACGCGATCGCGTTCCGCCAGGTGGACGACCCCTCGCGGCAATTCCCCGGGCTGCGGGTGTGGGGCACGATCGGCTGGATCGTCGCGGGACTCGTGATCAGCTACCTGTTCGGCTGGGACTCGCACGCCGGCATTGCGCAGGGCCTGCTGCGCCAGACCTTCCTCATGTCCTCGATCGCCTCCTGCGTGCTGGGCGCTTACGCATTCACACTGCCGCGGACGCCGCCGCGGCCCGCAGACGGGGAGGGCGGCAGCCTCGGCCGGGCGCTCGGGTTCGATGCCCTGGTGCTCCTCAAGGAGCGCAACTTTGCCGTGTTCTTCGCGGCCTCGGTGCTGATCTGCATTCCGCTCGCTTTCTATTATCAGAATGCCAACCAGTTCCTCACCGAGATCCAGGTCGCCAACGCCACCGGCAAGCAGACCATCGGGCAGATGTCGGAAGTGCTGTTCATGCTGGCGCTGCCGCTGTTTCTGCGGACCTTCGGCATGAAGGCCACGCTCCTCATCGGCATGCTGGCCTGGGCGGCGCGCTATGTGCTGTTTGCCTTCGGCAACGCCCACCAGCTCGCCTTCATGCTGATCATCGGCATCGCGCTCCACGGGGTGTGCTACGACTTTTTCTTCGTCTCCGGCCAGATCTACACCGACTCCAAGGCGGGCGCGGCGCACAAGGCCGCCGCCCAGGGACTGATCACGCTCGCCACCTACGGCCTCGGGATGCTGGTGGGATTCTGGGCCGCCGGTCTCATCGACGATCTCTACGTGGCCCACGGCGCGCACGACTGGAAGTCGATCTGGCTCTATCCGGCCGGCTTTGCCGCGGCGGTGTTCGTGCTGTTCGCCGCGAGCTTCCGCAACGAGAAGGTGGCGTATGCCCCGGGGTGAGTTCCGGCCGCGCCCGATGCGCCTCAGCATCCTCACCGCGGCGCTGCAGGAGCTCACGCCGCGCGCGCGGCGCGACGCTGACCCGGATCTCGCCATCGAGGAGTGGCTGGCGTTCGCCGCCGAGATCGGCGCGCCGAACATCGAGTTGTCGGCAGCGCTGCACCCGGGCGAAAGCGACGTGCCGGCGGCGGCGCTGCTCGATCCCGTGGCCAACACGCTCGATCTGCGTGCGCCCTTCAACGCCCAGCGCGCGGCGCGCGTGCGCCGTGCCATGGAAGCCACCCGGGTCGGGCTGTCGGATCTCGGCTACTTCGACAACATGCTGGCCGCCGATGAAGCGCTACGGACCCGCAAGCACCAGATGATGCTCAGGGTCTTCGACGCAGCGGTGCTGCTCGGGGCCGATGCGGTCACGGGTTTCGTCGGGCGCAACCCGCAGCTCAGCATGGACGGGAATCTCGTCATGTTCGAAGCGGTGTTCGTGCCGCTGCTCAAGGAGGCCAAGGCCCGAGGCCTGACCTTCCGCGTCGAGCAGTGCCCGATGCCGGGCTGGAACGTGAGCGACCACTGGCACAACAACATCGCCTATGCGCCGGGTCCGTGGATCGCCCTGCACCGCATCTGCGAGCGCCACGGGGTCGGTGATCAGTTCCGCATCCACTACGACCCCTCGCACGCGATCCTCATGGGGCAGGACACGCGCTCCGTGTTCCAGTACCTCAAGGACAACGGCTACAATTTTCTGATCGGCGGTTTTCACGTCAAAGGGCAGGTCATCGATGCGCGCGGCATCGCGGCGTGGGGCTATGGGGGGCAGACGATGCAGCGCGGCGATTGGCACGGAGCTGAGCCGAGCTCGGATCCGGCAAGCCAACTGAACGCCTGGAAGAAACAGACCGTGTTCGCCGAGCACGAGCTCCCCGGGACTGCGCGCCATGATCCGCTGGCCTATCTACAGAATCGCTCGGTGGACTGGCTCGACCATCAGCTGGCGGCGCGCGAGCTGCTGGCCATCGACCCGGAGAAAACCTACCTGGTCGTGGAGCACGAATACCCGCCGGCTCGCATTCAGGACAAGGAACGGCTCAAGCCCATCCTGGCGGGCTCGCTCGCCTTCACGCGGGCGATCGATGAGGCCGCAGCCGCCATGTACGCGCTCCAGCACGAGGTGCTCGCCGCGCAGGGTATTGCCGCCCAGGGTATCGGCCGCGAGCCCTACCGGTCGTAAGCCATGCCGTTCGTAAGTCCGAAATCCCAGCAGCGCGAGTACGACGTGATCGTGGTCGGATCGGGCGCCGCGGGCGGGCAGACCGCCTACACGCTCTGCATGGAGGGCGCGCGCGTGCTGATGCTCGAAGCCGGGCGCCGCTACGCGCCCGAGAGCGAGACGGCGATGTTTCAGACACCCGACCTGGCTCCCCTCGCAGGCGTCGGCACGCCGCAAAAGCCCTTCGGCTTTTACGATGCGACGGTGGATGGCGGCTGGCAGGTGCCGGGTGAGCCCTACGTGCGCACCACCGAGGACCACGGCGGCCGCTTCGACTGGTGGCGGGCGCGCATGCTCGGCGGGCGCACCAACCACTGGGGACGGATCTCGCTGCGCAACGGCCCCTACGACTTCAAGCCGAAGAGCCGCGACGGGCTCGGGTTCGACTGGCCGATTACTTACGAGGACGTCGCGCCGTACTACGACAAGGTCGAGCTCCTCATCGGCGTCTACGGCAGCAACGAGGGACTCGAGAACACGCCCAACTCCCCGCCCGGCTGCCTGCTGCCGCCGCCCAAGCCCATCGTGGCCGACTACGCGATTGCGCGCAGTGCCCGTGGACTCGGCATCCCGGTGATTGCGGGACACCGCGCGGTGCTCACGCGTGCGCTCGATCACAGGAGCAACCCGCAGCGGATCCATCCGGGCAACGCCAGGGCCCAGGGCATTCTTGCTGCGGACATGCAGGCTCGGGCCCCGTGCCTCTGGGCGACTCCCTGCGGGCGGGGCTGCTCGATCCGCGCCAACTACCAGTCGACCACCGTGCATCTGCCGCCGGCGCTCGCCACCGGCAACCTCGACATCACGACCGACGCCATGGTGTACGAGGTCACGCTCGGGCCCGATGGCAAGGCGAGCGGCGTCAACTTCGTCGACCGCACCACCGGTAAGCATGAGCAGGCGCGCGCGCGCGTCGTGGTGCTCGCCGCCAGCGCCTGCGAATCCGCGCGCATTCTCCTCAATTCGAAGAGCGCACATTTCCCGGACGGGCTTGCGAACTCGAGCGGCAAGGTCGGCCGCTACATCATGGACACGGTCGGGAGCGACGTTTGGGGGCAGGTGCCGCTGCTCGAGAGCTTGCCGCCGCTCAACGAAGACGGCGCGGACGGCCATGCGTACTACATGCCCTGGTGGCTCTATAAGGAGCAGCTCGCCGGCAAGCTCGGCTTCGCGCGCGGCTACCACGTCGAGTTCAGCGGCGGCCGGCGCATGCCGGGGCCCGAGACGGGCAGGCGCCTCGAGTGGCTGACCGGCGGCAACTATGGCACGAAGTTCAAGCAGGACGTGCGCCGTTATTACGGATCCTTCGTGTATTTCAGCGGCCGCGGCGAGATGATTCCGAACGAGCACTCGTACTGCGAGATCGACCCGGGCGGGGTCAAGGACAAATGGGGCATCCCGGTGCTGCGCTTCCACTGGCAGTGGTCCGATCACGAGACCCGCCAGGCGGCACATATGCAGCGCACTTTCGGCGACATCATCACGGCGATGGGCGGCAAGCCGCACGAGATCGAGACCGATGGCGCCAAGGCCATCCTCCCTGGGGGCCTCATCATCCACGAAGTGGGCGGCGCGATCATGGGCGCGGATCCGAAGGTCTCGGTCACCAACCAGTGGTGTCAGACCTGGGACGTGCCGAACCTGTTCGTCACCGATGGCGCCGTATTTCCCTCCAACGCCGACAAGAACCCGACGCTCACGATCATGGCAGTAGCCTGGCGCGCGGCGGATCACATCCTCGAGCGCCTGCGGCGCAAGGAGCTGTGATGGACCGCCGCACGACCATCAAGTGGATGCTGGCCGCGAGCGCCGCCTGGCCGGCGTGGCGCTCCGCGGCAGGCCAGGCGGGCCACGGCACGGCGCTCCGGCAGCCGCCGGCCGGTCCGGGCTATGGCACCGATCCCGACCTCGTCACGCCGCACCAGCGGGGGGAATTCTGGCCGCTCACGCTGAGTGCGGCGCAGCGGCGGCTCGCCGCCGTGCTCTCGGACCTCATCATTCCCGCGGACCAGCACTCCCCGAGCGCTTCCACCGTCGGCGTGGTCGAGTTCATCGACGAGTGGGTGAGTGCGCCGTACCCCGATCACCAGCGCGACCGGCCCATTGTGCTGGATGGCTTGACCTGGCTGGACGCGCAAGCCGCGCGCCGCGGAGCCAAAGGCTTCGCGCAACTGGATGCCGCGACACAGACCGCCATCTGCGACTCGATCTGTGACGCAACGCGCGCGACGGCGGAGCTGCGCGAAGCGGCGCGCTTCTTCGCGCTTTATCGCGACCTGACCGCCGCCGGCTTCTACTCGAGTCCCGCGGGGCGCAGGGACCTCGGCTACCTCGGCAACGTGCCACTCACGAGCTTCGAGGGCGCGCCGCCCGAGCTGCTGAAGAAATTGAACCTGACGTGACGGCGACGCCGTTGGAGGAGCGATCCATGATCAGACCTAAGGTGTGCGCCGCGATGCTGGCGCTGTCGCTGGCGGCCACTGTCGCTGCCGGTGCGGAGCAGGGTGCAGCTGCGGATGGCTGGCGAGCGCTGCTCGAAGAACACGGCGCACCGGCCTGGAGAGGCTGGAAGGACCCGGGCCTGCCGGCGGGCTGGCACGTCGATGGCGGGGTGCTCCACAAGGACGGGCCGGTCGATGATCTCGTGACCCACGAGAAGTTCGGGAATTTCGAGCTCGAGCTCGAGTGGAAGATCGGCAGGGAAGGCAATAGCGGCATCTTCTACCGCGGCACGCGCGAGTACGACCACATCTACTGGAGCGCGCCGGAGTACCAGCTGCTCGATGACGCCAACACCGAGGACGGCAAGAGCCCGCTCACCGCCGCCGGCTCCGACTATGCGCTCTACGGCGTGCCGCCCGGCGTGGCGAAGCCCTACGACCACTGGAACAAGACGCGCCTGGTCGTGCGTGGCAATCACGTCGAGCACTGGCTGAACGGCGTCAAGGTGGTCGAGTACGACTTCGGGAGCGAGGACTGGAAAAAGCGGGTCGCGGCCAGCAAGTTCGCCAGGTACCCGAACTACGGCCTGGCGGCCAGCGGCCTCATCGGCATCCAGGGCGATCACCCGGGGGCACTCGAGGTGCGCCGGATCCGGATCCGCGAGTTGCACTGACGGGATCCGCGGCTGAAGAGCTCTCATGACGGTACAGCTGTCCGAGTCCATGCGCCGCATCAGCGGCCTGCTTCAGTCCGGCCAGTACGGCGCCGCGCATGCGCAGCTGGAATCCCTGGTCGCCGCAAATCCGAATTACGTCGAAGGGCTGCGGCTGCTGGCCGGCACCAAGCAGGTCCTGGGCGATGTCGCGCAAGCCGAGTCCCTGCTGCGGCGCGCGCTCGAGATCGACCCCCAATCCGCTCCCACCCTGACCACACTCGCGGAGTTGATGCTGTTCTCGGGTCGCAACGCCGAAGCGGTGCCTCTGCTGCAGCGTGCAGCCCAGAGCACCCCTCCTTATCCCAGGGCAGTTCTCCTTCTGACCCGCTGCTACCTCGACAGCGGGCAGCCGGCCCGCGCACTCGAGCTGGCGGCACCCTGGTGCGAGAGCGGGCAGGCGG
>DASPSF010000082.1:0-9807 GCA_035624075.1 Steroidobacteraceae bacterium | reverse complement strand
CGGCGCAACGCCACGAAACTGTGCAGCAGAAACTCGATGTTCTTCTCGTGCGCCACGCGCCCGACATACAGCAGCAGGGGTCGATCAGGTGCAATGCCGAAGCGCGCGCGAAAGCGGCTGCCGTCGCCGCGGACGAACCGGTCGGCCGGAAGACAGGTGGGGATCACCTGGATGCGACGTTCGATGCCGTACTCGAGCAGCAGCGCCCGCATCGGTTCGGAGGGCACCACCAGCGCATCGAGTTGGCTGCACTGCGCACGCGTGAAGCTGCGCGCCAGGATCCGTCCCACCGCTCGCGGCAGCAGCGGCACGTAGTGGTGCAGGTACTCCTCGAAAAAGGTGTGGTAGGTCGCGATGACCGGAATGCCGGCGCGGCGCGCGAAGCGCACGCCCGCATAGTGGGCGATGAACGGCGTGTGGATGTGCACCAGGTCGAAGGCCGAGGGCGCAAGCGCATCGAGCGCACGCGTCAGCGCGCCCCAGCGCATGCGGCGGTCTTCCGGGTCGCGCGGCACGCCCGCCGAGGGCACGCGCGTGACATCAGCCTCTCCGGGCGCGCCTGGATCCGGCGCCGCATAGTGCGGCGCGATCAGGTGCGTCTCCACGCCGTTCGCGGCCAGGTCCTGGCGGAAAGTGCGGATGGATGTCGAAACGCCGTTGACGCGCGGGAAGTAGACGTCCGAGACGAAGAGGACGCGCACTAGTTCATTGGCCAAAATCGCAGCAAGCGATTTCGGCAGACATCAGCTTCGTTGCCGGGCGCCAAAGGCGCGCCTTTGCCGCCCTGCGCTTCGCAGGGGGCCCCAAGGGTACGCATCCGGTGATTCTAAGCCAGGGACGTGCCGAGTTCCGCGAGAGCCGCGCCGATTGCGGCCCCGGCGAGCACGTCGGACGGATAGTGCAGGCCGAGCACCACCCGCGAGCCGGCGATCAGGGCGGCGAGCGGCACCAGCACCCAGCCGAGCTCCGGAAAGTGCGCGGTGGCCTGCCAGGCGAAGGAGACGGCGTGCAGCGTGTGGCCCGAGGGGAAGCTATAGCGATCGAGCGGCGCGCCCTTCAGGTCGATCGCGGCGTGCGTGATGAACGGGCGCTCGCGCACGAACACCCGCTTCAACAGCGTGTACAGCGTGAGCCCGAGGAGGCCGGTCAGCGCCATCACGATCGCGGGACGAAGCGCCGACGGTCCGTAGAGGATCGGCAGCAGCACGATCAGGAGGTACCAGACGATCCCATCGCCCAGGCGGCTTGCGATCCTGAACACGTGGCGCGGCATGGCGAACGCAGCCCCGCGATTCAGCGTCCGGCAAAGGCCGTACTCCGCCGCATCGATCCGGGCCATGAACGCGTTGAGGCCGGGCGCTTTCATACGCCTACAGCCTTACGCTGCAGCGCGACAGCGGCGTGACAGAAATATTAAAGTTTTGTTTCTACAATGACTTATTGCGTCTTCTGTGTGTGCTGCCTCACATATTCGAGGCGCCCCAGCAGCGCCGCCGCAAAGCGCTCGGCCGAGCCGCTCGCGTGCGCCAGGAACAGCGACGGCTCGGTGAGCTCGAGCTCGAGCAGCCGCGGCGCGCCCTGGCGGTCGCGCAGCAGATCGATCCGCGCGTAAGGCAGCCTCTCGAAGGGCGCCGCAGCCAGGATGCGCCCGGCCGCTGCGAGCTCATCGGCCCCCGGCGTGCGCGCGATGATCTCCTCGGGGGCGAACAGGCCCGCCGTGGACGGCGCGCCGGCCGGCAGCAGGGCCCCCTTGCGGATCGCGTGGCTGAAGCGGCCATCGAGGTACATGAGGGCCGTCTCGCCGTACGAGTCGACGCTCTCGAGATAGGGTTGCAGCATCACGCTGCGCCCCGCGGCCAGCAGCGGCCCGACGTGGCCGAGGATCTCCGCGCGCTCCCCGCGCGCGTGCCGCCGTGCATCGCGCGCTCCCGCGCCGACGGCCGGCTTCACCACCAGCTCGCGGCACGCATCGGCGGCAAGGAACTCATCGAGCGTGCGCCCGGCAGCCGCGCCCGGCTCGAGGTACCAGGTGGGAACCACGGGCGCGCCCGCGCGCGAGAGCTCGCCCAGGTAATGCTTGTCGGTGTTCCAGCGCACCACCGCCAGCGGATTGAGCAGCGCGGTGAGCCGCGTGACCCGCTCCGCCCAGGCGAGAAACTCCGGCAGCCGCTCGGCGTAATCCCAGGCCGAGCGCGGCACCACGAGGTCGAAGCGCGCCCACTCCACGCTCGGGTCGTCCCAGTCGACGATCTCCGACCGGGCGCCCGCGGCGGCCAGCGCCGCGGTGAGCGGCGGCATGTCCTCGTCGAGACCGCGCGCGGCCCGCGCAGTCACCAGCGCCACCAGCGTGGTCAATCGCGGATTCCCGTGCCGCGATCGAGCAGCGCCACCGCAACCGCGAACAACGCCGCCGCCGCCAGCAGCATGAGCGCGAAGGCGACACCGAGGTTGACGTCGGAAGTGCCGAGGAAGCCGTAACGGAACGCGCTGACCATGTGCAGGATCGGATTGACGTAGGACAGCCGGCGCGCCCAGTCGGGCAGCAGCGAGATCGAGTAGAACACGCCGCCGAAATAGGTGAGCGGCGTCAGCACGAAGGTCGGGATCCAGTTCACCTGCTCGAAGTTCTTGGCGAACAGCGCGTTGAGGAAACCGCCGAGGGCGAAGATCAGCGAGGTGAGCAGCACGGCGGCCAGGATCACCAGCAGGTGATGAACGTGCAGGTGCGCGAAGAACAGCGACACCACCGTGACCGCGGCGCCCACCAGCAGTCCCCGCACTACGCCGCCGCAGGCGTAGCCGGCCACGATCACCCAGTTCGGCAGCGGCGACACCAGCATCTCCTCGACGTGCTTGCCGAACTTGGCGCCGAAGAAGGACGCCACCACGTTGCCGTAGGAGTTGGTGATCACCTGCATCATGATCAGTCCGGGCGCGATGTACTGGCGGTAATCGAAGCCGTCCATGCTGCCGACGCGGCGGCCGACCACGTTGCCGAAGATGACGAAGTAGAGCGTGGCGGAAACCACCGCCGGCACGATGGTCTGCCCCCAGATGCGGATGATGCGCCCGTACTCGCGGATCACGATGGTCTTGAAGCCGATCCAGCGCACCACCGCCATGCTGGCCGGCGGGGCGGCGGCGGGCAGCGCCACGCTGCTCATCGGTTGACCTCGACCAGGGCCATGAAGATCTCCTCGAGGCGGTTCACCTTGTTGCGCATCGACAGCACCTGGATGCCGAGCGCCGAGAGCCGCGCGAAGATGTCATTCAGGTTCTCGTCCTTCGAGACCTCGATCTCGAGCGTATGGTCATCGACCAGCGTCGCGCCATAGCCATCGACCCGCGGCGCGCTGCTGAGCGGATCGCGCAGGTTGAGCACGAAGGTCTGGACATGCAGCCGGCGCAGCAGGCTCGACATGCGGTCGCGCTCGACGATGCGTCCGCCGTTGATGATCGCAATGTTGCGGCACAGGGTCTCGGCCTCCTCGAGATAGTGGGTGGTGAGGATGATGGTGGTGCCGCGGTCGTTGATCTCGCGCAGGAAGTCCCACATCGAGCGGCGGATCTCGATGTCGACTCCGGCAGTCGGCTCATCGAGGATCAGCAGGCGCGGCTCGTGCATCAGCGCGCGCGCGATCATCAGGCGCCGCTTCATGCCGCCGGACAGGGCGCGCGAGATGCCGCCGCGCTTGTCCCAGAGCTGCAGCTGCTTCAGATATTTCTCGGCGCGCACCCGCGCCACCGGCCGCGGAATGCCATAGAAGCCCGCCTGGTTCACCACGATGGTGAAGGGCGTCTCCCACATGTTGAAGTTGATCTCCTGCGGCACGACGCCGATGCAGGACTTGGCGAGGTCGAGCTCGCGATCGATGTCGTGGCCGAACACGCTCGCAACGCCCGCGGTCTTGTTGATCAGGGAGGTGATGATGCCGATGAGCGTCGTCTTGCCGGCGCCGTTCGGGCCCAGCAGCGCGAAGAAATCCCCCTGCTCGACGTCGAGATCGATGCCCTTCAGCGCCTCGACGCCGTTTCTGTAGGTCTTGGTGAGTCCGCGGACGGAAAGAGCATTCATGACTTGAGGCAGGATCGGGCGCGGCGTGCCGGGGCGCAAGTCAGCACTGCCCGAGCGCACGCTGACGGCCGCGTGCGGTGCAGTGCCGGAAGATTGAGCTGTCGGCGCGCTCAGCGCCGCGAGTCGCGGGTCTTTCCTGGCCCGCGGGGCTTTTTACGGCGCTCTTTGACGCGCGTCAGCCACACTTCGTAGGGATCCCAGCCGTCCTCACGCCTTGCAATCCGGCGCGCTGCCACGATCCCGGTGAATTCCTCGTTGGCCGCCGCACCGTCCACGCGCCGCTCAACGGGCAGTCCCTCAGCAGTGTCTCGGGTCATCGGCCTTAAGAGCCTCTTGTTATTCCTGGCCTGTCGCAGTGCAACGACAGGAAGAAACAAGTCTAAGTCGTCCGGCGGCTAAAAGATAGTCAGCTAAGTTGTTGATTAGGTAAACGTATTGTTAAGTTCTGATTGCAAGGCGCCGAAATGGCACTCCGCCGGAGATGTCGGACCCCTTCAATCGGCGAAATACCGGGCCAGGTACTGGTCGAAGGTTCCGCGGTCGCTTTCCTCGATGCGGCGCTGGGCGGCGAGCGACTCCTCGGCTTCCTCGGCCAGCTCCTTCAGGCGCTCCTCGTTCGGCGGGTACAGGTCGAGGAAGTAGGCCTTGTGCGTCTCCGACATGCGTAGCGCGAGGTCGAAGAACGACTGCCCGGAGGCGAGCTCGGCGAGCAGGCGCGCCGACGGGGTGAGCGCCACGTCGGCGACCTTGGCGGCCTGCGCCGCGAGCGCATGGGTGTAGGGCCGGGCCGCCTCGCCCCGGTCGAGGATCTCGCACAGCCCCGACATCGAGTCGAGCAGCTCAGCCGCCCACTCGCGCATCGGCACCTTGCGGCCGTCGCGCTCGAGCGTGAGCCCGGGCTCGCGGCCGCGCCGCGCCACCGCCAGATGGTTGGCGTCGAGCGCCGCCTGTTCCGTCACGCCGATGGGCGGGCTCTCCTTGAGCAGGCAGAGCGCGAGGAACGCCTCGAGGAAGCGCAGCTTGTTCTGGTTCACCCCCACCGGGTCGAAGGCGCTGACGTCGAGAGCGCGCACCTCGACGTACTCGACGCCCGCGCGCTTCAGGGCCTTGGTGGGCCGCTCGCCCGAGCGCGCCACGCGCTTCGGCCGGATGAAGCTGTAGTACTCGTTCTCGATCTGCAGGATGTTGGCGTTCAGCTGCCGCCACTCGCCGTTCACCTTCACGCCGAGCGCCTCGTAGGGCGGGTGCGGCGTGCTGATGGCGCGCTGCAGGTCGCGCACGTACTCCCCGAGGTTGTTTACCGAAACGGCGAGCCCCGCCTGGGTGCGGTTGCGGTAACCCACATCGCTCATGCGCAGGCTGGTCGCATAGGGCTCGTAGGCCGTGCCCATGCCGAACTCCTGCAGCTTCAGGTCGCGTCCGCGCAGGAACGACTTGCACACCACGGGCGAGACCCCAAAGAGGTACAGAACCAGCCAACCGTGCCTGCGATAGTTGCGCAGCAGGTCGAAGTAGCTCGCCGAGATGAATTCGCTCCCCGGCGAGCGCTCGGCGCGCAGTGCCGCGTAGGCCTCCCAGAACGGCAGCGGGAAGGAGTAGTTGAAGTGCACGCCCGAGATCGCCTGCATCATGCGCCCGTAGCGCAGCCCCAGGCCGTTGCGATACACGGTCTTCATGCGCCCGACGTGCGAGCTGCCGAACTGCGCCAGCGGGATGTCGGCGTCGCCGTCGATCGCGCACGGCATGCTGGTCGCCCACAGGAGCTCGTCTCCCAGATGGCGGTAGACGAACTGGTGCAGGTCGAGCAGGTACTGCAGCAGCTCCCAGGTCTGCGTGAAGGCAGGCGTCACCAGCTCGATCAACGATTCGGAGAAGTCGGTGGTGATGTGCTCGCTGGTGAGCGCCGAGCCGAGCGCCCGCGGGTGCGGCGTGTGCGCCAGGTGGCCCTCCGGAGTCACGCGCAGCGACTCCTTCTCGACGCCCTTACGCCCGCCCTGCAGGATCTGCGGCTCGCCGCTGTTGACGAGCGAGCCGAGGCGTCGCTCGAAGACGCGATCGATGGAGGCGCTCTTCATGGGACCTGTGCCTTGAAGCCGCTACCAGCGCAAGCGGCCCGTCAGCACCTCGTAAAGCATCGTGAAATCCCCGCATAGGCTGTAGAACGGGTGCGTGAAGGTCGCAGGCCGGTTCTTCTCGAAGAAAAAGTGCCCCACCCACGCGAAGGCGTAGCCGGCGAGCGGCACCGCCCACAGCAGCGCCAGGCGCCCGGTGGCGAGCGCGGTGACGGCGAGCACCAGTGCGAGCAGCGTGCCGCTCACGTGCAGGCGGCGTGAGGTGCGGTTGGCGTGCTCGCCGAGATAGAACGGATAGAACTCGCGAAAGCTCGCGTAGCGCGATCCTTCCGGTGCTGCGCTGCTGCCCATGAAGTATTTCCCGAGCCTCGGTTGTTGTTGGCGCGTCCTTTGAGGCATCTTGCCGCCTGCCGGGCGGTCGGCGCAAATGCCGAACGGGAGAGACCATGATCGGCATCATCGGCGGAACGGGCCTGTACGCCATGCGTGGCTTCGGCAGCGCGCGCGCGCACGAGGTGCAGACGCCCTTCGGCGCGCCCTCCGGTCCGCTCGTGCGGGGCACGCTCGGCGCGCGCGAGGTCGTGTTCCTCGCCCGCCACGGCGAGGGCCATCGGCTGCTGCCCGGCGAGATCAACTTTCGCGCCAATATCTGGGCGCTGAAGAGCGTCGGCGTGCGTACCGTGATCGCGGTCTCGGCGGTCGGGAGCCTGCGCGAGGACATCCGCCCCGGCGACCTGACGCTGCCGTCCCAGTTCCTCGACTTCACCCGGGGAACGCGCGCCGCCAGCTTCTTCGGCGGCGGCGTGGTCGCACACGTCTCGAGCGCGCAGCCGGTGTGCGCGAGCACCGCGGCGCTGATCGCGCGCCTGGCCCGCCCGCTCGGGTTGACCGTGCATGAAGGCCGGACCTACGCCTGCGTCGAGGGGCCGCGCCTCGGCACGCGGGCCGAGAGCCTGTTCCTGCGCGCCGCCGGCGCCGACGTGGTCGGCATGACCAACGTGCCGGAGGTGTTCCTCGCTCTCGAGGCCCAGCTCGGCTACTGCGGACTCGCGCTCGCCACCGACTACGACTCCTGGCTGGAGGATCCGGCGCAGCACGTCTCCGCGGCGCAGATCGTCGCCCTGTTCCGCGACAACCTGGAGCGCGTCCAGCAGCTGCTCACCGCCGTGGCGGCGGAGTATTCGGAAGACGAGTCGCGCCGCTGCCGCCACTCGCTCAAGGGCGCCCTGGTGACGCCGCTCGAGAACTTGAGCGCGGAGCAGCGCGCGCTGCTGGATTTCCTGCTCATCTAGCAGGCACAGGGACGTACTACAACAGATCGCCCTGCCAGGCCTTGCCGCCCTTGTAGGCGGCGAGCCGCTCCTCCATCGCGTGCGTATTCCACGAGAGATCGCGCGCCTTGCGGATCGCGGTCTCCTGCTGCGAGACGGCGCCGGCGAAGTCGCCGCCCGCGGCGGCCGCGGCGGCCAGCGCCTCGAACATCTGCGGGTCGGACTGGATGTTGCCGAGGGCGAGCTTGAACGCCACCTGTTGAGCCTTCGCGGGGTCACGCAGCGCAGCGATCGGCGAGGCCGCGAGCAGCGCCACGACGTGTTTCCTCACGTAGTAGCTGTCGGCCCCCGCCGCGCGCTCGAGCAGCGTGCGCGCCTCGCCGACCTGCGCGTCGGTCGGTGTCCCGCTGACGAGGTCGGCGGCGAGGGCGACCTGCGCGGAGGCGTCCCCGCCCGCGGCGGCGTGCCTGAACCACTCCGCACCGGTCGTCTGCGGATGGCAGGCGGCCACGGACCGCAGCTGCTCGCCGAGCCAGTACTGCGCGCTCGCGTTGCCGTCGCGCGCCGCGAGGATCACGAGCTCCGTCGCGTGGGCCGCTCCGATGCCGAGCGACTGATCGCCGGTCGCGGCAAGTCCCATCAGGTACTCGGCGGCCGGGTCACCGGCATCCGCCGCCGCGCGCGCGTCCTTGTAGGGCGCGCTGCTCCAGAGCGCCTGGCCCCCGCTGATGGCAAACGGCAGCCGCACCTGCAGCCGCGATTCCACCGGCGCGCCGTTGCGCGAGGCCGGCGTGAAGCGTGAATGCATCCAGGCCTCGACCGCGGCGCCCGCGAACGCCTCATCGGGCGCGGCGAGCAGCACCTCCGGATCGCGCGGGCGGCCGTCGACTCCGACGGTGAGCTCGCCGATCACGAGGCCGTTGCGGCGGTTGCCCGCGGCCGGATACTCGGGCGAGATTCCCTGCAACAGCACCGCGCGCGAGCGGTCGCGGCACTCGAGGTCGGGGTCGACGATTCCCGCGGCATGCAGCGCCTCATGGCCGTAGTGCGCCACGACGCCCGCCGCCGTGCGCTCTTCCTGGGCGCTCAACGCACCCTTCAACGCCTCGACGCGCCCTCCGACCAGCTCCTGGCAGCCGTTGGCGGCGGCCGCCTGGAGCCAGCCGACGCCCGCCCCGACATCCTTCGCCCCTCCCTGGCCCTGCAGCATCATGACGCCCAGGTTGAACTGCGAGGAGCAGTCGCCGAGCTCGGCCATCGCGCTGAACTGGCGCCGCGCGGTGTCGTAGTGACCGGCCTTGTAGTCGGCGAGCGCGGCGTTGAAGCCGGCCTGGGCGGCGGCGGCGGCGAGCGCCGCGGCCGTGAACGCGCCACACAGGATCGGGGCCTTCATGCGCGCTCGACGATGGCGGTGACGCCCATCCCTCCGGCGGTACACACCGACATGAGGCCGCGCTTGGCGCCAGGATTGCCGGCGAGGAGCTTGGCGAGCGTCGGCAGGATGCGCGTCCCGGTCGCGGCGAAGGGATGGCCGAGCGCGACGCTGCCGCCCTTCACGTTGAGCCGCGAGCGGTCGATCGAGCCCAGGGGGCCCGGCAGACCGAGCACGTCGCGGCAGTACTCGGGCGTCTGCCACGCCTTGAGCGTGCACAGCACCTGCGCGGCGAACGCCTCGTGGATCTCGTAGTAGTCGAAGTCCTGGAGCTTGAGGTTGGCATCGCGCAGCATCGCGGGCACCGCATAGGCCGGCGCCATCAGCAGGCCCTCCTTGCCGCTCACGTAGTCGACCGCCCAGACCTTGCCGTAGGCGAGATAGCCGAGCACCGGGAGATTGCGCTTCGCGGCCCACTCGGGCGTCGCGAGCAGCATGGCGCTCGCACCGTCGGTGAGCGGCGTCGAGTTGCCGGCGGTGAGCGTGCCGTCCGAGGCGAAGCTCGGCCGCAGCTTGCCGAGTTTCTCGACGCTGGTGTCGGCGCGCACGTTGTTATCGGTCTTCAGGCCGAGGAACGGCACCACCAGATCGTCGTAGAACCCCTCGCGCCAGGCGGCCGCCGCCTTGATGTGGCTGTCATACGCAAGCTGGTCCTGCTCGGCGCGCGGGATCGCCCAGCGCTTGGCCATGAGCTCGCAGCTCTGACCCATCGAGAGGCCGGTGCGCGGCTCGACCACCGCGGGCAGCACCGGCCGGAAATGCTTCGGCCGCAGCCCGAAGAAAGGCTTCAGGCGCTGCCAGGCGCTGCGGCCGCGGTAGCTCGCGAGCAGCAGCTGCTGATAGGAGCGCGGATAGACGATCGGCGCATCGCTGATCGAGTCGGTGCCGCCGGCAATCCCCGCGTCGATCTGGCCGAGAGCGATCTTGTTGCCGATGGCGATGGCCGCCTCGAGGCTG
>DASPSF010000036.1:0-4796 GCA_035624075.1 Steroidobacteraceae bacterium | reverse complement strand
AGCGGCCGCAGCGACTTCACCAGGAGGCGCAGCTCCTCGACCCGCACCGACAGCTCGCCGGTCTTGGTGCGGAACAGCAACCCGCTCGCTCCCACGATGTCGCCCACGTCCCAGCCCTTGAAGGCCTCGTAGGCCGCGCCGAGCGTCTCCTGCTGCAGGTAGAGCTGGATCTGACCGGTGCGGTCGGCGATCTTGGCGAAGCTCGCCTTGCCCATGACGCGCTTGAACATGAGGCGGCCGCCGACCGTGACGCGCGTCGGATTCGCCTCGAGCCACTCGCCGCTCTTTTCGCCGTAGGCGGCCAGCAGCTCGCCAGCCAGCGCGTCGCGGCGGAAGTCGTTGGGGAAGGCGCCGCCCGCGCCGGCGCTGCGGCGCAGCTCGGCCAGCTTGGCGCGCCGCTCGGCGATCAGCTTGTTCTCATCGCCCGCCTCGTCGCCGCCGCCGCTGCCGGTGTCGTCCTTCTTCATACTTTCTCAAACACCCGCCTTGAGCGAGGCCTCCATGAACTGATCGAGATCGCCGTCGAGCACCGCCGTGGTGTTGCCGACCTCGACGCCGGTGCGCAGATCCTTGATGCGCGACTGGTCGAGCACGTAGGAGCGGATCTGGTTGCCCCAGCTGACGTCGGACTTCGAATCCTCGAGCACGCGCGCGGCGGCGTTGCGCTTGTTGACCTCGAGCTCGTAGAGCTTGGCCTTCAGCATCTTCATTGCGGTCGAGCGGTTCTTGTGCTGGCTGCGCTCGTTCTGGCAGGCGACCACGATGCCGGTCGGCATGTGCGTGATGCGCACCGCGGACTCGGTCTTGTTGACGTGCTGGCCGCCGGCGCCCGAGGAACGGTAGACGTCGGTCTTCAGGTCCGCGGGATTGATCTCGATCTCGATGTCGTCGTCCACCTCGGGCGAGACGAACACGGAGGCAAACGAGGTGTGGCGGCGGTTGCCGGAGTCGAACGGCGACTTGCGTACCAGGCGGTGCACGCCGGTCTCGGTGCGCAGCCAGCCGTAGGCGTACTCGCCCTGCATCTCGACGCTCGCGCTCTTGATGCCGGCCACTTCCCCCGGGCTGGTGTCTATGACCTCGCAGCGGAAACCGCGCGCCGCGCCCCAGCGCAGGTACATGCGCAGCAGCATCTGCGCCCAGTCCTGCGCCTCGGTACCACCCGCCCCCGCCTGGATGTCGAGAAATGCGTTGTGCGAATCCATCTCGCCCCGGAACATGCGCTTGAGCTCGAGGTGGCGCACCTCGGTTTCGAGGCGCCCGGCGTCGCGCTCGATGTCCTGCGCGGCGCCCTCGTCGCCCTCGGCCTCGGCGAGCTCGAGCAGCTCCGCCGCCTCGCTGATGCCGCGGCTGGTGCGGTCGAGCTCGCCGACGTCGCTCGTCAGCCGGGCGCGCTCGCGCCCGAGCTCCTGGGCGCGCGCCGGGTCGGACCACACCGCCGGATCCTCCAGCTCGCGCCCGACCTCCTCGAGGCGCTCGAGCTTGCGGTCGTACTCAAAGAAACCCCCGTAGCGAGCCGATGCGCTCGCCGAGATCCTTGAGGTGACGCTTCAGTTGATTGACTTCCATGGTTGGATCCTAACACTGCCGCGGCCGATTCAGGGAGCAACCGGCAGCAGGTGATCGACCAGCAGCTGCAGACGCCGCTCACCCTGGTACTCGTTGACGTCCAGCCGGTAGACGAGCCGAACCCGGCCCTCGGGCAGCGCGCCGGCGGCGCCGGCCTCGAAGTGGTTGAAGACCACGGCATCGAAGGAGCGGCCGCTCGACTCGGGTTCCACCCACATTTTCACGTGCCGCTCGCCGATCACGCGCGCGCTCCTCACGCTGAACACGCCGTCGAAGGACGGCTCGGGAAAGGCCTGGCCCCACGGACCCCCGGCGCGCAGCGCCTCGGCGGTCTCGAGGGCGATCTCGGCCACGCCGAGCTCGCCGTCGGTCTCGATGGTCTCCGCTCCCGCGCGCCCGCCCATCGAGCGCGCCACTTCCTCGTCGAAGGCGCGCGCGAACTCATCGAGCCGCGCGCGCTCGAGCGTCAGGCCCGCCGCCATGGCGTGTCCGCCGAAGCGGCTGATCAGCCCGGGATGGTGGGTGGCGAGCGCATCGAGCACGTCGCGGATGTGCACGCCCGGCACCGAGCGGGCCGAGCCGCGCAGCGTCGTGGGATCTGCGCTGGCGAAGGCGATCACCGGGCGCCGTACGCGCTCTTTGACGCGGCTCGCGACCAGCCCGACGACGCCCTGGTGCCAGCCCTCATCGAACAGGCACACGCCGCTGCGCTCGATGGCGCCGGGGCCGGGCTCGGCGAGGCGGCGCACTGCGGCGAGCGCCTCCTGCTGCATGCGCGTCTCGATCGCGCGGCGCTCCTCGTTGAGCTCATCGAGCCGTACGGCCAGCTGCTGTGCAACGGCCGGGTCGTCGGTGAGCAGGCACTGGATGCCGATCGTCATGTCGTCGATGCGGCCGGCGGCGTTCAGGCGGGGCGCCACGCCGAAGGCGAGATCGGCGGCCGTCAGGTCGGCGGCGCCGCGCGCCGCGATCGCCAGCAGCGCCCTGATCCCCTCGACGCAGCGCCCGGCGCGGATGCGCTTCAGGCCCTGCGCCACCAGTACGCGGTTGTTGGCATCGAGCGGCACCACGTCCGCCACCGTGCCGAGCGCCACCAGATCGAGCAGCTGCGCCACGACCGGTGTGCGCGCCAGGCCGCGCTCGAGGGCGGCCATGATGTAGAAGGCGACGCCGACGCCGGCGAGCGCACGGCTGCCGAAGCGGCTGCCGGCGAGGTTGGGGTTCACGATGACGTTGGCGTCGGGGAGCGCGGCGCCCGGCAGATGATGGTCGGTGATCAGCACGTCGATCCCGCGGGTGCGCGCGGCGGCGACTCCCGCGTGACTCGAGACACCGTTGTCGACCGTCACGATGAGCGTCGGCGAGCGCTGCGCGGCGAGTGCCACGATCTCGGGCGTGAGCCCGTAGCCGAACTCGAAGCGGTTCGGCACCAGGAAGTCGACGCTGGAGAAGCCGAGGCTGCGCAGCGAGCGCACCATGAGCGCGGTGGCGGTGGCGCCGTCGGCGTCGAAATCGCCGATCACCAGCACGCGGCCACCGGTGCGGTGAGCGATGAGCAGCTCGACCGCCGCGGGTATGCCCTCGAGGGTGCCGACCGGCAGCAGCCGCGCGAGCGAGGTGTCGAGGTCGGCGGCCGTGCGCACCCCGCGCGCGGCATAGGCGCGGGCCAGCACCGGGTTCAGGCCCACGGCCAATTGCGCTTCCGCCGCGCTCGCGCGCCGCACCACGGTGAGTCTCATACCAGGGCGGCCAGGCCTGCGCGCGCTCGCCGCCAGCGTTTGAGGCCGCTGCGCCGGCCGATGGCGATGCGCGTGTCGTTCGCGAGCAGGGTGACCCTCCCGAGCGAGCCGTCCCGCAGCGCTGCGAGCGCCGGCTGGATCAGGCGCCGATCGAGCGCCGCCGCTGCGGCGCTCAGGCTCCAATCTTCCCCGGGCAGCTCGCCGGCCAGCTCGACCACGACGACGGCACGCTCAGCGGAACAATCCGCGAACACGCGTTCGAGCCGCTGCGGGAGAGGCTCCATCACCCGTCCATCGAGGCAGAGGAGGCCGGCGATAAATGCGTCCGAGCCGAAAGCGGCGGTCGTGCCCGCCCGCTGACCGGTGAGGCCCCCGCTCGAGCGCACCGCGGGAAGCGCCGACCCGGTGGCGCCCCACAGCCATAGCCCCGTCACCGGCGCGGCGCCACGCGCGATGCGCGCCTCGTTGAGCGCCGCCCCGTGCAGCCACATCTCGATCTCGGCGATGAGCTTGAGCAGCGGCGCCGCGGCGGGGCCCTGCGGCACCACCAGTAGTCCACCGGCGCAGCGCGCGGGCTCGGCCGTGGCGACCGCGGCGATACCGGGCGTGACCGCCAGGAATTGGCCATCGCTCAGCGGCTCGAGCGCGAGCCCTGAGCCGGCAAAGGCGCGGTGGAAGGCCTCGGCAAGCGCCGCCTGCTCGGGAGGAGTGAGCCGCACGATGCCACGCCGGCCGAGATGCACACGCGTCAGGCCCGCGACGAGCTCGACCGGCGTCGCGATCCAGCGCGTCGCGGCATCGTGGCCGGGGGCCGCGGCGGCGATTGCGGCCACCGACACGCCGGCGAGATCCCCACGGCCGAGCCAGTGCGCGAGCCACTCGCGCCAGCCGGCAGCGAGCCGCTGACGCTCGCCGAAGCGTCCCGCGTACTCGAGTCCCGCGAGCGCGCCCGGTTCCGCCGCCGGAGCACCGGGCAGCTCCTCTGACGGCAGATACAGATCGGCGATGACTATCACAGCCTCATGCATGGGCAGTATCGTACCGCCCGTGAAGTTCACTCTCGAACCCGGCGTGCCCAATCTGATCCGCGGCTACTCGGACAGCGAGGTGCGCATCGGCGGGCACACCGTGCGCGGCAGCTGCATCGTCACCGCCGACACGCTGATCACGCAGTGGCACCCCCAGCGCTTCGCCGAGCTCGAGGCCGCGCACCTCGAGGCGCTGCTCGTCTTGAATCCGGAGCTGGTGGTGCTCGGCAGTGGCCCGACTCAGCAGTTCGCGCCGCGCGAGATTCGCGCGCTCCTCAGCTCACGGGGCGTCGGACTCGAGGTGATGCAGCTCGGCGCCGCGTGCCGGACGTTCAACGTGCTGGTGCAGGAGGAGCGGCGCGTGGCCGCGGGGTTGTTTCTGCGGTAGGGATCCGCAGCGGAAGACGATCGGCAGAAGACACAGGGGGAGGCTCAACCAACCAAACAATCATTCGAAGCT
>DASPSF010000030.1:0-7326 GCA_035624075.1 Steroidobacteraceae bacterium | reverse complement strand
GGCGGCCGCTACAAGCGCCACGTCGAGCACACGCGCGTGCGCCTGGCGCGCATGCGGCGCGATGCGCGCACGGCGCTCGAGTCCGCCGGCATCGGCTTCGAGCCGGACGAGGGCGCGGGCCTCTTTCTCTGGGGGCGCGTCCCGGACGCGGCGCCGGTCGATGAGCTGGTGCGCTCGGCGCGCACGCGCTCGATCCTGCTCGCCCGCGGCTCGCTATTTTCATCGGCAGGCAATTGCCGGCAGTGGCTGCGCTTCAACGTCACGCACAGCGCCAGCCCGCCGTTGATCGGATTCCTGCGCGAGTCGCTGAGCGCGGCGGCGTAAAGGGGCCCTCGTGTCGCCGCGACCCGGTAAACTCGCCGGATGTTTCAGTCGATACCGCCTGCCACCCGGACCCTGATCCTCATCAACATCGGCGTGTTCCTGCTCGAGCAGGTGGCCCTTCAGCCGATCTCGCAGCTGTTCGCGCTCTGGCCGCTCGGCAGCCCGCTGTTCAGGCCGTGGCAGCTCATCACCTATGCGTTCCTGCACGGCAGCTGGGCGCACATCTTTTTCAACATGTTCGCGCTCTTCATGTTCGGCCGCGCACTCGAGCTGTACTGGGGCGCGCGGCGTTTCGTGGGGTTCTACCTGGTGTGCGTGGTGACGGCGGCGCTCACGCAGCTCGCGGCGCAGCGCGGGGCGGGTGTCAACGAGGAAGTGATCGGCGCCTCGGGCGGAATCTTCGGGATCCTGCTGGCCTTCGCCTGGTACTTCCCGCGCCAGCGCATCATCCTCTTGTTCCCGCCGATCCCGATGCCGGCGTGGCTGTTCGTGACGCTCTACGGGCTGTTAGAGCTCTTCTTCGGGGTGACGGGCACGCAGGCGGGAGTGGCGCACTTCGCGCACCTCGGCGGCATGGCGGGCGGGGCGCTGTGCATCCTCTATTGGCGGCTGCGCCACCGTTTCGAGTACCACTGAGAGTCGAGCCGCACCGGGCCGCGGCGCGTACCGCAGGCATCGCACAACAGCTCGCCCCCGTAGCGGCCACGCCCGAAGATGCGTCCGTCGAGCAGCCGCACCCAGTTGCCGCCGCCCTCGACCCGGGCGTCGGCGAGCCGCACGTGCAGCGCGCAGGCGGGGTTGGCGCAGAAAGGCGCGCCGCGCTCGAGCTCGTTGTCGGCGCTCAGCACATCGTCGGCGACGCGCGAGAGCGGGACGACTCGGTGGGGAGTGGGGCCCGACGACTTCATCCGCGGCTCCTCTTCAAAGAGCGGACTTGACGATCGGGAATGCAGTCTGCCGCGGCGCCTTGACGCGCAGATGACGCGCACGTGGCGGATCCATGACCGGGGTTTACGCCTCCGCCCTATATAAATAACATGATGTATACGTAATAAATTATTGTTTTATATGAGTAATGCATTGTGATTTGAGTACGCACGCGAGGGCATTGGAAATCCGCGGCGGCTCCCGTCACAATCGCGCGCTCAAAAAACGCCGTGGAACTTTCCCGCGAGGCCTCTCCTCTAGACCGCATCCGACATGATCAAGACCGAACATCTCACCAAGCGCTACGGCCCGCTCACGGCCGCCGAGGACGTGACCTTCCAGGTGGGACCGGGCGAAGTCCTCGGCTTCCTCGGACCCAACGGCGCCGGCAAGACCACCACTATGCGCATGCTGGCCGGCTTCGTGACGCCGACTTCGGGCACCGCCAGCATCTGCGGCCACGACATCGGCAGCGACACGCTCGCCGCCAAGAGCGCGCTCGGCTACCTGCCGGAGGGCGCCCCCAGCTACGGCGAGATGACCGTGCGCGGCTTCCTCGGCTTCATCGCGGACCTGCGCCAGCTCGAGGGCGAGCGCCGCCGCGCGCGGCTCGCCCACGTGATCGAGCATCTGCAGCTCGGCGGCGTGCTCGAGCAGACGATCGAGACTCTGTCGAAGGGCTTCCGGCGGCGCGTGGGACTTGCGCAGGCGATCGTGCACGATCCGCCGGTGCTGATTCTGGATGAGCCCACCGACGGGCTCGATCCCAACCAGAAGCACGAGGTGCGCACGCTCATCAACGACATGGCGCGCGACAAGATCATCGTGATCTCGACCCACATCCTCGAAGAGGTCGACGCCGTGTGCACGCGCGCGATCATCATCGCCCGCGGGCGCGTCGTCGCCGACGATACACCCGCCGGGCTCGCGGCCCGTTCGCGCTATCACAATGCCGTGACGATGCAGCTCGATGACCCGGCGCAGCTCGCCGCGGCGCGCACCGCGGTGCAGGCGCTGCCGGCGGTGGCCGATCTCGAGGTGAGCGAGCGCGACGCGCGCCTGACGGCTCTCCCTAGGGCCGGCGCCACCATCCTGCCGGCGCTCTCCGAGCTCGCGGTCCGCCAGGGCTTAAAGCTCAAGGAGCTGCACCTCGAGTCCGGCCGCCTCGATGAAGTGTTTCGTACCATCACCGCCTGAGCACCCTTAAGCACATGCGCAACGTGGGCATCATCATGCGCCGCGAGCTCGCGAGTTACTTCGCGACGCCGCTGGCGTACGTTTTCATCCTCATCTTCCTGGTGCTGGCCAACGCCTTCACCTTCTACCTCGGCGGCTTCTACGAGCGCGGCCAGGCCGACCTCGAGCCGTTCTTCACCTTCCATCCGTGGCTGTACCTGTTCCTGATCCCGGCGGTGTCGATGAAGCTCTGGGCCGAGGAGCGCAAGTCGGGCAGCATCGAGCTGCTCATGACGCAGCCGGTGACGCTGCGCGAGGCAGTGCTCGGCAAGTTCCTGGCGGCCTGGGTCTTCACGGCGCTGGCGCTGGCGCTCACCTTTCCGCTCTGGATCACGGTCAATTACCTGGGCCATCCCGACAACGGCGCGATCCTGGCCGCCTACCTCGGGAGCCTGCTGCTCGCTGGCGGCTTCCTCGCGATCGGCTCGTGCATGTCGGCGCTCACCCGCAGCCAGGTCGTGGCGTTCATCCTCGGCGTGGTGGTGTGCTTCGTGTTCCTGCTGGCGGGCTTCCCGCTGGTGCTCGACCTGTTCCGCAGCTGGGCACCGCAGGCGCTCACCGATGCGATCGCCTCGCTCTCCTTCCTCACCCATTTCCAGTCGATCGAGAAGGGAGTGATCGACGTGCGCGACCTCTTGTACTTCGCGATGCTGATCGGCTTCTTCCTGTTCTCGACCGGCATCGCCCTCGAGCTGCGCAAGGCGGATTAGCACCATGACCAAACGCTCGACCCTGGGCGGCGCCACCCTGCTGGGACTCGCGCTGCTGTTCATCGGCCTCACGGTGCTGTTCAACTTCGCGCTGCGCGGCTGGCGGCTGGATCTCACCCAGAACCACCTCTACACCACCGCGCCCGGCACCGAGCGCATCCTCAAGAGCATCCACGAGCCGATCAACCTCTACTTCTTCTTCTCCGAGAAGACCGCCGGCCAGCTGCCGCAACTCAAGACCTACGGCATCCGGGTGCGCGAGTTTCTCGAGGAGATCGCGGCGCGCTCCAACGGCATGGTGCGCCTGCACCAGGTCGATCCGCAGCCGTTCTCCGAGGACGAGGACCGCGCTTCCGAGCTCGGGGTGCGCGGCGTGCCGGTCGGCGCCACGGGGTCGCAGCTGTACTTCGGGCTGGCCGGGACCAACTCCACCGACGGCCATGCGGCCATCGAGTTCTTCGATCCCAACAAGGAGCAGTTCCTCGAATACGACGTGATGAAGCTCGTCTACCAGCTCGCCAATCCGAAGAAGCCCGTGGTGGCCTGGCTGTCGACGCTGCCGATGGGCCCGGGATTCGACCCGCAGACCGGCCAGATGCGCGAGCCGTGGGTGATCTACGGGCAGGCCGAGCAGCTGTTCGAGATCCGGACGCTCGATCCGACCGCCGCCAGGATCGACCCCGACGTCAACGTGCTGGTGCTGGTCCACCCGAAAAACCTGTCCCCGGCGACCCAGTTCGCGATCGACCAGTACGCGCTCCGCGGCGGCCACATTCTCGCCTTCGTCGACCCGCTGTCCGAGGCCGACAACGCGGGCGAGGACCCGCGCAACCCGATGGCCGGCATGGGAGCCGACAAGTCCTCGCACTTGGGCGAGCTCCTCACCGCCTGGGGCGTGAAGTTCGATGCCAGCCAGGTGGTGGCCGACCGTGGCCACGCGCTCTCGGTGTCGATGCATCAGGGCGAGCCGCCGGTCGAGCACTTGGGCGTGCTCGGCCTCGACAAGACGACCTTCGCCACCGGCGACGTGATCACCGCCGGACTCTCCAACGTCAACGTCGCGGTCGCCGGCTACCTCGAGCCGGTGAAGGGCGCGGCGGTGAAATTCGAGCCGCTGATCCAGTCGAGCGCCGACGCGGAGCTGCTGCCGGTCGAGCGCTTCCGCATGCTGTTCGATCCGGCGACGCTGCGCGAGGGCTTCAAGCCGACCGGCGTGCGCTACGCGATCGCCGCGCGCGTCACCGGCAACGTGCACACCGCCTTTCCCGCGGGCGTGCCCGCGGGCGTGACGCTGCCGGCCGGCACGGCGCCGCTCGTCGCTTCCGCCCACCCGCTCAACCTCGTCGTCATCGCCGACACCGATCTGCTGGCCGACTACCTGTGGGTACGCCAGCAGGACTTCTTCGGCCAGCGCCTGGTGCAGGCCTGGGCCAGCAACGGCGACCTGGTCCTCAACGCGCTCGACAATCTCGCCGGCAGCGACGATCTGATCAGCGTGCGCGGCCGTGCCACCTTCACCCGGCCCTTCGAGCGGGTCGATAAGCTGCGGCGCGCCGCCGACGACCGCTTCCGCGACAAGGAGCACGAGCTCGAGCAGCAGCTGCAGTCAACGGAACAGAAGCTGACTGCGTTGCAGTCCAAGGGCGGCGGGCGCGACCAGAGCTCGCTCATCGTCACGCCCCAGGAGCAGGAAGAGATCGAGCACTTCGAGCAGGAGAAGATCCGCATCCGCAAAGAGCTGCGCGCCGTGCGCGCCGGGCTCGACGCGGATATCTCGCGGCTCGGCACGGAGATCAAGATCGTGGATATCATCGTGATCCCGGCCGTATTCGCGCTGCTGGCGCTCGGCTTCGCCGCCTGGCGGCGTCGCGCGCGCGCGCATCGGCGCGCGACGGCGGAGCAGCTGCCATGACGCCGCGCCGCGTTTGGCTGCTGCTCGGCTGCGGGCTCGCGCTGATCGCCTTTGCGATCTGGCTGTCCTCGCGGCGGCACCTCGAGCACGCGACGCTGACCGGCGACCTGGTGCTGCCGGGCCTCGAGCAGAGCGTCAACGCCGTGACCGAAGTGGACCTGCGCCGCGGCGACGGTACGCACGCCACTCTCAGGAAGGCCTCGGTGGGCTGGGTGGTCGGCGAGCGCGACTGGGCCGCCGAGCCCGGCAAGGTGCGCAAGCTCCTGCTCGATCTCGGCGCGCTGAACGTGGTCGAGGAAAAGACGCGCCTGCCCGCGAACTATCCGCAGCTCGGCGTCGAGGACGTGAGCTCGCCGAAGGCGACCGGCACGCAGATCGACGTCGTCACACCGGCGCGCCGCTTCGCGCTCATCGTCGGCAAGACCTCGAGCGGCAAGTCCGGCTTCGTGCGCGTCGCGGGTACCGCCCCGAGCCTGCTGGCTGCCCCGCTCCTCAACCCCGATGCCGACCCCAAGAGCTGGCTCGAGCACTCGCTGGTCGACGTGCCGCAGACGCGCATCCGCCAGGTGGACGAGAAGCCCGCCGACGGGCCGTCCTTCAGCGCCACGCGCGACAAGAAGGAGCAGCCCGACTTCACCGTGGCGCCGCTTCCCAAGGGACGCCTGCTGACCAGCGCCAGCGCCGCGGACTCGATCGCCGCCTCCCTGAGCGCGCTCACACTCGAGGACGTTCAGAAAGCCGCGGCACCCGCCGACGCCAAAGTGGCGCGGGCCGTGTTCCGCACCTTCGACGGCCTCGAGCTCGAGCTCGGGGGCCGCAAGGACGGCACGCGCTCGCTCATCACGCTCGCGGCCCGCTCGACGGCCAAGGACGCCGAAGCCGAGGCGCAGGCACTCAACACGCGGCTCGCCGGCTGGGAGTTCGAGATTCCGGACTACAAGTACGGAGCGATCTTCCGCACGCTGGAGGATCTGCTGCAGCCGAAGCCCGAGAAGCCGCAGAAGCCGGTGAAGCCCGCGGCGAAGAAGGCGGCGGCGAAGGCGCCGGCCGACAGCGCCGCCCAGCCCGCCGGTAAGTAGCCGCTAGGACCTGACCTGCGACATGAGCGCGAGGGGCCGGCCGTCCGGGTCCTTTCCGAAGGGGTTTTGTGCAATGCAGCATTACGCCCCTTCCCTGCGGCGGGCGTAGAATTTTTTGCGTTGACCTGAGGAGGGAACATGAGCGCCGTCATCCTCGCCGTGTTCAACGAGTACACCGCCGCGGACCGCGTCCGCACCCGTCTGGTGAGCGATGGTTTCCCCACGGATCGCGTCGAGCTCACCGCATCCTGCGAGCCCGGCCGGGCGGGACTTCAGCCCGCAGGCTCGGCCCACGACAAGTTCGTGCAGTACTTCCGCACCCTGCTGAGCAAGGCGGACGAGCGTCCGTTCGTCGAGGGACTCGCCGAGCGGGTCGAGGGCGGCGCCGCCACTATCACCGTGCATCCGCGCGGCGCGATCGAAACCGAGCGCGCCGCCGAGATCCTCGAGGGCGAGGGAGCGGTGGAAGTCGTCGGCCACGACCTGGAGAATCAGCCCTTCGAGCACGCCGCCTCGCGCGGCGAGGGCTACTGGGTGCGCCACTTCATGCTCGACAACCCGACGGGCGCCGACTGCATCTACTGCCGGCTGTTCCCGGGGCACAAGCACTGAAGCAGCGCGCGGCGCCGCGCGCGCACCGCCGGCCGCGCCGGGAGCCCGCAGGGCGCAGGCTCCCGGGCGGGCAGTTGCTCTACTGCTTCTCCAGGATGTACGTGGTCGTCTGTCCGTGGGCCAGGTCTTTGTCTTCTCCTTTGATCGTCTTGCCGTCGGCGGCAACAGCCAGTCGGACCTCATCGGTCACCTTTCCCAAGCGATGATCGCTTTCCAGCACCGTGTGCTCGTCGACCCGCTTCAGCGTCACGGTTGTGTGGCTCGGATCACCATTGACCGGGTACTCCTTGCCGTCGAATTTCGCGTCGTAGCTCTGGCCGTTCCAGTGCATGCTGAAGCCGTCTGCCGTCATCGCATAGCCGACGGTAATCGCCGCTTCGTTCCCTGCGGTGACCACGTCCGGCTTCCAGGTGCCCGAGATCGCGTGCGAACCCGCGGGCCCGGCTGTCACGCGCTTCTCGGTGTACGAGCCCGTCGCCTCCTTCGCGCCTGTATGGTCGACATAGCTGCCCTTGAGGATCTTCCC
>DASPSF010000016.1:0-18459 GCA_035624075.1 Steroidobacteraceae bacterium | reverse complement strand
TCATCGCCCGGATCGGCGGACGGCCCGCGGGGTCGCTGGCTGAGCTTTCCCAGGCCTTTCCCGTCCAGGCGATCGAACCCGGCGTACACCGCCTCGTTGAGGAAGGCGGCTACGGCCGGAGACGCTGGATGGATTGGGCCGTGTTCCACGTGGAACCGAGATTCGTCGATACCTGGGTCCGCTACACCCGGGCGCTCAAGCAGCGCAACGCTGCGCTGAAGACCGATCCGACCGAAGCCTCCATCTGGGATGGAGAGCTCGCGCGGCTTGGGGAGGCCATCGCGGAGTCGCGGAGGCGGATCCTCGGGCAGCTCGAGCCCTATTGGCAGGACGCGGTGGCGGCCCTGAGCGGCCTTCCGGTGGAGCTCCACTACCTGCGCGGGTGGAGCCAGGAGCATTCACTCGGGGAGGCGCTGATCGCTTCGCGCGCCCGTGACGAGGCGCGCCATCTCACTCACGCCGGCCCCCATCGGGCCGATGTCGCCGTGAGGCTGTACGGCCGGCCAGCGCGCGAGGTGCTCTCGCGCGGACAGCAAAAACTGGTCGCGGTGGCGATGACGTTGGCCGAGCTGCGCTTCCTGCAAGCGACGACGGAGACGACCCCCACGCTCCTCCTGGACGACCCCGCGGCCGAGCTCGACGGGGAGCATCTCGAGCGCTTCATCGCCCAGGTTTCGCAGCTCAAATCGCAGCTCGTCGTGACGTCTTTGCACGCGGAATCGAGGCTTTTCGGCGCTCCCGCGAGGGCGTTCCACGTGGAACATGGGAGGGTGCAACCGGTATAATGATGCGTCACAAAACCGAGTGGATTCATGGCCTCAGACGACGTCTACGACTCGAGCAAAATCAAAGTCTTAAAGGGTCTTGATGCGGTGCGGAAACGCCCCGGAATGTACATCGGGGACACCGATGACGGGAGCGGTCTCCACCACATGGTTTTCGAGGTCGTCGACAACTCCATCGACGAGTCTTTGGCCGGCCACTGCGACCGCATAATCGTCACGATTCACGCCGATGAGTCGGTGACCGTGTCCGATAACGGGCGCGGGATTCCTGTGGATATCCACCCCGAAGAAGGCCGCTCGGCCGCCGAGGTCATCATGACCGTGCTGCACTCGGGCGGGAAATTCGACGACAGCTCCTACAAGGTCTCAGGCGGCCTCCATGGCGTTGGCGTCTCGGTCGTCAATGCGCTCTCGGATTACCTGCAGCTCACGGTAGCCCGCGACGGCAAGCTCTATCGCCAGGAGTACCACCTGGGTGAGCCAGTGGCTCCGCTCGCCGAGGCCGGCGCTACCCACGAGCGCGGCACGGTGATCCGCTTTCGTCCGAGCGCCAAGATCTTCACGAACATCCAGTTCAACTACGACGTGCTCGCCAAGCGGCTGCGCGAGCTCTCCTTCCTCAATTCGGGCGTGCGGATCGAGCTCATCGACGAGCGCGAGAACAAGTCCGACGTGTTCGCGCACGCGGGCGGACTCCAGGCCTTCGTGAAGTACTTGAACCGCACGCGCACGCCGATCCACGAGTCAGTGTTCTGGTTTCGCACCCAAGACGGCCCTGTTTCGGTCGAAGTGGCTCTCCAGTGGAACGATTCCTACCAGGAATCGATGTTTTGCTACACGAACAACATCCCGCAAAAGGACGGCGGCACGCACCTCGCGGGCTTTCGCTCCGCGCTGACCCGCACCCTGAACGATTACGTCGAGAAGGAGCTCAACGGGAAGAAGGACAAGATCCCGATGACCGGCGACGATGCGCGCGAAGGGTTGACCGCGATCCTGTCGGTGAAGCTGCCGGACCCCAAGTTCTCCTCGCAGACCAAGGACAAGCTCGTGTCCTCCGAGGTGAAGGGCATCGTCGAGAACGCGGTCGGCACTAAGCTCCAGGAGTTCCTGCTCGAGCACCCGCAGGAAGCGCGCCTCATCGTCGCCAAGATGGTGGAGGCGGCGCGTGCACGCGAGGCGGCGCGCAAGGCGCGCGAGATGACGCGCCGCAAGGGCGCGCTCGATATCGCCGGGCTCCCCGGCAAGCTCGCCGACTGCCAGGAGAAAGACCCGGCGCTCTCGGAGATCTTCATCGTCGAGGGCGATTCCGCCGGCGGCTCCGCCAAGCAGGGGCGCGACCGGCGCACCCAGGCGATCCTTCCTCTGAAGGGCAAGATCCTCAACGTCGAGCGCGCGCGCTTCGACAAGATGCTGTCCTCGGCCGAGGTCGGCACGCTCATCACCGCGCTCGGCACGGGGATCGGGCGCGACGACTTCGACGTCGGCAAGCTGCGCTATCACCGCATCTGCCTGATGACGGATGCCGACGTCGACGGCAGCCACATCCGCACGCTGCTCCTCACGTTCTTCTACCGGCAGATGCCCGAGCTCATCGAGCGCGGCCACATCTACATCGCGCAGCCGCCGCTCTACAAGATCAAGCGCGGCAAGCAGGAGTCCTACGTCAAGGACGACAACGAGCTGAATCAGCTGTTGCTCAACACCGCGCTCGAGAGCGCGGCGCTGCACGTGAACTCCGCGGCCCCGCCGCTCGCCGGCTCCTCGCTCGAGCTGCTGGCGCGCAAGTACATGGAGGTCCAGTCGATCATCAAGCGCTGGTCGCGCCGCTACGATGACCGCCTCCTCGAGCAGCTGATCTACATGCCGGAGGTGACGCCCGCCGACTTCGATCGCGCCGAGTGGCTGCGCGGCTGGACCGCCGATCTGAATGATCGCCTCAACGCGCTCGCTGACGGCACGCGGACCTATCGCCTCGAGGTGCGCTCGCCGGGCGCGGGCCAGGCGGCGCGCGTCATCGTGCACAAGACCGAGCACGGCACGGCGAGTCACAAGTACCTGCCGCGCGAGTTCTTCGAGTCGGCCGAGTACCACCGCATCGCCGAGCTCGCACGCACGCTCGCCGGGCTGATCGGCGAGGGTGCCTACGTGACCCGCGGCAACGAGCGCCAGGAAATCGGCTCCTTCAAGGAAGCGATGAAATGGCTGTTCGATCAGGCCAAGAAAGGTCAGAGCATCCAGCGCTACAAGGGCCTCGGCGAGATGAATCCCGAGCAGCTCTGGGAGACCACCATCAACCCGGAGACACGGCGCCTCATGCAGGTGAAGATCGAGGATGCGGTCGCGGCGGACGATATCTTCACGACCCTCATGGGTGATCAGGTCGAGCCCCGGCGCGAGTTCATCGAGAAGAACGCCCTGTCAGTGACTAACCTCGACGTGTAAGGCGCGCTCGGCCTGGTTCCACGTGGAACATTCACGCCCTTTCAGAAAGGGCGCGATTTCAGATCCAAAAATAGAATCTGAATCGCCGAATGACTCGCTAATGCGTCAATAGGTGCCCGTACCCCTATTCATGGCCGGGCACGAGCTTCTTCACCGTCGCCTCGACCCAGGTCTGAATCTCCTCATTGAGCTCGCGCGCCTCGCGCCCGGCGGCCACGACCGGCGCGCCGATGACGACGCGGACGGTGCCCGGCTTCTTCATGAGTCCACGCCGCGGCCAATAATGCCCGGCGTTGTGCGCGACCGGCACGATGAGCTTGCCGGCCGCAGCGGCGAGCAGCGTGCCGCTCACGCCGTAGCGGCGCGTCTCGCCGGGCGGCATGCGTGTGCCCTCGGGGAAGATCATCACCCAGTCGCCTTCGGCGAGCCGGTCCTTGCCCTGCTCGATGACCTGCGCAACGGCGCTGTGGCCCGCCCTGCGGTCGATGGCGATCGCATGCATCTGCAGCACCCCGAGGCCGACGACCGGGATCCACACGAGCTCGCGCTTCAGCACCCACACCTGGCGCGGGAAGATCACCATCATCGCTATCGTTTCCCAGGACGAGGAGTGCTTCCAGAGGGCGATGTGGCAGCCCTCGGGGAGCGGCGCGCCCTCGACCCGGTAGTCGAGCCCACAGCTCCACCTGAGCACCCACAGGAGCGTCGCGGCCCAGAAGCGCGCGAGCGGAAAGCGGCGCGGAAAGGGCAGCACGAGACAGGCGAGCACGAAGGCGATCGCGTAGCAGAACGTCCAGACGAACAGGAACCCCGTGAAGAAAAGCGACCCGAGCGCCTGCAGCGCCGCCGGGCGCCTTCGCCCGCCGCCCCGCGCCGCTGCGCCGCTCACCGCGCTCAACCTGGGAGCCGCGAGAGATCCGCGACTCCGGCGAACAGTCCGCGCAGCTGCGCGAGCAGGCCCAATCGGTTGGCGCGCAGCACCGGGTCCTCGCACATCACCATCACCGAATCGAAGAAGGCATCGACGGCCGGCCGCAGCTGCGCGAGGTGCCCGAGCGCCCCGGTGTACTCGCGCCGCGCGGTGGCCCCGGCGATCGCATCGCGGAGCGCGCGCATCGCATCGAAGAGCCGTATCTCGGCGGGCTCGCGCAGCTGCGCCACGTTGACCTCGGCGGGTGGAGCGCCCGGCGCCTTGCGCAGGATGTTGGCGATGCGCTTGTTGGCGGCGGTGAGGCTCGCGGCCTCGGGGAGCTCGAGGAAGGTGCTGAGCGCCTTCAGCCGCGCGTCGAAGTCGAGCGGCGAGGCCGGCCGGGCCGCGAGCACCGCGTCGAACATCTCGCCGGTGACGGCGGCCAGGCCGGGGAGCGCCTGGGGCGCGCCCCGCTCGAGGTAATAAGCGCGCAGCCGTTCCATCAGGAAGTCATAGACCTCGGCGACGGTCGCGGCGACCGGCGGCAGCGGCCGGGCCGCGGCGCCCGGGGTGCCCGCGCGCAGCCGGGCGATGTCGGCGTGCGCGGCCGACACGGCGTGGGCGAGGCAGGCGAGCAGATCCAGATCGAGGCTCTTCTCGATGAGGATGCGCTGGACGCCGAGCGCCGCGCGGCGCAGCGCGAACGGATCCTTGGCTCCGGTCGGTTTCTCGCCGATCGCGAAGATGCCGGCGAGCGTATCGAGCTTGTCGGCGATCGCGAGCGCGAGCCCGACGCTCGAGGCGGGGAGCTCGTCACCCGCTCCGCGCGGCAGGTAATGCTCGCGGATCGCGGCGGCGACCTCGGGCGGCTCGCCATCAGCCCGCGCGTAGTAGCTGCCCATGACACCCTGCAGCTCCGGGAACTCCCCGACCATGGCGGTCACGAGATCGCACTTGCAGAGCTCGGCGGCGCGCAGGACTTCAGCGCGCGGCGCGCCGGTCGCCGCGGCGACCTCGCCGGCGAGCGCCCGCACCCGCCGGGTCTTGTCGCCGAGGGAGCCGAGGCGGGCCTGGTAGGTCACCGCATCGAGCGCCGCGACGCGGGCACTGAGCGGCGCGCGCCGGTCCTGCGCGTAGAAGAACGCGGCGTCCGCGAGGCGCGGACGCACCACGCGCTCGTTCCCGGCGCGCACTTTGGCCGGGTCGCGGCTGGCGATGTTCGCCACCGCGACGAACGCGGGCAGCAGCCGGCGCTCGGCGCTCTCCAGAGGAAAGTAGCGCTGGTGATCCTCCAGAGTCGCGGTGAGCACCTCGCGCGGCAGCTCGAGGAAGCGCTCCTCAAACTTCCCGGCGAGCGCCACCGGCCACTCGGTGAGCGCGGTGACCTCATCGAGGAGGCTCTCGCTGATGAGCGCCCGCCCGCCGGCCTTCTCGGCGAGCGCGGTCACCTCCTTGCGGATGCGGGCGCGGCGCGCGGCGAAATCGGCGAGCACGTAGCCCTGCTCGCGGAGCGTGCGCTCGTAGCGCTCGGGCGAGGCGAGGCGCAGCGGCCGCGGAGCGAGGAAGCGGTGTCCGCGCGTCTCGCGGCCGCTTCGGGTCTCGAGCAGCGTCGCCGGCACGACCTCGCTCCCGTACAGCATCACGAGCCAGTGCACCGGGCGCACGAACAGCGCGCTGCCTTCCCCCCAGTGCATGCGGCGCGGAATCGGCAAGGCATCGAGCGCCGCCGCGACCAGTCCCGGCAGCAGCTCGACCGCGCGCGCGCCTTTGCGCGTGCCGGTGAAGTAGAGGAAGGAGCCCTTGGCCTCCTCGATGCGCTCGAGCTTTGCAACCGAAGTGCCGCAGCTCTCGGCGAAGGCGAGCGCGGCGCGGGTGGGGTTGCCCGCCGCATCGAACGCCGCTGAAACCGGCGGGCCCTTGCGTCGCAACTGCTGCTCGGGTTGCCCGGCGGCGAGCGCCTTCACCCACACCGCCAGCCGTCGCGGGGTGGCGAACCCCACGAGCTCGCCGTGGGCGAGGCCGGCCTTGTCGAGCCCGGCGCCGAGCGCGCTGACGAGCGAGAGCTCGAGCCCGAGCAGCGCCTTCGGCGGCAGCTCCTCGGTGCCGATCTCGAACAGGAAGTCCCTGGGTCCGGCCGCTGCCTTCGCCCTCTTCGCGGTCTTCGCGGGTTTCCGCGCCTTCATGCCGCGGCGCCGGCGTCAGTGGCGCGGCCCTTCCGCGGCTGCTCCTTCAGGAGCGGAAAGCCGAGCTGCTCGCGGCTCTCGAGATAGGCACGGGCGACGCCGCTCGCGAGCGTGCGGACCCGCAGGATGTAGCGCTGCCGCTCGGTCACCGAGATCGCGCGGCGCGCGTCGAGCAGGTTGAACGTGTGCGAGGCCTTCAGCACCTGCTCGTACGCCGGCAGCGGCAGCTGCGCCTCGAGGAGGCGCTGGCACTCGCGCTCGTGATCCTCGAAATGCCTGAGCAGCGTCGGCACGTCGGCGTGCTCGAAGTTGTAGGCCGACTGCTCGGCCTCGTTCTGCCTGAAGACGTCCCCGTAGGTCACCGGCCCTCGTGCCGTGCGCGTGATGACGATGTCGTAGATGCTCTCGACTCCCTGCAGGTACATCGCGAGCCGCTCGAGCCCGTAGGTGATCTCGCCCGTCACCGGGCGGCAGTCGAGGCCGCCGACCTGCTGGAAATAGGTGAACTGGGTGATCTCCATGCCATTCAGCCACACCTCCCAGCCGAGGCCCCAGGCGCCGAGCGTGGGCGACTCCCAGTTGTCCTCGACGAAGCGCACGTCGTGGGTGAGGGGATCGAGGCCGAGCGCGGCGAGGCTCCCGAGGTAGAGATCGAGAATCTCGAGCGGCGAGGGTTTGATCACCACCTGGTACTGGTAGTAGTGCTGCAGGCGGAAGGGATTCTCGCCGTAGCGGCCGTCGGTCGGCCGGCGCGAGGGCTGCACGTAGGCCGCGCTCCAGGGCTCCGGCCCCACCGCACGCAGAAACGTCGCGGTGTGAAAAGTGCCGGCGCCGACTTCCATGTCGTAGGGCTGCAGGATCACGCAGCCGCGCGAAGACCAGTATTCCTCGAGCGCGAAGATCAGCTCCTGGAAGCTGCGCGGCGCGCGCGCGTTTTTTTTCGAGCGACCGGAGGCCATGCGCGGATCCGAGACCCAAAGAGCGCGCGAGTATAAGGCGCGCCACCGCTCGACGGTGCGCGGCCAGAGAGCAGGCCAGGGCGGCGGGGCATCGAGCCCCAGCGCGCACTAAAATCGTGCATGCACGATCTGCGGCCTGAAAACAGCAAAAAACCCCTGTTCCACGCACCCAGAAAGTGCAAGAATGAATTTTACATGCACTCGAATGGTGCATATGTAGTTCAGAATGTCCGCTAACTGCTTGATTTCACTTCCCTGTGCCTATGGCATGGGGCCTGCAATGGCTCGAGGACCTGAGAGGCGGCGGACCGCCCTGACCCCAATTTCTGCGGAGGCGATATGACAGCGAGTGATGTGATTCGGCTCATCAAAGAAAAACAGGTGAAGTTCGCGGACCTGCGCTTCACGGACACGCGCGGCAAGGAACAGCACGTGACGATCCCCGCGCGGCTGGTCGATGAGGACTTCTTCCGCGACGGCAAGATGTTCGACGGCTCGAGCATCGCCGGGTGGAAGGGCATCAACGAGTCGGACATGATCCTCATGCCCGAAGCCAACACCGCCGTCATCGATCCGTTCTTCGAGGAGACGACGGTCGACATCCGCTGCGACGTGATCGAGCCGGCCACCATGCAGGGCTACGAGCGCGATCCGCGCTCGCTCGCCAAGCGCGCCGAGGCTTACCTGAAGTCAACCGGCATAGCCGACTCCGCGCTCTTCGGGCCGGAGAACGAGTTCTTCATCTTCGACAGCGTGCGCTTCGGCAACCAGATGAACGGCTCGTTCTACTCGATCGACTCGGTGCAGGGCGCGTGGAACTCCGAGCGCGAATACCAGGAAGGCAACAAGGGCCATCGCCCCGGCATCAAGGGCGGCTACTTCCCGGTGCCGCCGGTCGATGCCTTCCAGGACATCCGCTCGGCGATGTGCCTGGCGATGGAGGAGATGGGGCTCAAGGTCGAGGTGCACCATCACGAGGTGGCGACCGGCGGCCAGGCCGAGATCGGCGTCGGCGCGGGAACCCTGGTGCAGAAGGCCGACCAGGTGCAGATCCTCAAGTACTGCATCCACAACGTCGCCCACGGCTACGGCAAGACCGCGACCTTCATGCCGAAGCCCCTGGTGGGCGACAACGGCAACGGCATGCACGTGCACCAGTCGCTGCAGAAGGAAGGCCGGGCGCTGTTTGCCGGCGACAAGTACGGCGGACTCTCGGATCTGGCGCTCTACTACATCGGCGGCATCATCAAGCACGCCAAGGCGCTGAACGCCATCACCAACCCCGGCACCAACAGCTACAAGCGCCTGGTGCCCGGCTTCGAGGCGCCGACGTTGCTCGCCTACTCGGCGCGCAACCGCTCCGCCTCGATCCGCATCCCGTGGGTGTCGAGCCCGAAGGCGCGGCGCATCGAGGTGCGCTTCCCCGACTCGTGCGCCAACCCCTACTTCGCCTTCGCGGCGATGATGATGGCGGGGCTCGATGGCATCCAGAACAAGATCCATCCGGGCGACCCCGCGGACAAGGATCTCTACGACCTCGAGCCCGAGGAGGCCAAGCACATCCCGACCGTGTGCCATTCGCTCGACATGGCGCTCGAGCAGCTCGACCACGATCGCGAGTTCCTCACCCGCGGCGGCGTGTTCACCAACGACGTGATCGATGCCTACATGGGACTCAAGCTCCAGGAGATCACCAGATTCCGCATGTCCACGCACCCGGTGGAGCTGGAGCTGTACTACAGCTGCTGACCATGGAATGACCCGACCGCTTCCCCCGCGCTCCGCTCCTGCCGCACCCGGTCCGTTCCGGGCGGGCGCAGCGGGCGCGACGGGGATGCGGCGGCGGTCACAGCCGGCGGCGCGCGAGGGAGCGGCGCCGCACATTCGCGGCGGGCCGCTTTTGTCTCCACCCCCATGCCGGGATATGCTCAGGCGCGATGACGCAGCGCATTCTCTTTACCTTAATCTCGCTCGCCTGCTCGGTGGCGTTCGCTACCACGATCTACAAGTGGGTCGACGACAACGGCGTGATCCACTACAGCGATCAACCGCACCCGAACGCCCAGAAACTGCAGGTGGAGGGCGTGCAAACCTATTCCTCGAAGGCGGCCAGCGTACGCGCGCCGGCCGATTCCGACTCGGGCTCGGCGCCCGCGCCGAATCCCTACAAGGGCTGCGCCATCGCCCAGCCGCTCGACCAGCAGAACCTGCCGAATGCGCAGTCGGTGTTCATCCGCGTGGCGGCCGATCCGGTGCCGCGCGGCGGCGATCGCATCTACATCACGATGGACGGCCAGGGCCTGAACGCCGGCAACCCGACGGGGCTCGGCTTCAACGTGACGCCGATCGATCGCGGCGCCCATTCGGTGAGCGCACAGATCCGCAGCGCCGACGGCACGATCCTGTGCCAGACGCCGAGTGTGACCTTCTACGTCCAGCAGCCGAATCTCTTCAGCCCCGGAATGAGCGGCCAGCCCGGCGCCTCGCCGCGCCCGCGCTGACACACCCCACCGCGAGCGGGCCCCGCCGTGGCTGCTGAGTACCGCAGCCCCTCGGTGCTCTCGCACTTCGATCCGGCGGAGCTGCTGGATGCGCTCTCGACCGGAATCCTGATGCTGGATGCGCAGCTGTGCCCGATCTACGCCAACGTGGCCGCACAGGACCTGCTCGCCTTCAGCCTCAACATGAGCCGTGGCCGCCCGTTCGGCGATTTTCTCCACGAGGCCGGAGCGCTCATCGGGATCCTGAGGCGCGCGCTCGAGAGCGGCGAGGGCATCGCCGACCGCGAGCTGACGCTCAAGCCGGCCAACTCGCCGCGCGAGCCGCGCACGCTCGATGTCACGGTGACGCCGCTCACCGGGCTCACCGGCACGCACCTGCTGATCGAGCTCGCCGACACCACCCAGCGCCAGCGCATCTCGCGCGACAACGACCTGCTCGCACGGCTCGACGGCAGCCGCCTGATGATCCGGCAGCTCGCCCACGAGATCAAAAACCCGCTCGGGGGCCTGCGCGGCGCGGCGCAGCTGCTCGAGCGCGAGCTGCCGGCGCCTTCCTTACGCGAGTACACCCAGGTGATCATCGGCGAGGCCGACCGGCTCACCGCGCTGGTCGACTCGATCGCCGGCCCGAGCCGCCCGCCCAACAAGACGCTGATGAACGTGCACGAGATCTGCGAGCACGTCTATCACCTGCTGCGCGCCGAGGCGCGCGGTGGGGTGCTGGTCGAGCGCGACTACGACCCGAGCCTGCCGAACGCCATGCTCGACCGCCACCAGCTGATCCAGGCGCTGCTCAACGTCGGGCGCAACGCGCTGCAGGCGCTCTCGTCGCAGGGCGACACCGGGCACGTGGTACTGCGGACCCGCGCGCGCAGCAACGTCAGCATCGGGCCGGTGCGCCACCGCCTGGTCGCCGCGGTGCAGGTCGAGGACTCAGGTCCCGGCGTGCCCGAGCACCTCAAGTCCTCGATCTTCTATCCGCTGGTCACCGGGCGCCCCAACGGCACGGGCCTGGGGCTGGCGGTGGCGCAGGAGCTGGTGACCCGCAACGGCGGCATCATCGAGTTCGAGAGCGAGCCGCGGCGCACCGTGTTCACGCTGCTGCTGCCGCTCGGAGAGGAATCATGAACAGCGAGTCGCTGCGCGTGTGGCTGGTCGATGACGACGCCTCGATCCGCTGGGTGCTCGAGCGGGCGCTGAAGCACGGCGGCATGAGCGCGCGCGTGTTCGATGCCGCGGAGCCGGCGCTGGAGGCGCTGCGGCGCGAGTCACCGGACGTGCTGATCACCGACATCCGCATGCCGGGCGCCTCGGGGCTCGAGCTGCTGCGCCGCATCCGCGACGCGCGCCCGGCGCTGCCGGTGATCGTGATGACCGCGCATTCGGACTTGGGCAGCGCCGTCTCGGCCTACGAGGGCGGGGCGTTCGAGTACCTGCCGAAGCCCTTCGACATCGACCAGGCGGTGGCGCTCGCGCGCCGTGCGGCCAATGCCGGCATGCAGGGGAGCGGCGAGGCGGGGGGCGCGCCGCGCATCCCCGAGCTTTTGGGCCGCGCGCCGGCGATGCAGCAGGTGTTCCGCGCCATCGGGCGGCTGGCCCGCTCCTCCATGACCGTGCTGGTGACGGGCGAGTCCGGCACCGGCAAGGAGCTGGTGGCACGCGCGCTGCACGATCACAGCCCGCGCGAGGGCAAGCCCTTCATCGCGCTCAACACCTCGGCGATCCCCGCCGACCTGCTCGAGTCCGAGCTCTTCGGCCACGAGCGCGGCGCCTTCACCGGCGCCGACAGCTTGCGCCGCGGGCGCTTCGAGCAGGCCGATGGCGGCACGCTGTTTCTCGATGAGATCGGCGACATGTCGATGCCGCTGCAGACACGCCTGCTGCGCGTGCTGGCCGAGGGCGAGTTCTATCGCGTCGGCGGCCAGACCGCGGTACGGGTCGACGTGCGCGTCATCGCCGCCACCCACCAGGATCTGCGCGAGCGGGTCACACGGAGCCTGTTTCGCGAGGACCTGTACCATCGGCTGAACGTCATCCGCATCGAGCTGCCGCCGCTGCGCGCGCGCGCCGGCGACATCCCGGACCTGCTGGCCCATTACCTCGAGGTCGCCGCCCACGAGCTCGGCGTCGAGCCCAAGGTGCTGGCCGCCGATGCGCACGCGCTGCTCACCGCCTACGACTGGCCGGGGAACGTGCGCGAGCTCGTGAACCTCTGCCGGCGGCTGTCGGTGCTCGCTCCGGGTCGCGAGGTGCGCCTTGAGGACCTGCCGGCGGAGCTCGTGAATGCCGCCTCCGCGGGGCCGAAGGACGCGGACTGGGCGGCGGCGCTCGCGAGCTGGGCCGAGCGCGCTTCGATGGGCGCCACGCAGCCGCTGCTCGATGCCGCGCAGCCGCAGTTCGAGCGCGTCCTGATCCGCGCGGCGCTCAAGCGCACCCACGGGCACCGCCAGGAGGCGGCGAAGCTCCTCGGCTGGGGGCGCAACACGCTCACCCGGAAACTGAAGGAGCTCGGCATGAGCAGCGCGGAGGACAGCGGAGAGTAGCCGCGGGGCGGGCTTAAGAGGGGAGCCAACGCCGATGTCGGGCCGCTTGTGGCAGATCGAGTTCCTGGGCAACACGCTCGGCGACTGGACGATCGCGCTTGCGATCTTCCTCATCACCTTCACGGTGCTGCCGCTCGCCAAGGGGCTGATCGCCGCGCAGCGCCGGCGTCTCACCGCCCGCACACCGCTCAAGATGCACCCGGCGATCGATCTCGCCGCGCTGCTGGCCGGACGCACCAACCGGTTCTTCTTGTGGGGAGCGGCGCTGTGGCTCGCCTCGCGCGACCTCACCTTCCCGCCGAGACTCGAGCGCTGGCTGACGGGTGCGCTGGTGCTGCTGCTGTGGATGCAGATCGCGCTCTGGGCCATGGCGGCGGTGCGCTTCGGCGTAGATCTCCGCCGCCAGCGCTCCACCGGCCCCGACACGCTGCTGAAGAGCTCGATGGAGGTGATCCTGTTTGCCGCGGGGCTCCTCATCTGGGGAGTCGCGGCGCTGCTCGCGCTCGACAACCTGGGGATCGAGATCCGCCCGCTGCTCGCGGGCCTCGGCATCGGCGGCATCGCGCTCGCGCTCGCCGTGCAGACGGTGCTCGCCGACCTGCTCGCCTCGCTCTCGATCGCACTCGACAAGCCCTTCGGCCTCGGCGATTTCCTCACCATCGATGACTGCCAGGGGACGGTGGAGCACATCGGCGTGAAGAGCACGCGGCTACGGAGCATCAACGGCGAGCAGATCATCATCTCGAACGGCGATCTCCTGAAGGCGCGGGTGCGCAACTACGGGCGCCTGATCGAGCGCCGTGCGCTGTTCGTCCTGCCGGTGCACTACGAAACCCCGGTGGCGACCCTCGCCGCGGTGCCGCGCGCGGTGCGCGAGATCATCGAGGCGACGCCCGAGGTGCGCTTCGACCGCTGCCACCTGCTGCGCTGCACGGAGACCGCACTCGAGTTCGAGGCCGTGTTCTTCGTCACGCGGCCCGAATACAAGGCCTACGCGGATGCGCAGCAGAGCATCAACCTGCGGATCCTCGAGCGCTTCCGCACCATGGAAGTGAGCTTCATCGCCACCGCGCCGCGGCCGGTGCGGCTACATCCGCCGCTCACGCCGCTCGCGGACGCGAGCGGCCAGCAGCGCCTGCTGTAGGACCGGACGGCCCTCAACGGCCGGCGAGCAGCTTGCGCAGCAGCGCGTCGAACTGCTCGTAGGGCAGCGCCCCCTCGACCCGCACACCGGTGAGCTCACCGTGCGCGGCGCGCCCGACGACGAAGCCGGGCGTGCCGTCGATGCCGGCGGCGTCGGCCTGCTGCGCATGCGCGGCGATCACCGCCGAGTACTTGGCTCGCGCCAGGCACTCATCGAAGCGCGTCAGGTCGAGGCCGAGGGCGTGCGCCCGCCGCTCGATCCCGCCGCTACCCAAGTCCGCCGGACCGCCGAGAAGAGCGGCGTGCATGCCCCAGAACCTGCCCTGCTCCCCGGCACAATGTGCCGCCTCGGCGGCCGGTGCGGCCGCGGCATGGATCACGAGCGGCAGGTCGCGTGCGATGTAGCGGAGCTTGCCGGTGTCGATGTACTCGTGCTTGAGCTTCGGCCACACCTCGGCCTGGAAGCGCCGGCAGTAGGGGCACTGATAGTCGGTGAACTCGATCATGGTGAGCGGCGCCGCCGCGCGCCCGAGCGCGAGCTCACCAGGCGGCAGCGCGAGGCGCACGACCGGCGCCGAATCGCCCGCCGCCGGGGCGCTGTCGCCCCCGATTGCGACGTCCCCGATTGCAGCGCCCGCGAAGGCGAGGGCGCCGGCGAGCACCGCCGTCCGGGCGAAGTGGCTAATGCGGCCTCTCTTCCTTCGGCTGCTCGTCGCGCGGCGCGGGGCGCTGCTGCGGATGGTAGGTCTCTCCCACCGGCTTCGCCGGTGTCACCCCCGGGGCGCGGAAGGCGCTCGGGCGCGGCGTGCCGGCGATCTGCGGCCGGCCCTGGTTGCGCGCCGCGTTGAGCGCGGGCTCCGCCTGGGCATCCGCGTGGTGCTGCATCTGAATCGGCATCGCCCGGAAGCGCGGCTCGTTCGCGTGCGCCGCCTCGGCCGCGTTCGGCTGCGCGCGGGTGCCGGCGGCTCCCACGTAGCTCACGCGCGTGTTGTTGACCGTGACGTTGTTGACCACCCGCTCGTTGTAGACGTTGTGAACGGTGGTCACGTTCACGTTGGTGACCGCGGTGTTGTAGCGGAAGCGGCTGTTCTCCCAGCGGCCGCCCTGGTAGCCGTCGCCGTCGTAGCCATGGCCGTAGTTGATGCCGCCGTAGTAGCCGACGTGCGGTCCCCAGTGTCCCGGATGAAAGACGTACACCGTGCCAACCAGGCCCCAGTAACCGGGCGTCCACAGGAATCCCACCTGCGGCGGCGCGACCCAGGTGCCCGGAACCCAGAAGTAGCCCTCCGCTCCCCAGCGCCACACACCGGGCGTCCAGATGTAACCCTCCACCGGGCAGGGCGGCTGGTCGTAGACCGGAAGGGGGGGCGGGGGCTCGGTCGCCTGCTCCTCGGTCTCATCAGTCGCGGGCACCGGGGCCGCGGAGGTGTCGAGCGGTTGCGCCGACTGGTACGGCGGATAGGCCGTGACCACGCAACCGGCCAGCGCGGCCGCGACCAGCGAAGCGAGCGCGAGCGCCGTGAACGGAATGGTCCTCGTCATGCCTGGTTTCTCCCCCTGTCAGCCCGAGACCGCACAATCCTCGACCTCGCGCCCGGTGCGCAGCGACCCGACCAGCTGCGTCACGTTCTTGAGTCCCTGCGCGTCGAGATACTCCGCGATCCCTGCGTTGATCTGGCGGCACACCAGCGGGTCGTAGAAGAGCGCCGTGCCGACTCCGACCGCGCTCGCGCCGGCGATCAGGAACTCGATCGCGTCGGTCGCGCTCACGATGCCGCCCTGGCCGATGATCGGCACCTTGTGCGGAGCGGCCACCTCATAGACCTGGTGCACCTTGAGGAGCGCGATCGGCTTGATGGCCGGCCCCGAGAGTCCGCCCTGCAGGTTGCCGATCACCGGGCGGCGCGTGGTGACATCGATCGCCATGCCCATGAGGGTGTTGATCACCGCGAGCGCGTCCGTCCCCGCCTCGATGCAGCGGCGCGCGTTCTCGCGGATATCGGTCTGGTTGGGCGAGAGCTTGGTGATGAGCGGTTTGCTGGTCGCGCGCCGGCACGCAGCCACCACCTGTGCCGACATCTCCGGGTAGTTGCCGAAGGCGACGCCGCCTTCCTTGACGTTCGGGCAGGAGATGTTGATCTCCATCGCATCGATCGGCGACTGATCGAAGCGCCGTGTGACCTCGGCGTATTCCTCCACCGTCGAGCCGCACACGTTGGCGATGAAGCGCGTCTCGCTGAAGTCGAGTTGCGGCAGCACCTGGCTCACCACCTGCTCGACGCCGGGATTCTGCAGGCCGATGGCGTTCAGCATGCCGGCCGGCGTCTCCCACACCCGGTGCGGCGGGTTGCCGAGGCGGGGCCTGGCGGTCGTGCCCTTGAGCACGATGGCGCCGGCGTCGCGGTTGGAGAAGCCTTCGATCCGCGTGTACTCCTCGCCGAAGCCGACGCAGCCCGAGAGCAACACGATCGGCGAGGCGAACTCGAGGCCGCAGAAGGAAAAGCGCAGCGCGGCGGCGTCAGCGTCCGCGCCCGGGCGGACTCGGGCCCGGGAGGCTTCTGGTGTCGCGCTCGGCATGGCGCGCATTATCGCACAGCCCCGCAGCCCCCCATGCGAGTCCGATCGCCGATGTTCCACGTTGTTCTCTACCAGCCCGAGATCCCGCCGAACACCGGCAACGTCATCCGCCTGTGCGCGAACAGCGGTGCGACGCTGCACCTGGTGCGGCCGCTCGGCTTCGAACTCAGCCGCAAGGCGGTGCGCCGCGCCGGCCTCGACTACGAGGAGCTCGCCGAGGTGCGCCTGCACGCGAGCCTCGCCGCCTGCCTCGAGGACTTGAGCGGCGCGCGCCTCTTCAGCGTCGAGACCGGCGGCACGCTCGCCTACAGCGAGGCCGCCTTCGGCGCGGGCGATGCCTTCCTCTTCGGCCCCGAGACCCGCGGCCTGCCGGCGCGGGTGCTGGCGCTCGTGCCGCGCGAGCGGCGGCTCGCAATCCCGATGCGCGCCCGCAACCGCAGCCTCAATCTCTCCAACGCCGTGGCGCTGGTCGTGTACGAGGCCTGGCGTCAGAATGGCTTCGGCGGCGCCGCGGAAGGCGCGCGAGCCGAGCGAAAGAAGTGACCATGACCATGACCATGACCATGACCGAGAGCGTGCTGCTGGTCGACTACGAGAACATCGGCAAGATAGACCTGGCCGCGATCCCCGAGCGCGTGCGCGTGCCGTTCTTCTTCGGCGCCTCGCAGCGCACCGTGCCGACGGACTTCCTCAAGGCGGCGCTCAAACTCGGCGAGCGCTTCGTGCCCATCGACATCGAGGGCCAGGGCAAGAACGCGCTCGACTTCCACATCGCCTTCTATCTCGGCGAGTACCTGGCGCGCGCGCCCGACACTTCCTGCGTGATCCTCTCGAAGGACAAGGGCTTCGATCCCCTGGTGCGCCACCTCACCCGCCGCGGCTTCGCGGTGCGCCGCGCCAACACCATGGCCGAGGCGCTCGGCTCACGCGGCCCGCCAGCTGCCGCGCCGCGCAGCCCTGCGGCGAGCCGCTCGGGCGCGGGCGCGGGCGGACGTCCCGGTGGGCGCAGCAGCGCGCGCCGCGAGAGCTCGCAGCGCGAGGGCGGCTCGCTCATGGACCAGGCCCTGCACCTGCTCGCCGGCACGCAGAAGACGCGCCGCCCGCGCAAGCGCAAGGGGCTGATCGCCGTGCTGCACTCGCACTTCTCGCAGAAAGTCCCCGAGAGCGAGCTGCAGCGGCTGGTCGACGAGCTGATCGGAGCAGGGCACTTGAGCGAGGCGAACGGCGCGATCACCTATCACCTGTGATCGAGCGGGCTGCGCACGCCCCGGGCGCCCTTCGCCATGACGTGCGTGTAGATCATCGTGGTCTTCAGATCCGAATGCCCGAGCAGCTCCTGCACGGTGCGGATGTCGTAGCCGTCCTCGAGCAGATGGGTCGCAAAGCAATGACGCAGCGTATGGCAACTCGCCGGCTGCGTGAGCTCCGCCTTGAGCACCGCGGCCTGGACCGCCCGCTGGATGACCTTCTCGTGCAGGTGGTGTCGCACCAGCTGGCCGGTGTACGGGTCGCGGCATAACGTCGCGGCCGGAAACAGGTACTGCCAGCCCCAGCGAATCGCGGCATCAGGAAACTTTCGCCCGAGCGCGCGTGGCAGGCTGACGCCGGGCCGCTGCCGCCGCCGCTCTTCCTCGTACCAGGAGCGCAGCCGGGCGACGTGCGCACGGACGTGCGCGTCCAGCGCGGCCGGCAGCATGGTGACCCGGTCCTTGCCGCCCTTGGCCTCACGCACCACGAGCTCGCCCCGCTCGAGCGCCAGATCCTTGACGCGCAGCCGCAGCCCCTCCATGAGGCGCAGGCCGCTCCCGTAGAGCAGGCTCGCGACCAGCCAGGGCGTGCCGGAGAGCTGCGCCAGCAGCGCCGCTACCTCGGCGCGACTCAACACGACCGGCAGCCGCTTGGGCTGGGTGGCGCGGGTGACGTTGTCGAGCCACGGCAGCTCGATCCCGAGCACGTGGCGGTAGAGGAACAGCAGCGCCTGCAGCGCCTGACTCTGCGTCGCCGCGCTCACCTTGCGGTGCACGGCCAGATGGGTCAAGAATTCCTCGACCTCATGCGCGCCGAGCTCGCTCGGGTGCGCTCCTTTGTGAAACTCGAGGTAACGGCGCAGCCATTGCAGGTAGGCATGCTCGGTACGCAGAGCAAGATGACGCGTTCGCATGCGCTCGCGGGTGAGCGCGAACAGGTCGACGTGGCGTTCCATGCTTCTTTATCCGTGCGGCGCCATGGGCCCGCGACGCATGTAAGCAGCCCGGGTCAGGTACGTCGAGAGGGACAATCGGATGCATTTGACGCAATTCTTCACGCCATTTGGGTCAGATAAGCTTGGCCTGGTGCTGGAAGAGGGAACGGAAGGGATTCGCTGGCGTTTTCAGGGACGTTGGCCGTCGTATGACGTACAAAAGTAGTTAGA
>DASPSF010000133.1:0-32506 GCA_035624075.1 Steroidobacteraceae bacterium | reverse complement strand
GGGCGCGCGGGCGTTTGCGGAGAAGAGGCAACCCGTCTGGAAGGGGAAGTAGCGGCTGCCAGCTCAGCGCTGATGGGTTCATTTGGCAATAGTTAGGCAAGTACCTAACTATTGCCGGAGGGACCTGTCAGCACTCCCGCCGGCACGCAAAAGGACAGGCCTCCTCAACCGCCCAGCGGCCGCAGCAACGCCCGCGAGATGATGTGCCGCTGCACCTCGCTGGTGCCGTCCCAGATGCGCTCGATGCGCGCATCGCGCCAGATGCGCTCGAGCGGCAGCTCGGTCATGAGCCCCATGCCACCGTGAATCTGCAGCGCCTCGTCCGCCACCATGGCCAGCATCTCGCTCGCCTTGAGCTTGGCGATCGCGTAATCCATGTCCGAAGCGGTCCGGCGCTCGAGCTTCCAGGCCGCCTCCAGCGTCACGAGCTCCGCGGCGCGCAGCTCAACCGCCATGTCGGCGAGCTTGAAGGCGACCCCCTGGAACTTGCCGATCTGCTGGCCGAACTGGCGCCGCTCGGCCGCCCACTGCGTCGCGAGGGCGAGCGCGCGCTCGGCGCGGCCTAAGCAGTTGGCCGCGACCTGGAGCCGCGTGGCGCCGAGCCAGGTATTCGCCACTTCGAAGCCCTGGTGCACGGCGCCGAGCACCGCCGACTTCGGCACGCGGCAGTCGGTGAACTGCAGAATGCTGTTGGTATAGCCGCGGTGGGACACGTTCTGGTAGCCGCGTCGCACCTCAAAGCCCGGCGTTCCCATGTCGACCAGGAAGGCGGTGATCAGCTTCTTGCGGCCTCGCGGCCCTTGCTCCTCGCCGCTCGCCGCGAACAGGATCACGAAGTCGGCGTGATCGGCGTGGCTGATGAAATGCTTGGTGCCGTTGATGATGAAATCACCGCCCTGCGCCACGGCGGTGGTCTTCATGCCCCGCAGGTCGGAGCCCGCCTCGGGCTCGGTCATCGCCAGGCACTCGGTGCGCTCGCCGCGCACTGCCGGCAGCAGGTAGCGCTCGCGCTGCGCGCCTTCACAGGCGAGCAGGATGTTGGAAGGGCGGGCCACGCAGCCGTACTGCAGTGCGTAGCTGGTGTAGCCGAGCTCCTTCTCGTACAGCACCCAGGCGACACCGTCGAGTCCCGCACCGCCGACCTCGGCCGGCATGTTGGCGGCGTACAGGCCGGCCGCCATGGCCCTGGCCCTGAGCTCGCGCAGCAGCTCGGCGCGCAGCTCGCCGGTGCGCTCGACCTCGCTCTCGTGCGGCACCAGCTGCTCGCGCACGAACTTGCGCGTGGTCTCGACGATCAGCTGTTGCTCTTCGGTGAGGCTGAAATCCACGGTGCACTCCTCAGGCCGGGGCCGCGGCGGCGCGCCGGCCCCTGCGCATCTGGCCGGCTGCCGCGCGCGCGCCCGGCGCCCAGGCGTACAGCATGCCGAGCTGCAACCGCAGCTGCCCGACCTGGCGCGCCGCCGGCCAGTCGCGTGGACTCGCCACGACGCTGGCGGTGAGGCCGTTGATGAACGTGACCACCGAGCGCAGCACCTGGTCGCGGACCGGGCCCGGCCACCCGCGCCACTCCGGCCAGCCGCGCGCGAGGCAGCGCTCGAACAGCTTCAGGTACTCGCGGTGCATCCAGGCGTTGATGCGTTTCAGACGCCGGTCCGCCGATACCTGGCCCCAGAACGCGGCCCAGAAGGCGCACTCGGTGAAGCGGGTCGCATCGACCGGCAGCGCCTCGGCGAGCAACGCGAGCAGCTCCGGGGCGCCCTCCCCGGCCGCGGCCGTGAGCCGCTCCTCGATGCGGCGCAGGATCAGGCGCAGCGCCGCGATGATGATCTCCTGCTTGGTGTCGAAGTAGTGCGCCACCATGCCGGTGGTGTAGCCCGCCTCGCGCGCGATGCGCACGATGGTGGCCCGATCGAAGCCGTACTCCGCCACCACCCGGCAGGCGACCAGTGCGATCTCGTCGCGGCGCCGCTCGTGGTCGACGATCTTCGGCATCAGCGCGCCTTGAGCGCGGCGAGGCGCGCGCGCACCCCGGCGTCCATCGCCGAGGCCTTGCCGGCGCCCGCGTCGACGTGCAGGTACAACTGCTCGGCGGTGGCGACCTGCGCGTCATCGCGCCCGCGGTGCAGCGCGTGGAAGACCCGCAGGCGCTTGTCGTCGACCTCGAGCACGCGGCTCACGACGTAGAGAGGCTCGAGGGCGCGCGCCTCGGCCTGATGCGTCACGTGGGTCTCCACCGTATAGAGCGCGCGCCCCGACCGGCGGTAGGCATCGTCGACGCCGGCGTAGCGCAGCAGCGCATCGGTCGCGTCGCCGAACACCTGCAGGTAGCGCGAGTCGGTCATGTGGCCGTTGTAGTCGACCCACTCCGGACGCACCTGGGTCTCGATCAGCCGCAGCGCCCCGCTGGAATCGCCCGCGGCTGCGCCGCTAAGCGCGCCGCGCGCGGCTGCGCCACTCGCCTCGTAGAGCCGCTCCTCGAGGGCCTTGAGCGTCGCGCCCGCGCCGAGGTTGAACTGACGCAGCACCTGCTGAATCGCCACCAGGTAGTCGTCGCGCAGCCGCTCGAGCTCGCGGATCGAGCGCCCGGCGGCCTGGGCCTGCGTGCCCTCCACCATCCGGTCGATCAGCTGCTCGGTGAGCTCGGGTGCCTCGAGCTTCGTCCACGGCCATTTGAGGGCGGGCCCGAACTGCCTGAGCATGTGGCGCATGCCGGTCTCGCCGCCGGCGAGGTGATAGATCAGGTTGGTGCCCATCCCGGCCCAGCGCAGCCCCGGTCCATAGACGATCGAGTCATCGAGCTCCCCGGTGGTGGCGACGCCGTCGTTCACCATGTGAAGGATCTCGCGCCACAGCGCCTCCTGCAGCCGGTCGGTGAGGTGGCCCGGGATCTCGCGCCGCACCTTGAGCGCATGCATGCCGATGTAGGTGTAGAAGCGCGCCGCCGCCTCGAGGGTCTCGGGAGCGGTCGCCTTGCCGCCCACCAGCTCCACCAGCGGCAGCAGATATACCGGATTGAAGGGATGCGCGACCAGGAAGCGCTCCGGAAACTCCATGTCGCGCTGCAGATCGCTCGGCATCAGGCCCGAGGTGCTGGAGGCGATCAGGACATCGCGCGGCGCATGGCGGCTGACGGCGGCGAGCGTGCGCTGCTTGAGCTCGAGCTGCTCGGGGATGTTCTCCTGGATGAAGTCCGCCTGGCGCGCCATCGCCGCCAGATCGGTGGTGAAGCCGAGCCTGCCCTTGGGCGGCAGCGGCGCGAACGTCAGGCGCGCCAGCGCCCCTTCCGCATTGGCGACGGCGCCGCGAATCCAGGCCTCCATTTCGGGCTTGACGTCCGCGGCCAGCACGTCGATGCCGAAGTGCAGCGCGCGTGCCGCCCAGCCGCCGCCGATCACCCCCGTGCCGAGCAGTCCCAGCGTTCTCACCTGTCTCATGATCGGCAAGCTCTTTTTAATGTCGTCGTAATAATATAATAAGGCAGCGCGGCGCGCAGCGCACGCATGGCGCGATACTTGAGCCTGCCCGTGACTCGCGCGCACAATGCCGGCCTCAACACAACCCTTACATGACGAAACGGAGGGCCTATGGGACTGCTCGATGGATTGATCGGCGGCGTGGTCGGCGCTGAGATGGCGAGCGTGGTCAACACCTTCATTCAGCAGCACGGCGGTGTGCAGGGCATCGTCGGCCAGCTCGAGAGCCAGGGACTCGGGGCCACGGCGCGCTCCTGGGTATCGACCGGTGCGAATCAGGCGATCTCGCCCGATGAGATCAGCAAGGTGTTTGGCAGCAGCCCGGCGCTCGCCCAGCTGGCCGCCAGGACCGGCATGAGTCCGCAGGATCTCGCCCAGAAGCTCTCGCAGGTGCTGCCGGCCGCCATCGACAAGCTGACTCCGGGGGGCACGATTCCCAAATAACCCGTGAGCCGCGGACCCGGCCTCGGGCTCCTCCGGCGCAAGTCCGTCGCGCTGTGCGTCGCCGAAAGCCGTGGCGAGCGCGGCCCGCATCTCGAGCGCGCGCTCGGCTTCTGGAGCCTGACGGCCTTCGGCGTCGGCTGCACGATCGGCGCGGGCATCTTCTCGCTCACCGGCGAAGTCGCCGCCCATCAGGCGGGGCCAGCGGTCTCACTCGCTTTCGTGCTCGCGAGCCTCGCCTGCTTCCTCGCGGGCCTGTGCTACGCCGAGTTCGCCGCCCTGGTGCCGATCTCCGGCAGCGCCTACTCCTACGCCTACGTGACGCTCGGCGAGCTCACCGCCTGGATCGTCGGCTGGAGTCTGGTCATCGAGTGGCTGTTTTCCGCATCGCTGGTCGCGATCAGCTGGTCGGCCTACCTTCAGGCCGCACTGCGCGAGTTCGGCGTAACACTGCCAGCACTGCTTTCCCAGGCGCCCTTCGCGCTCGACGCCGAGCACCATGTGATCGCAACCGGCGCCTGGCTCGATCTGCCCGCGGTCGCGGTGGTGCTGGCCTGTACCGCGCTGCTGCTCGCCGGCACGCGCACCTCGGCGGCGGTCAATACCGCGATCGTGCTGGCGAAGGTGCTGGCGCTCGTGGTGCTGGTGGCGGTGGGTGCGCGCTACGTGCATCCTGCGAATTGGCGGCCGTTCATCCCGCCGAACGCCGGCAGCTTCGGGCAGTTCGGCTGGTCGGGGCTGGCCCGCGGCGCCGGGATCCTGTTCTTCGCCTATCTCGGCTTCGATGGCGTCTCGACGCTGGCGGAAGAAGCGCGCAACCCGCAGCGCACCTTACCCTGGAGCCTGTTCGCCTCGCTGCTCATCTGCACCGCGCTCTATGTCAGCGTCAGCCTCGTGATCACGGGTCTCGCCGGCTACCGCACGCTCGCGGTCGCCGATCCGCTCTACTCCGCCCTGTCCGCCGCACAGGTGGAGCTGGGACCGGTCAAGGCGCTGGTCGGTGTCGTCGCGCTGGTCGGACTCGTGTCGGTGGTGCTGGCCTGTATCGTCGGGCAGGTGCGGATCTTCTACTCGATGGCCCGCGACGGGCTGCTGCCACCGGCTCTCGCCCGCGTGAGCGGCGCGCACCAGACACCGGTGACCGGCACGCTGCTGACGGGTGGGGTCGCCGCGCTGATCGCCGGCGTCATCCCGCTTGCAACACTCGGCGAGCTCATCTCGCTCGGCACGCTGCTCGCCTTCAGCATGGTCTGCCTCGGAGTGCTGGTTCTGCGCCGGCTCGATCCGGCCGCTCAGCGCCCGTTCCGCACCCCGTGGGTCCCGGCGGTACCGGTGTTCGGCATCATGAGCTGCGTGGTGCTCATGCTGAGCCTGCCCGGGGGAACCTGGCTGCAGCTCGGCGCCTGGAGCGCACTCGGGCTGGTCATCTACTTTGCTTACGGCCGGCGCCACTCGCGCCTGAGAGCCCGGTAGCGCAAAAGCGGCGGATGCGCTCGCAGGCGGCGTCGATGCTCGACTCATCGGTCGCGAAGCACACCCGCACGCACCGGGCGGTCGCGGCCCCGAACGCCGCCCCATCCATGACCGAGACCTTCTCCGCGGCGTAGAGGGCGCGCACGAACTCACGGCCCGTGAGGCCGGTGGCGCTCACGTCGATCAGCATGAACATGCCGGCCTCGGGCTCGATGGGCCGCAGCGCGCCGATGCCACGCAGTCCGGCCGCGAAGCGCTGCTGGCGGGTGCCGCAATAATCGCGTGCGCGTTGCTCGGCCGCCGGCGCGATGCTGAGCGCGGTGATCGCCGCCTCCTGCACGAAGCCCGGCAGGCCGAACAGCATGCACATGGCGAGCAGCTCCGCGTTGACCGCGAGCTCGCGCGGGCCCACCAGCCAGCCGGCGCGCCAGCCGGTCATGGCATGCGACTTGGAAAGACTCCCGAGCGTCACGACCTGCTCCGGGAGGCGTGCGGCGAGTCCCGGCACCCTCCCCCCGGGGGCCAGGCCCGCGTAGACCTCGTCCGCGATCAGCCACAGATCGTGGCGGCGGGCCAGCTGCTCGATGACTGCAAGCTCCGCCTCGTTGAAGACGAAGCCGCTCGGATTGTTGGGGCTCGCCCAGAGGATCGCGCGCGTACGGCTGGTCACGAGCGCCGTGAGCGCCGCGAGATCCGGGCGCAGGCCGGCGTTCGCCGGCGCGCACACCATCTGCGCGCCGCCGACCTCGAGCGTCGCCGGGTAGGTCGGATACATGGGCTCGAAGGTCACCACCTCGTCGCCCGGCCCCAGCAGGCACAGCGAGGCGACGAATAGCGCGTTCTGCGCTCCGGCGAGATAGACCACGTTCTCGGCGCCAACCGCCTGACCGGTGCGCGCCGCGTGGGCGCGCGCGATCGCCTGGCGAACCTCGAGCCGGCCGGCCGCCGCGACGTAGTGCGTGTCGCCGCGGCGCAGCTGCTCGATGGCGCGCTCGAGCACCGGCGCGGGGGTATCGATGTCGGGGTCGCCGACGCTCAGGACGATGACGTCCTCGCCCCGGGCGCGCGCCGCGACCGCCTCGTAATGCGTGAGCCAGGCGTCGGCGCCGGTGCCGGAGATGCGCCTGGTGAGGGCAGAGAATTTCACGCAGCTAACTCTGCGTGGCCGGTGCTAACATTTCAAGCGCATGAGCGCAGCCCCCATGACAGTCGGACGCTATGTCATCGAGACGCTGGCGGCCAACGGCATCGACACTGCATTCGGCATTCCCGGCGTACACAACATCGAGCTCTACCGCGGGCTCGAGTCGCGGCGCGTGCGCCACGTACTCGCCCGCCACGAGCAGAACGCCGCCTTCGCGGCCGACGGCTTCGCCCGGGCAAGCGGCCGGCCGGCCGCCGCCTTCGTGATCTCCGGTCCCGGCCTCACCAACGCGCTCACCGCCATCGCCCAGGCCGCCTCGGACTCGGTGCCGATGCTCATCATCGCCAGCACGCCGGTGCGCGCCTCGCTCGGCCGCCACTGGGGTGTGCTGCACGAGCTCGCCGATCAGCGCGCCGTGGCGGCCGGCGCGGCGGGGCTCGCGCTGCATGCGGGCTCCGCGCAGGAGCTGCGCGAAAACCTGGCCGCCGCGTTTGCCTACCTGAGCGGCGGACGGCCGCGACCCGCCTATGTCGGCGTCCCGCTCGACCTGCTGGCGGAAAAGACTGCGCTCGAGCCCGAGCGCTTCGCGCGCGCCGCCCCCGCGCCGCCGCCGGACGCCTCCGCGATCGAGGCGGCGCGTGCTCTGCTCGAGCGCGCCGAGCGGCCGCTGATCGTTGCGGGCGGCGGCGCACGCCACGCCGGCGCCGCGCTCGCGCAGCTCGCCGAGGCGCTCGACGGCTACCTGGTCACAACCGCCGCCGGCAAGGGCGTCGTGCCGGAGGGCCATCCCGCGAATCTCGGTGCCAGCCTTCCCTACCGCGCGACGCAGGAGCTGCTCGCGACCGCGGACGTGGTGCTCGCGGTGGGCACCGAGCTCGCCGAGACCGACGTCTACACGACCATCCGCCTGAAGTTTCCCGGCCGCGTCATCCGCATCGACATCGACGCCGCGCAGCTCACCGATCGATCCGCGCAGGAGGTCGCGATCCATGCCGACGCCCGCGCGGCGCTCGAGCAGCTGGCGGCGGCGCTGCGTCCGCGCCGCGGCTGGCGCGCCCGGGCGGGCGATGCCCGCGGCAAGCGACTCGCGATCGAAGCGCAGATCGGCGCGCACTGGCGCCCTGCTCTCACCGCGGTGCGGGCGTTGCGGGCCGCCGTGCCGCCCGAGGGAGTCGTATTCAGCGACATGACCCAGATTGCCTACACCGGCAACTACGCGTTCGCGGCCGATCGACCCGGCAGTTGGTTTCATCCCGCGGGTTACGGCACGCTCGGCTTTGCGCTGCCGGCGGCGATCGGGGCGAAGGTCGCGGAGCCCCAGACACCCGTGGTCGCCCTGGCCGGTGACTTCGGCGTGCAGTTCACGCTGCAGGAGCTCATGACCGCGGTCGAGCTGCAACTGCCGCTGCCGGTGGTCGTGTGGAACAACCAGGCGCTCGCGCAAATCCGCGACGACATGGTCGCCGCCGGCATCGAGCCGATCGGGGTGGCGGGCCGCAACCCGGACTTCATCGCTCTGGCCGCCGCCTGCGGCGCGCAGGGACTGAGGGTGCAGGGACCCGACGGGCTCGTTCAAGGGGTGCGCACGGCGCTCGCGGCCCGGGGCCCGACGCTCATCGAAGCGCGCGACACGGACTTCTGATGAGCGACGCGCCGTCCGGCGCCCGCGTTGCCGAGGCGTCGGCTCCATCGCTGGCGAGACTGTTCGCAACACGCCACCGCGGGCTCGTACAGGCGTGCTTCGTCACGATCTATCTCGTGTGGGGGGTCAGCTACGCGGTCGGCCGCATCATGGTGACCGAGCTGCCCCCGCTGCTCTCGGCCGGCGTCCGCTTCGTCTTCTCCGGCACGCTCCTCACGGTCCTCGTGTACGCCAGCGGCCTGACACTCCCGACCCGGGCCCGCGACTGGCGCCTGGTCGTCGCCGCCGCGCTCCTCGGCATCGCGGTCAGCAACGGTCTCAACGTGCTCGCGCTGCGGCACGTCCAGTCGAGCCAGGTCGCCCTCATCAGCGCGAGCTCCGCCTTCTGGATTGCCTGGATGGGCATGTATGGGAAGCACCCGACCCCGGTGAGCAAGCGCACCTGGCTCGGGCTGTTCGTTGGCTTCGTCGGTGTCGCGATCCTCGTGTCGGCGCACGGCATCGGGCTGCACGCCCGCTTCGGCTGGCAGCTGGTGGTGCTCGGCAGCGCGCTCGCCTGGGCGCTCGCGACCGCGGCCATCCGCGAATCGCAGCCGGAGTGCGATCCGCTCGCCTTCACCGCGAGCTATCTGCTGGTGGGCGGCGTGACACTCGTGACCATGGGTCTGATCACCGGCGATGCCGCGCGCTGGACCTGGTCCCCGACGGGACTCGCGGCGATGGTATTTCTCGCGATCTTCAGCTCGACGCTCGCCTTCCTCGCCTACACCTACCTGCTGCGTCACGAGCCGCCGGCGCGCATCGGCACCTACGCCTACGTCAATCCGCTGGTCGCGGTATTCGCCGGCTGGCTGCTGCTCGATGAGCGCCTCAACGCGTTGCAGTGGGCTGGTACCGCGGTCATCTTCGCGGGCGTGGTGCTGGTGCGGAACCTGCGCCTGTTCCCGCGCCTGCGGCGGCGCGTGCCGCTCGATCAGCGCTAACTCAAAGCAAGCGCTTGCGGTCCTTGAGGATCTCGCGCGCCGCGTTGTGGCCCGGGATGCCGGAAACTCCACCGCCCGGATGGGTCGAGGAGCCGCATTGGTAGAGACCGGCGACCGGCGTGCGGTAGTCGGCCCAGTGCGGCACGGGACGCTGCCAGAAGAGCTGATCGGCGCTCAGCTCGCCGTGAAAGATGTGTCCCTGCGGGAGGCCGACGATCCGCTCGAGGTCGGTCGGCACCAGCAGCTCGAAATCGATCACCTGCTTCGAGAAGCCGGGCGCCATCTCATCGAGCACCGCGAAGGCTGCGCGCGCGAGATTCGGTTTCTCGCCGGCCCAGTCGGCGCCGCCGCGCAAGGCGTAGGGCGCGTGTCCGCCGAACACATTGACGACGTGCTTTCCCGCGGGCGCGAGCGAGTCGTCGACGATGGTCGGGACCACGGGGGTGAGGAACGGCTGGCGCGAGTACCAGCCGTACTTCGCGTCGTCGTAGGCACGCTCGAGGTAGTCGATCCCGGGTGCGAGATGCACGTAGGTCGGGTAGTTGAAGCCCGCCCGCTGCGGATCGAACGCCCGGTACTGCGGCGGGCTCTCGGCGGCGATGTTCATCTTGAAAGCCGTCGAGAAGGTGCGGAACGCGTCGATCTCGGCCAGCAGCTCCGGCGGCAGGTGCTCGGGTCTCACCAGCCTGCGGAACAGCGTCCTGGCATCGGCGTTCGAGACCACCAGCGGCGCGTTGAATTCGCGCCCGTCGGCAGTGGCGACGCCGCGCACCCGGCCGTCGGCGACCCGCACCTCCGCCACCGGCGCGTTGGTCAGGATCTCCATCCCGGAGCGCTGCCCCGAGCGGGCAATCGCCTGAGTAATCGCACCCATGCCGCCGCGGATGAAGCCCCAGCCGCCGGCTCCGGCGTGCTCCCCCATCAGGTGGTGGAGGATCACGTAGGCGGTGCCCGGTGAGCGCGGGCCGGCGAACGTGCCGATGCAGGCGTAGTAGCCGAGCACCGACTTGATCACGTCGCTCTCGAACCACACCGACAGATAATCGTAGGCGCTCTGGGTCAGCAGATCGATGAGCCGGTACATGCGATCGCCGATGGTCCGCTGCCGCCAGAGGAGCGCCGCCGAGTCGCGGAAATTCCGCCAGCGGCGGCGCGTAGGATCGACCGGCGTCTCGAACAGCAGCCCCCGCACCAGGCGGGCCGCCTCATCCAGGTGGCGCGAGAACTCGGGGTAGACCGCGGCGTCGCGCTGCGAGAAGCGCGCAAACTCCGCCTGCGTCTTCGCCAGGTCGTCGCTGAAGATGATGTACTGATCGCCGCCGAGCGGACAGAACAGGTCGTTGGCCGGCAGCACCTCGAGCCCGTCGCTCTTCAGATCGAGGTCGCGGATGACCCGCGGATGCAGCAGGCTCATCACGTAGGAGAAACGCGAAGCCCGGAAGCCCGGCGCGAATTCCTCGGTCACCGCTGCGCCCCCGACGAGCTCACGCCGTTCGAGTACCAGTGTCTTGAGGCCGGCCCTGGCGAGGTATGCCCCGCAGACCAGCCCGTTGTGGCCCGAGCCGATCACGATCACGTCATAGTCGGTCGCCATATAAACCTAACTTACTACCAACGCTCACCCGGGCGCATCCGCCCCGGCGCTGCGCGCGGCCGGGCGCCCGGTGGCCGTGGTGCGTACCGTCGCCTCCGCCAGATAGTCGCCGTCGTCCCCCGGTCCACCACGCGCGCGGCGCTCGGACACCACGGTCTCGAGGCGCGGCTCGGCCGCCCCGGCGCGGGTCGCAGCCACGAGCGCCAGCTCGCGCGAGACGCGCCTCGCCTCCTCGATCGCCTCCGCGGAATCGGCGTAGTCGCGATTCCCGGCCGGTGTATGCACGCGAAACACCTTGAACGCCGGCTGGTTCACCAGGATTGCGCAGCTCTCCGCCACCACCCCGACCGCGGCCCCCACGGCGTTGCAGACGGCGGCGTGCTCGGGCACCCGCAGCGTGGCTCCCAGACGGCGGGCGATCTCGGGAAAATAAGCTCCCGCGGGAGCGCCGATCGCCACGAGCGGCGTGCCGAGCCGCAATACCCCCTCGACCAGATGCGAAAACCGCCGCCCTGATATCGCGTCTTCGAGCAATCGCCCGAGTGGCCCCCAGCGGCCGTGGTGCGGCTCGATACCGGGGTCCTGCGCGAGCGCACATTCGAGCACGACCCGGGCGCCCTCGCGCACCACGTGCTCATACACCCGCTCACAGATCGCCTCGGGCGAAGCTGCCTCGCGCCGCGCGCCGGCGTTGCGCTCCTCGAGAGCCAGCACCGCGGCGCCGAGCCGCGCCGCCTCGACGCTCCAGCCCTGCTGCCTGCCGAGCACGTGCAGGGCGTCGCTCGGAGTGAACCCCGCGAGCGTCGCGAGTCCGCGGTCGACGAGCCGCCGCACCGCCTCGGCCCCCGGAGTGGTGCGCGCAACCTCGGCGAGAGAGCGCGGCGCGGGTCCGAGCGCTTCCCAGACGCGCAGCTCCAGCCGATCGAGCGATGCCGGGGGCGCATCGGTCGGGTTACGGTGGGCAAACCAGGCGGCGAAGTGCGCCACGCGCTCGCCGGCGGCGAGCCTGCGCAACTCCTGCAGCACTTGCGGGAAGCGCGTGGCGAGGAGACTCAACGGCATCACCTTGCGCGGCCCCACCCGCAGCCGTGCCTCGCGGTCTATGTGCACCTCGCTGTCGCCGCCCAGGCCAGAGGTTCGCACGTCGATCGCCTCGACCATGGTGCGCCAGCCGCCGATGACGGCGCCCTCACCGCGCACCACGGGTCCGCCGCCGGTGACGATGGCCACGTCGGTGGTCGTGCCGCCCATGTCCGCCACCGTGAAGTCCTCGAGGCCGCTCAGAAACCCGGCGCCTACGACGCTCGCCGCAGGCCCGGAGAGCACGGTCTCGACCGGATATTCGAGGGCGACCTCCGCCTTGATGAGACTGCCGTCGCCCTTGACGATCATCACCGGCGCCGAGATTCCCTCGCGCGCGAGGACGCCGGCGAGCGCGTCGAGCAGGTGATGGATCTGAGGCGTCAGGCGCGCATTCAGGGCAGCGGTGAGCGCCCGTTTGGGCGCATCGAGCTGCGAGCTCAGCTCGAAGCTGCAGGTCACGGGCTTGGCGCAGCGCGCGCGGATGAGCTCGCGCGCCCGCCGCTCGTGCGCGGGATTGCGCACCGAGAACATCGCGGCGACCGCGAACGCCTCGACCTGCGGGCCGAACTCGCTCACGGCCGCCTCGACCGCGGCCTCATCGAGCGGCGCGGCCTCATCGCCGGTCGCCTCGTGTCCGCCGCGCACGTGCACGATGGCTCCGCCGCCGGCGCGCTTGAGCCCCGAGCGTTCGACCATGCGCTCATCGAAGCCGACCAGGATCGTGCAAACCGGGCTGAAGCGGTTCTCGACGACGGCGTTGGTGGCGAGCGTGGTAGACACCGAGACCAGCGAGATCCGGCTGCGATCGGTGCCCGCCGGCAGCGCCGCCAGCACCGCGCGCAGCCCCGCACCGAGACCGAGCGACAGATCCCAATGAGTGGTCAGCGCCTTGGCGCTCGCGAGCACCCGCTGCGTGGCGTCGAGCGCCACGGCGTCGGTGTAGGTGCCTCCGGTGTCGAGTCCGATCCAGATCTCACTCATGCGGACCGGAAAGCTACCAGAACTTCCCCGGCGGCAGTCAGCTCTCGGCGCTGCCCTTCAGCTCGAACAGCGAGCGGTACTGCGGCGGCTGGGACCGCAGGTACTGCTCCGGGGCGCGCACGTGTCCGCCGAGATGGGCCGCTGCATGCCAGGGCCAGCGGGGGTCGTAGAGAATGCCGCGCGCCAGCGCTACGAAATCCGCATCCCCGGTGCTGACGATCGCCTCGGCCTGCTCATAGTCGGTGATCAGACCGACCGCGACTACCGGCATGCGGGTCGCCCGCTTGACCGCACGGGCGAGCGGCACCTGATAGCTCGGCCCGACCGGTACGTCCTGGCGCGGATCGAGTCCGCCGCTCGAGACATGGATGACGGCGCAGCCGTGCGCCTCCAGCGCCCTGGCGAAGGCGATCGTCTGCTCGATATCCCAGCCGCCCTTCACCCAGTCGGTGCCGGAGACGCGAGCCGCCACCGGCTTGTCCGCCGGGAAAGCCTCGCGCACCGCATCGAATACCTCGAGCGGAAAGCGCATGCGGTTCTCGAGGCTGCCGCCGTACTCATCGTCGCGACGATTGGAGAGCGGCGAGAGGAACTGATGCAGCAGGTAGCCGTGCGCGCCGTGGAGCTGGATCGCGTCGATTCCGAGCCGCGCGGCGCGCACTGCGGCCGCGGCAAAGGCGTTGCGGACGCGAGCGAGCCCCTCGCGATCGAGGGCCCGGGGTGCGCTCTGTCCCGCTGCAAACGGCAGCGGTGAGGGCGCAACCGTCTGCCAGCCGCCCGCCGCAGTCGCCGGGATCTGGGCGCCCCCCTTCCAGGGCACCTCGGTCGAGGCCTTGCGGCCGGCGTGCGCCAGCTGCAGGGCGATCGGCATCTGCGAATGCCTGCGCAGGCTCTCGAGAACGCGCGCCATGGCCGCTTCGGTCGCTTCGTCCCAGAGTCCGACGTCGGCGTAGGTGATGCGGCCCACGGGCTCGACCGCCGTCGCCTCGATGGTGAGCAGCGCGGCGCCGGACAGCGCCAGAGACCCAAGATGGATCACGTGCCAGTCCGTCATGCAACCATCGACCGCCGAGTACTGACACATCGGCGCGATGACGATGCGGTTCGCCAGCGTGAGCTTGCCGGCGCGGAAGGGCTCGAACAGCTTTGGCCCGCTCATGGTTGCCTCATCGCTTTCAGCCCACGGTGGCAAGGTGACTGTTGACTTTGACCGTCGCCGACCTCGACCCGTGCAAGCCGCGCGGCTGAGCCTGGGCGACGAACCTGAGGCGCACCCGGGGCGCAAAGACCAGGCAATGCGTCGAGCCGCCGAACTGGAAGAAACCCAGCTGCTCGCCCTTGTGCACGTGCTGGCCCTCCTCGACGGACGCACCCGATTCCCGCTCGAGGACACAGGATGAGCACTCGGCCATACCGATCGTGACCAGACACATGAGTCCTATTCTCGGATCGTCGGCTTCGATGAAAATGAGGGCCCGCGTGCCCACGTGCGCGATGTAACCCTGAGAGTTATTCGGGCCTTCCGGATCGAAGTGCTCGGAAACGGCCTCCGAGTAGTAGGTCCCCGGAATCTTCCGCAGCCTGCGGATCGTACCTGACACCGGGCTGTGCCAGCGGTGGTACTCCCTCGCGCTCAGGAACGCCTGATACACCGTGCCGCCGACGAAGCGCTCCACGAAGTTGCCGGCCAACATCTCCTCGAGTGAATAAGGCTGTTCCTTGATCCAGAACTCAGCCTGGCGCTTCACGCGCCGCTTGATCGCGAACGGTCTCGACTCGCAGGCGTTGACGATGATGCGCGCGTCCTCCGGAGATGCGACCGGCCGCCGGCCAGTCTTGAACCTGCGGATGAAGAAGTCATTCCAGCTCTTGAATCCGAGGTACGGCGCATTCGCATCGGTCTCGAACTCCTCGAGACCGAGCTGCTTCCAGGCGTGCGGGCTCAGCCACCCGGTCGGGGAGTCATTGAGGACGTAGCGGGATTCTGCGCTGCTCAGGAAGCCACTCCAGGCCGCCAGAAACCTGCGAAACAGGGCATTCACCCTTTCGTCTGCAAAAGCCGCGAGCCCCGTGGGCGTGATCATCGGGTAGTCGAGGATCGCGTTGATCGGAAAGCCCACCATGTAGGTGCGGTTGTATTCCGGCGCCCGGGTCAGCAGGTGGTTCAGGACCCCGAGCATTTCGCCGTAGTTCCTCAGCTTGATATCGCCCCAGACCGCCTTCGCCCGCCTGCGGGGCTGCTCCTCGAACATGCGGGTGAAGTACATGCGCATCACCGCATCGCCCTCCACCAGTTCCTGGAGCTCTTTCACGACCGGATGAAACTCTGCGCGGCGTTGCCTGATAGCGGCGCGCGTAGTGCGCAGCCAATGGGCGAGATGGTGCCCGTGTCGCGGCAGCCAGCCGCCCAGGCGGCTCATGCGGCGGGAAACGGCCTTGGAGCTCATTGGGGGAAATATCTCTGCCCCCTATATTAATGAACTCCTCCCAGGCCGGCTTCCCGGTCGACGAGAGGTCCTACACGGAGCCCGGCGCCTCCGCGACCACATCCTCCAGGGAGTCCTGATCCGACCGATCTTTCGTCCCCTGAAGAGGTGCAGTGTCCTCTTTGCTGCGAAGCCTGGGCGCATTCATCAGATACTCGTCCTCAACCCGCGCCTCGAACGGGTTGAATTCCTTAACGCGCTCGATGCGAGGCCTCCATCCGCGAGTTTTCATGATGTTTACTCCTCTGCCATGGGCCATCTTGCCCGCGCGCTGGCGGCCGGAACAATGCGCACCTATACGACGCGGGTCGGGGAAAACCCTTATCGACCCGCCGGCCTGGCTTGGGTATTTAGGCTCTGATCCATAAGCCCGGCGTTCGCAGGGCAAAGGGGACCTATGTCGCTCTACAACAAATTGCTCTGGGCCGTGGTAGCCCTGGTGGGCGCAGCCTCATTCGGCGTGCTGGCGTTGTCGCGCGGTGAAACGGTCAATGCCGCCTGGCTCGTGATCGCTGCCGTATGTGTCTATCTCATTGCCTACCGCTTCTACAGCACCTTCATCGCCGGCAAGGTGCTCGGCGTGAACCCCGCGCGTCAGACTCCGGCCTACCGCCGCAATGATGGACTCGACTACGTTCCGACCAACCGCTACGTGCTGTTCGGCCATCACTTCGCCGCCATCGCCGGCGCTGGCCCCCTGGTCGGACCGGTACTGGCCGCGCAGATGGGTTACCTGCCCGGAACGCTGTGGATTCTCGCCGGGGTCGTGTTCGCGGGCGCGGTGCAGGACATGACGGTGCTGTTCCTGTCGACGCGCCGCGACGGGCGCTCGCTCGGGGACATGATCCGCTCGGAGATGGGCCATGTGGCCGGCACCATCGCCGGCATCGGCGTGCTGTTGATCTGCGTCATCATCCTCGCGGTGCTGGCGCTGGTGGTGGTGAACGCGCTCAAGGGCAGTCCCTGGGGGAGCTTCACCGTCTTCTGCACGCTGCCGATCGCGCTCATCATGGGCGTGTATGGGCGCTTCCTGCGGCCGGGCCGCATCGGTGAGATGTCGGCCATCGGTGGAGTGCTGTTGCTCGCGGCGCTGATCTACGGGCGCACGGTGGCGGAGACGCCGGCGCTTGCCGGGTATTTCACGCTGCCGGGGACGTCGCTGGCGCTGATCATCATCGGCTACGGTTTCGTCGCCTCGGTACTGCCGGTGTGGTTGCTGCTCGCGCCGCGCGACTACCTCTCGACCTTCCTCAAGATCGGCGCCGTCCTGTTGCTCGCGGTCGGCGTCATCCTCGTGCGCCCCGACCTGCAGATGCCGGCGATCACCAAGTTCGTGGACGGCAGCGGTCCGGTCTGGGCCGGGAGCCTGTTCCCGTTCCTGTTCATCACCATCGCCTGCGGCGCGGTGTCGGGCTGGCACTCGCTGATCGCCTCCGGGACCACGCCGAAGATGATCGAGAACGAGTCACAGATCGCCTTCATCGGCTACGGTGGCATGCTGATGGAGTCCTTCGTCGCCATCATGGCGATGATCGGTGCCTCCGTGATTCATCCGGGCGTGTACTTCGCGATGAACAGCTCCGCCGGCCTGATCGGCACGACCGCCAGCCACGCAGCGGAGGTGGTGAGCTCCTGGGGGTTCGTGGTCACGCCCGACGTGTTGAATCAGATCGCACACGACGTCGGCGAGGCGAGCATTCTCTCGCGCACCGGCGGCGCGCCGACCCTGGCGGTGGGAATGGCGACCATCCTGTCGCAGTTCCTCGGCGGCCGGGCCCTGATGGGCATCTGGTATCACTTTGCCATCCTGTTCGAGGCGCTGTTCATCCTGACGACCGTGGATGCCGGCACGCGTGTCTGCCGCTTCATGATCCAGGACCTGCTCGGCAACGCGGTACCCGCTTTCCGCGAGACCAAGTCCTGGACCAACAACGTCATCGGCTCGGCGCTGGCGTGTACGCTCTGGGGCTACCTGCTGTACGCGGGCGTGGTCGATCCGCTCGGCGGCATCTGGACCATGTGGCCGCTGTTCGGCTCGACCAACCAGATGCTGGCGGCAATCGCGCTCACGCTCTGCACGGTGGTGCTCTTCAAGATGAAGCGCCAGCGCTTCGCCTGGGTCACGGTCGTGCCGACGGTGTGGCTGGTCGTCTGCACGGTGACCGCGGGACTCGAGAAGGTGTTCAGCCCGGATCCGGCGGTGGGCTTCCTCTCCCATGCGGCCAAGTTCGCCGGCGCGGCGGCGGCGCAGAAGGTGCTGGCGCCCGCCAAGTCGCTCGAGGACATGAGCCGCATCGTCTTCAACGACCGGCTCGATGCGACGCTCGCGGCCCTGTCGGTGGCGATCGTGCTGGCGATGGTCATTTACGCCCTGTTCGACATCCGCAAGGCGCTCGGCAATCCGTCCGGCACCGCCATCGAGATCGGCGGTGCCCCGGGAACCGCCGGCGCGGGAGGCGCAAGTGCATAGGGTCAGGATCGTCTGGCGCTGGACAGTCCAGACAGCGCGCCTCATGGTCGGGGTGCCGGACTACGACACCTACGTGGCGCATCGCCGGATGCACCACCCCGGGGAGCCCGTCATGAGTTATACGGAGTTCTTCCAGGAGCGACAGCTGGCGCGCTACGCCTGCGAGAAGGGGCGCTTCAAGGGCTGCTGCTGAAGAGTATGGGGCGTGACGGAATCGAACCGTCGACCAGCGGATTAAAAGTCCGATGCTCTACCGACTGAGCTAACGCCCCGGCGACGCGGCCATTGCGCGGCAGGCGGATCTGTTGGAATGCCTCCCCGCGCGGGGGCGGCATGATACTACAGCGGCTGGTAGCGGGTCGGGTCCGGGAGCCCCGCGGCGCTGAAGCCCGCGCGGCGCAGCCGGCAGGCGTCGCAGCGCCCGCAGGCGCGCCCCGCCGCGTCCGCCTGGTAGCAGGACACGGTCTCGGCGTAGTCGACGCCGAGCCGCCTGCCCTCGCGGATGATCTCAGCCTTGGTGAGGCCGATGAGCGGCGCCTCGATGCGGCAGGGCCTGCCCTCCACCCCCGCCTTGGTCGCGAGCCGCGCGAGCTCGCCGAAGGCGGCGATGAATTCCGGGCGGCAGTCGGGGTAACCGGAGCTGTCGAGCACATTGACGCCGATGAAGATCTCCCGCGCCCCGAGCACCTCGGCCCAGCCGAGCGCGAGAGCCAGCATGAGGGTGTTGCGCGCCGGCACGTAGGTGACCGGGATGCCGCTGGTGGGCTGCTCGGGCACCGCGATCGCGGGGTCGGTGAGCGCCGAGCCGCCGATGCCCGCGAGATCGACGCGCATGATGCGATGCTCGTGCGCGGCGCCGTGCAACGCGACGCGCCGTGCCGCCTCGAGCTCGGCGGCATGCCGCTGCCCATAGTCGACCGACAGCGCGTGACAGGCGAAGCCGCGCTCGCGGGCGATCGCGAGCGCGGTGGCGGAGTCGAGGCCGCCGGAGAGCAGCACGACTGCGGGGGCGGCGCTCATGCGGGCCGGCGTCGAGGCGCGCGCAACTTACTTGCCCGGCACATTGCCCCAAAGATATTTGTGCAGCTGGATCTGGAAGCGCACGGCCAGGCGGTCCTCGAGGATCCAGTCCGCGAGCTCGTGTGCCGGCAGCTGCTCGTGGCTCGGCGAGAACAGCACCGTGCAGCCTGCCGGCAGCGCGAGCTCACGCAGCTTCGCGCGGCTCCACTCGTAATCGCCGCGGCCGCAGATGACGAACTTGACCAGATCCGAAGGCCGCAGAGTCGCGAGCTCCTGGTAGCGGTTGCGCGGCTCCTCTCCCGAGCCCGGCGTCTTCACGTCGACCACGCGCACCACGCGCGGATCGACCTCGCCGAGCGGCATCGCCCCGCTGGTCTCGAGCGAGACGCGCAGCCCCGCGTCGCACAGCCGCGTGAGGAGCTCGAGGCACGCCTTCTGGGCGAGCGGCTCGCCGCCCGTGACGCACACGAACGGCGTCGCGAACTCCCGCACCCGCGCGACGATGCGCTCGAGCTGCCACCATTCGCCGCCAAAGAAGGCGTACTGCGTATCGCAGTACTGGCAACGCAGCGGACAGCCGGTGAGGCGCACGAACACCGTGGGGAAACCCACGGTGTCGGCCTCGCCCTGGAGCGAGTGAAAGATCTCGGTGATCTTGAGGCGCGAGGCGCTCATGTCGCGTTGACTGGCCGCCGCGCCGCCCGCCGCCGCTACTGCGCGGGGATGCGCCGCAGCCTGTCGGCGGCGAGTTTCGCCGAGTCGGTGCCCGGGTACTTCTGCGTCACCGAGGTGAGCGTGGTGCGCGCCGCTCCGTACTGCTTCTGCTCGTACTGCGTGAAGCCGAGCTTCAAGAGCGCATCCGGTGCCTTGTGCGCGTCGGGATACTTCTTCAGCACCGTGCGAAACGCCTCCGCCGCCGAGTCGTAGTCGTGGTTCACGTAGTAGGCCTCGCCAAGCCAGTACTGCGCGTTCTCCGCCAGCGGGCTCTGCGGGTAGCTCTTGAGAAAGTCCCTGAAGCCGGTGATCGCGGTGGAGTAGCTCCCGGCCCTGAGCGCATCGAAGGACTGGGCGTACACCGCCTGTTCGGTCGAGGATGCCTCGCCGCCTGCCGCTGCGTCTCCCGCGGCGCCGGCGCCCGCGCCGGCCGACCCGGTGGTGCCGCCGGCACCGCCTGCCGCAGCGGGCGCTGACAGCGCCTTCACGCGCGCGTCGAGGTCCGCGTACAGATCGTGCTGCTGCTTGCGCAACGCCGCGTTGTCGTGCTCGAGCTGATCGAGGCGGCCGCGCAGATCGCGAACTTCGGCCTGTTCGGCCTCCTGGCGCTGCGCCTGCTCCACCTGGCCCTGATTGGCACGCTCGAGGCGCGCGATGCGCGCATCGAGGTCACTGAGCTTGCCCTGCAGCACCGTATCCTCCTCCGGAGTCGTGGCGCAGCCGGCAGCGAGCACCGCGGTCAGCGCGGCGAGAGTCAGAGCAGAAGTCGCTGAGCGCATCTGAATCCTCCGCTTCCCTCAGGGCTTCGGCGGCGCCTGACCCGCGGGCGTCAGATACACGATCTCGACGCGCCGGTTCTTGGCCCAGGCCCCCTCGTCGTGGCCGGGATCCGCCGGCCGCTCCTCGCCGTAGCTCACGGTCGTGATCTGCCCTTCGGAAACGCCCTGCAGCAGCAGCGCGCGGCGCACCGACTGCGCGCGCCGGTCGCCGAGTCCGATGTTGTATTCGCGCGAGCCGCGCTCGTCGGTGTTGCCCTCGAGCCGCACGCGTTGCTGCGGATTGGCGGACAGATACTTGGCGTGCGCCGCGACCACGTCGACACCCTCCCCCTTGATCACGGCGCTGTCGAAGTCGAAGTAAACGATGCGGGTGGCGAGCTGCCCCGCCTGCGGTCCGCCGATCTCCTCCTGGCTCCCGAGCGAGCGATCCGCGGCATTCGCCGCGTTGGCGCCCTCGGTCGATGCGCCGGGATTCGACTCCGTCGGCGCCGCAGTCGAGGGCTTGGGCGGCTTGCTACCGCAGGCGCCGACCGCCAGGGTCGCTGCCACCAGCAGCAGCGTCGCTAACTTATACATGCCATGTTGTCGCGCCATTCCACTTCTCCACACTGTCTCATGTTCCAAACGGTCCCCAGGCCGGGTCGCAGATCACGCCCTGCTGCGCCTTCAGGCGCAATCCCGTGAGGCCGTCCACCGAGATCGCCGCCAGTGATCCCCGGGCGCCCTCGCGCTGAGAATAAATGAGTGTAGCCCCGTTGGGGGCAAAGCTCGGCGATTCGTCGAGCCGGCCGTGCGAGAGCACCCGCACCGCCCCGCTCGAGAGATCCTGCACCGCGATGCGGTAGTTGGCGCCATCGAGCGTCACCATGGCGAGCTCGCTGCCGTCCGCCGACACCCGCGGGCGGGCGTTGTAGTTGCCCTCGAAGGTGATGCGCTTCGGGTGCCCGCCGCTCGCGCTCACCTGGTAGATCTGCGGCGAGCCCGCGCGGTCGGAGGTGAAGTACAGCGTGCGGCCGTCCGGCGCCCACTCGGGCTCGGTATCGATCGCCGGATCGTCGGTGATGCGCGTCAGGTTCTGGGTCGCGAGATCCAGGATATAGATGTCGGGATTGCCGTTGCTGCCGCCGAGCGTGAGCGCGAGCTTCCGGCCATCGGGCGACCAGGCCGGCGCACCGTTGATACCCGCACGGGCCGACACCAGCCGCCGCTCGCCGGTTCGCACCAGCTGCACGTACACCCCGGAGAGCTTGCTCTCGAAGGAGACATAGGCCAGCCACTGGCCATCCGGCGACCAGGCCGGCGACATGATCGGGAAGCGGGAGTCGAGAATCAGGTGCGGGTTCTCACCGTCGGCGTCCGCGACGATCAGCTGGTAATGCTGCGCGGGCGCCGTGCCATCCACCGACACGTAGGCGATGCGCGTCGCGAACGCGCCGCGCACCCCGAGGATCTTCTGGTAGACGGCATCGCTCACCCGGTGGGCGGCGTTGCGCAGTGCGCCCGGCGGGCCGGCGAAGCGCTGGGTCGCAAGGCGCACCCCGGTGAGCGTATTCACCAGGTCGAAGTCGACCGCCAGGGCGCCGTTCTCGATCGACGCCACGCGGCCGACCACCACGTAGTCGCTGCCGGCCCCCTTCCAGTCGGCCGCATTGATCGCTTCGGGCCGCGTCGGCGTCGCCGGCATGCGCTCGCGCGGCAGCGCCTTGAAGCGCCCGCTGCCTTCGAGATCATGCTGCACCACGCCCGCGACGTCGAGACCGGGTTCGGCGCCCGCGGCGGGCGCGAACGGGACGATCGCGATCGGTATCGGGTCGCGCACCCCGGAGGTGATCTCGATCTGCAGCGCCGCATGCGCCGCCGGCCCCGCAGCCGCGCCGACACCCAAGGCGAGCACCAGCGACGGCACCAGCCACCGGCGCTTGCTATTCAACGTTGGCTGCGTTCGCATCGGCGTCAATCCGGCTTGAAAGTGATCTCGAGATTGCGCTGGAACAACGCCGGATCCGGTGGCGGCGGAAGCGGCGAGGCGCGGTACACCGCCGCCTCGATGGAATCCCGCACCGCCTGATCGCCGTTGCACGCGCCGATGCTCACCTGCGTCACTTCGCCTCCCGGTACCTGCGTCACGTTCAGGATACAGTTTATCCCGGCTTTTGCCGTCGGCGGGCGTAACCACGCGTGGGTGATCTTCGCCTGAATCATCGACTGCCAGGTCGCAAGCGCCGCGCCGTTGCGCGCCAGATCGGCATGCTCCTCGGCCGCGAGGCTGCGCTTCAGATCCGCCTCGCGCTCACGCCGGTCCTGCTCCTCCTGCTGCGCGCGCTCGGCGGCCGCCTTGGCCGCGGCCTTCTCCGCGGCAGCCCGGGCGGCCGCCGCCTTTTGCGCGGCGGCCTTGTCCGCCACCGCTTTCTCGGCCGCCGCCTTCTCGGCCGCGGCTTTCTCCTCGGCGGCGCGCTGCTCGGCGGCCTTCTGCTCCTCCGCCTGGCGCTGCGCCTGCTCGGCCTGCTCGTGTGCAGCGCGCTCTTCGGGCGTCGGCGGCGGCGGACCCACGTCCTCCGGCTGCGGCGCGGCCGCCGGCTGCGGCGCCGGCTCCTCGAGCCCTTTGAGCGTGCGCGCGTCCACGACCGTCGCGGCGATGGGCGGCGGGGGTGCCACACGCCGCTGCTCGCGGAACATCATCCAGCCGTAGACGAGCGCCGCCAGCAGCGCACCGTGCAGCAGCAGCGACAGCGCAATCGAAATCCAGCGGTCACTCGCACGCTGCACCATCGCCGCGTGAATCGATCAGCCGGGGCGCGGCACGGGCTGCGGCAGCGGCTCGGTCACGAGGCCCACCTGCTTGGCGCCCGCCTGCTGCAGCAGCACCATCGCTTCGACCACGCGGCCGTAGGCGATGGCCGCGTCGGCCTTCACCAGCACCGCACGCGTCGGATTGCCGCGCAGCGCCGCCGTCGCGCGCGCCGAGACTGTCTGCGCATCGAGCGCGGTGCGCGGGTCGCCCCCGATGTTGAGGTACAGGCGTCCCTGCCGGTCGATCGACAACACCAGCGGTTTGAGCTGCTGAGCCTCGAGAGGTTCCGCGCCGGCATGTGGCAGCGTCACCTTGACCCCCTGGGTGAGGAGCGGCGCGGTGATCATGAAGATGATCAGCAGCACCAGCATGACGTCGATGTACGGCACCACGTTGATCTCGCCCATCAGCCGCCGCCCGCGTGTGGTCTGTGCCATGGTCAGCGCTCCTGGCCTGGCTTCGGCTCCTGGGCCGAGCGGGCGGCGCTGCCTCCCACTGGCACCAGCGCCCCGCGCGCCGCATGGCGCTGCAGGATGGTGGAGAACTCCTCGATGAAGGCGTCGAAGCGGATCTCGAGGCGCGTGACCTGATCGGCAAAGCGGTTGTAGGCAACCACCGCGGGAATCGCCGCGAACAGGCCGAAGGCGGTCGCGACCAGCGCCTCGGAAATACCGGGCGCCACCTGCGCGAGCGTCGCCTGTTGGATGTTACCGAGCGAGGAGAACGCGCTCATGATGCCCCATACAGTGCCGAACAGGCCAACGTACGGGCTGGTGCTGCCGACGGTGGCGAGCGTCGCCAGGCTGTGCTCGAGGCGGTCGACCTCCTTCAGTTGCGCCACGCGCATCGCGCGCCGTGCGCCCTCGAGCTGCTGCTCCTGGCCGGCGTTGGCCTGGCGCAGCCGCGCGAACTCGCGGAAGCCGAACTCGAAGATGCCCGCCATCCCGTACGCCCCGCCCGCCGACTCGATCGCGCGGTAGAGCTGGGCGAGATCATCCCCGGACCAGAAGCGGCTCTCAAAGCGATCGGCCTCGCGGCGCGAGCGGCCGATGATGCGCCGCTTCCTGAAGATGATCGCCCAGGAGGTGAGCGAGGCGAGCAGCAGAATGCCGATCACGATCTGCACCGGCACGCTCGCCTGCACGATGAGCCGCAGAATCGATAATTGATCGTTCATGCCCTATGAACCCTCCGCCCCCGGTATCTCCCGCAGGAACGCCGGCAGCCGCCGCGGCTTGAGGGTGCGCGCATCGACGCAGGCCACGCGCACGCTCGCCTCGGCGAGCAGCTCACGCTCCGCTTCCGCCGCCCGGCGCCAGATCGATTGCGCGAAGCGCAGCGACGCCGGGCCTTGCGGCTGCGGCTCGCAGCTCACCTCGAGCTGATCGTCGAGGCGCGCCGGCGCGCGGTACTCGATCTCGAGGCTCACCACCGTGAAGAGGATGCCCTCCTCACGCAGGCGCTGCTGCGAATGCCCGAGCTGCCGCAGCCATTCGGTGCGGGCCCGCTCCAGGAAGCGCAGGTAGTTGGCGTAGTAGACGATGCCGCCGCCGTCGGTGTCTTCCCAATAGACGCGCGCCGGCCAGAGGAAGCCGCTCACCGCGGGTCCTCGAACAGCTGCAGCGTGCTCGCGGCGCGCTCCGGGGGCTTGATGCCAAAGTGCTGGTAGGTGGCGCGCGTCACCATGCGCCCGCGGGCGGTGCGCACCAGGAAACCCTGCTGGATCAGGAACGGCTCGATCACGTCTTCCAGCGTGCCGCGCTCCTCGCCGAGCGCCGCAGCCAGGCTGTCGATGCCGACCGGCCCGCCCTCGAAGCGCTCGATGATGGCGCTCAGGAACTTGCGGTCGAGCGTGTCGAAGCCCTGCGCGTCCACTTCGAGCAGATCGAGCGCCGCATCGGCGATGCGCTCATCGATGCGCCCGTCGGCGCGCACCTGGGCGTAGTCGCGCACCCGGCGCAGCAGGCGGTTGGCGATGCGCGGCGTGCCGCGCGAGCGCTGCGCGATGCGGCGCGCACCGCCGGCCTCGATCACGACGCCGAGAATCGTGGCCGAGCGCATCACGATGCGCTCGAGATCCGCGACGGCGTAGAACTCGAGCCGCTGCACGATGCCGAAGCGGTCGCGCAGCGGCGAGGTCAGCAGGCCCGCCCGCGTGGTCGCACCCACCAGCGTGAACGGCGGCAGGGAGAGCTTGATCGAGCGCGCCGCCGGCCCCTCGCCGATCATGATGTCGAGCTGGTAGTCCTCCATGGCCGGGTAGAGAACCTCCTCGACCACCGGTGCCAGGCGGTGAATCTCGTCGACGAACAGCACATCGCGCGGCTGCAGGTTGGTGAGGATGGCCGCCAGGTCCCCGGGTCGCTCCAGCACCGGGCCGGAGCTCTGGCGCAGGTTCACTTCGAGCTCGGCGGCGATGATGTGCGCGAGAGTGGTCTTGCCGAGTCCCGGGGGGCCGAAGATCAGCACGTGATCGAGCGCTTCGCCGCGCGCCCGCGCGGCGCTGATGAAGATCTCGAGCTGGGTTTTGACCGGCGTCTGCCCGACGTACTCCGCGAGCCGGCGCGGGCGAATGGCGCGCTCGGCGGCCTCCTCCTCCGCGCCCGGCGTGCCGCTGATGATTCGCTCGGCTGTCACTGCGGTCGGCCTACTCCCGGGCCGCGCTCTGCAACGCGCGCCGGATCAGCTCCTCGGTCGTATAGGTTCCGGGCTCCACGGCCTTCAGCAGCCGGGTGGCCTCGGCCGGACGATAACCGAGCGCGACCAGCGCCCCAAAGGCCTCGCCCTCCGGACTGTCGCTCACCGGCGCCGCGGCGCTACCCGGCGGCGGCGCGGGCGGCGACAGCCGGTCGCGCATCTCGACGATCAGCCGCTCGGCGGTCTTGCGGCCGACGCCCGGCACGCGCGTGAGCGAGGCGGCATCCTCACTCTGCACACAGCGGGTAAAGGCCGCGACGCTCATGCCGGAGAGCAGCGCCAGCGCGATCTTCGGTCCCACGCCGGAGACGCGGATCAGGCTGCGAAACAGCCGCCGCTCCTCCTCGGTGGCGAAGCCGTACAGCACGTGCGCGTCCTCGCGGACCACCAGGTGCGTCAGCAGGCTCACCTCGGAGCCAACCGGCGGCAGGTGAAAGAAGGTCGACATGGGCGCCTCGAGCTCGTAGCCGAGCCCGCCGACGTCGACCGTGAGTTGCGGGGGAGTCTTGGAGGCGATCCTGCCGCGCACCGCGCCGATCATCGCAGCGCCTGCCGGGCGCGGGTGGCGCCCTGCTGCGCGGCGAGCGCGCTCAGGCGCCGCGCGTGCGCGTGGCATACGGCCACGGCGAGTGCGTCGGCGGCGTCCGCCGTCAGCGGCCCCGGGACAGCGAGCAGGACACGCACCATGTGCGCCACCTGAAACTTCTCCGCTCCGCCCGAGCCGACCAGCGCCAGCTTGATCGCCCGCGGCGCGTACTCGAACACCGGCACCCCGCCCGGCACCGCGCACAGCGCCGCGCCGCGCGCCTGCCCGAGCTTGAGCGCGCTATCGACGTTGCGGCTCACGAATACGCGCTCGACCGCGACCTCGCCCGGGGTGTGCTCGCCGAAGAGCTGCGCCAACCCCTCGAAGATCATGCGCAGCCGCACCGCGGGCGCGGCCGCGCTCACGTCGAGGCAGCCCTGCGCGAGGAGTGTCAGCCGCCCGTCGCGGCATTCCACGACACCGAAGCCGGTGCGGCGCGAGCCGGGGTCGAGACCCAAGATGCGGACGTTGGCGGGGGCGGCGGGCGGCGCGGCGGCGGCGATTGCCGGATCAAACGTGCGCCACGACCTCGTCCGGTATCTCGACATTCGAATGAAGCTTCCGCCCTTACTTGACCGAATAATCCCCTGGGCTTCCAAGCCTAACTGAAAACAAGGGCTTACGCATTTCCAGTTCCGCATGAGCCGCGCGCGGCGAGTCGTGGCGCGCGGCGCGCTCTGCGGGGCAAGTGAGGATCTGTGACCCGGTGCGCGCTTCGCACCCTCCAGTGCCCGCATCGGCAGCCGATAGCGGAAATGCCACCGCGCTTGCTTCCCGAACCGAGCTCGCGGTGTTCTTGAACCCCACCCGCTGGACCCCCCGCCGGTGGGGTTCTTTTTTGTCCAGTGCACCTTGCTCGAGCGCGCGCCGCGCACTCAGAGGCTGCCGAGCACCTCGTCCGGAATTTCCACGTTCGAATAGACGTCGCGCACTTCCTCGAGGCCCTGCAGCGCCTCGAGCAACCGCACCATGCGCTCGGCGGACTCGCCCGATAACGCGAGCCCGGTGGCGGCGCGCTGCGTCACCTCGGCGGTCTGCGGCGCAAAGCCCTGGTGGGTGAGCACGGCACGCACCGTCTCGAGCTCCGCCGGATCGGCCAGCACCTCCATGGAACGGTCGCCGACCGGCACCACGTCCTCGGCACCGGCCTCGAGCGCCACCTGCATCAGCCGCTCCTCATCGGTTCCCGGCGGATATGTCATAAGTCCGACAGTGTTGAAGAGGTAGCTCACCGAGCCGTCGGCGCCGAGGTGGCCGCCGTGCTGCACAAAGGCGTGGCGCACCTGCGCCCCGACTCGGCCGCGGTCCTCGGTGAGGCACTCGACGATCACCGCGGCACCGCCCGGGCCGTAGCCTTCGAAGCGCACCAGCTGCTGCCCGGCATGCGGCGTGCGCCCGCGCTGCTCGACCCGCCGCCTCGCCAGCGTGCTCTTGCGGCGCTGGATGCTGGCCCAACTCAGGTGTCCTGACATCCGTTTATGATAGCCCAGGCCCGCGGGACCCTAGCGTCGCCCTACGCCGACGTCCGCCGCGGGAGACAGACCCATGGAGACCAGCCAACTCTGCCCGCCCGCGGTCCGCGACGCCATCATCGGCGCGCGTGCCGCGCTCGAGCGCGCCAGCCTGCGCGCGCCGGCAGATCTCGGCTTCGCCACCGAAGCCGCCGAGATCATGGGCGGCCTCACCGAGAACGCCGAGCTCGCCAACGCCCTGCTCGCGCGCGCGGGTGTCTCGCGCGGGCTCACGCCGGAGCAGACCGCGGGCATCGTCGGCCAGGGCGCGACCGACATCGCGGTGGCGCTGCAACGCCTCGGCACGCTCGGATTGCCGCGCGACTGGTCGCCGGCGCGCGGACTCGACGCACGCCAGGCCGAGACGCTGCGCAAGATGCTGCTGGCGGTGGTGAGCGATCCGCGGCTGGTGCTGGCGCGGCTCGCCGAGGAGCTGGTGGGACTGCGCCACGCGCGCGAGCTGCCCGCCGCCGAGCGCGAGCGGCGCGCGGTCGAGGCGCGCGTCATCTACGCGCCGCTCGCCAACCGCCTCGGCGTGTGGCAGCTGAAGTGGGAGCTCGAGGACCTCGCGTTCCGCTATCTCGAGCCGGAGGAATACCGGCAGATTGCCGCGGCGCTCAACGAGCGGCGCGCCGACCGCGAGCGCTACATCGACGCGCTGTGCCGCGAGCTGCGTGTGCAGCTGCACGCCGCGGGCATCACCGCCGAGGTCTACGGCCGGCCCAAGCACATGTACAGCATCTACCGCAAGATGCAGCGCAAGCAGCTGGCCTTCGAGCAGCTGTTCGACGTGCGCGCGGTGCGGGTGGTGGTCGCCGGCATTCCGGATTGCTACGCCGCGCTCGGCGTGGTGCACGGCCAGTGGCCGTACATACCCGGTGAGTTCGACGACTACATCGCCACCCCGAAGGGCAACGGCTACCGCTCGATCCACACCGCCGTAATCGGCCCGCAGGCGAAGAGCGTCGAAGTGCAGATCCGCACGCGCGACATGCACGAGCACGCCGAGCTCGGCGTGGCGGCGCACTGGAGCTACAAGGAGGGCGGGCCACGGGATGCGCAGTACCAGCGCAAGATCGAGTGGGTGCGGCGGCTGCTCGAGCCGGAGGACCGCGACGCCGGCGAAGACGCCGAGCGCGACTTCGTCGAGGGCATGCGCGCGGAGCTGTTCGAGGACCGGGTCTATGCGCTGACGCCGAAGGGCGAGGTCATCGACCTGCCGCGCGGCGCGACGCCGCTCGACTTCGCCTACAACGTCCACACCTCGCTCGGTCACCGCTGCCGCGGCGCCAAGGTCAACGGGCGCATGGTGCCGCTGAGCCGCGCGCTCGCCAACGGCGAGATTGTCGAGATCGTCACGGGCAAGCACGAGGCACCGAGCCGCGACTGGCTCGCCCCCGAGCAGGGCTACCTCGCCTCGCCGCGCAATCGCGGCAAGGTGCGCGCCTGGTTCCGCAAGCAGGACGTGGGCGACAACCGCAGCGCTGGACGCGTCATCGCCGAGCGCGAGCTGACGCGCATCGGCGTGCGTCCCGAGCAGATCGCCGCCCTGGTCCAGGAGCTCAAGGCGCACGACCTCGACCATTTTCACCAGCTGCTCGGCGAGGGCGAGATCACCGTCACCGCGCTGATGCACGCCGCCGCGAAGCTGTTCCAGCCGGCCCCGGAGCCGCTGGTGCGGACGGCGCGCGCCACTCCGCGCCGCCGCGCCTCGCCGGTCGAGATCGAGGGCGTCGGCGACCTGCCGACTACGCTGGCGCGCTGCTGCGCGCCGCTGCGGCCGCAGCCGATCACCGGCTACGTGACGCTCGGGCGCGGCGTCACCGTGCACCGCAGCGGCTGTGCGAGCCTGCTGCGCATGAGCGCGCTCAAGCCTGACCGGGTGTTGAAGGTGGAGTGGGCCGCCGCCACGGAGGCGCTCGACGTCGGCATCGCGGTCAGCGCCTACGACCGGCGCGGGCTGCTGCGCGATCTCACCGACGTGCTGGCGGCCGAGCGCATCAGCATCGATGCGGTCACCTCGCGCACCGATCACGAGACCGGCCTGGCGCACTTTGCGCTGAGTCTCGCGGTCGGCGATCTCGAGCAGCTGGCGCGCGTGCTGCGCCGCCTCGCCGGCGTCCCGAACGTGATCGAGGCCCGTAGACGCATTTAATTGGCTGCGAGCGCCTGCGGCCCTCGCAGCGGGCCATCCGAACGACACCCTCGCACTCGCGGCCAAAAGGCGGGGCTCGATACGCCGCAGTCTCAATCACTTCAGCAGCCGAGCACTTCGTGGGTAGGCTGGCGCAGTGACTTTTGGCCGCGAATAGAGGGCGACTCAGCGATTAATAGAGTCGATCGCGCGCTTGTCGGCGTTGAGCGCCGCCTCGTGCACCGCCTCCGACAGTGTCGGGTGAGCGTGAATGGTGCGCTGCAGATCCTCGCTGCTGGCCGAATACTCCATCGCCAGCACCGCCTCGGCGATCAGCTCGCCCGCCATGGGGCCGACGATGTGCACACCGAGGATCTCGTCGTCGTCGCGCGCCGCGATGATCTTGGCGAACCCGGCCGCCTGCTCCATGGCGCGCGCGCGGCCGCTCGCGAGGAACGGAAACACGCCGATCTTGTACTCGCGGCCGCTCGACTTGACCTGCTCCTCGGTGAGCCCGACCCAGGCGATCTCGGGCGCGGTATAGACCACGGCCGGTATCACCTTGTAGTTCACTTCGCCGTAGCGGCCCGCGATCAGGTCCGCCACCATGACGCCCTCCTCCTTGCCCTTGTGCGCGAGCATCGGGCCGCGCACGCAGTCGCCGACCGCCCACACGCCTTCCGCGCTCGTGCGGCAGGAGTGATCGACCTTGATGAAGCCGCGCTCGTCGAGCTCGACGCCGGTGTCGGCGGCGAACAGGTCCTGGGTATAAGGGCGGCGCCCGATCGCCACCACCAGGCGGTCGACGGTGATCCGCTGCTCGCCCTTGGCGTCGGTGTAGGCAACCTCCACCGCTGTGCCCGTCACCGCAGCACCCGTGACCTTGGCGCCGAGGCGGATGTCGAGACCCTGCTTCTTCAGGTGCCGCAGCGCTTCCTTGGCGAGCTGCTGATCGGCGAAGGCGAGGAAATCAGGCAGGGCCTCGAGCACGGTCACTTCCGCGCCGAGCCGCCGCCACACGCTCCCGAGCTCGAGCCCGATGACGCCCGCGCCGATGACGCCGAGGCGCCTGGGCACCGCATCAAAATCGAGCGCGCCCCAGGAATCGACCACCTGCGGGGCCTTGAACGGCGCCGAGCGCAGCTCGATCGGGACCGAGCCCGAGGCGAGCACCACGTGACGCGCACTGAGCTCGCGCCGCGTGCCGTCGTGGGCGGTGAACTGCACGCGTCGTCCGGGCAGGAGCTTGCCGTGCCCCTGGAGTGGCGTCACCCCGGCCGACTTGAAGAGCGCGAGGATCCCGGTGGTCATTCCCTTGACGATGCCGGCCTTGCGCTTCTGCATCTGGGTGAGATCAAGAGAGACGCCGGCGACGCCGATGCCGTGGGTGGCGAACTCCTCGCGCGCGCGGTGATAGAGCTCGGTGGACTCGAGCAGCGCCTTCGAGGGGATGCAGCCCGCATTGAGGCAGGTGCCGCCGAAGGCCGCGCTGCCATCCTTATTCTTCCACTCGTCGATGCAGGCGACGCGCAGCTGGTTCTGCGCCGCGCGGATCGCCGCCGGGTAGCCGGCCGGCCCCCCGCCAATCACGATGACATCGAAGGAATCGGCGCCGCCCGCGGCCGGCTTGTCGGTGTTAGCCATGGAAGTGTTTGTAAAGCTTAGGGTTAGTGGTATCTCGGGCCGCGCAAAATTAACACAAGTCTGCGAGCAGCGGACCAGCGCGGGCCCGGACGGCGTGCGCGGAGCTGCCGCTCCCGCGAAGAGGCGGAACACCGGCTGTCACGATCGTCCACTAGGCTTGGCGTTTTTTCCGGCGGCGCTTCGTGCAAAGACGAATACTCTTATTCTCCTCGGGATTGGCGGCGTTTGTGCTGACGCTCGCGTTCTTTTCCTGGCACGAAGGTCTCCGGCGCCCCGAAACGGCGTCGCTCGCCCGCACGGCTCCCGCGCCCAACCGCGCCCCCTCCCCGGGAACGATGGCGCGGCCAGCCGCGACTCCGGCTCCCCTCGTTGCGGCTCCCGAGCCCGCGCAGACCGGACTGGAGAGCGAGCCGGACCCGGGCAACGCGGTCGACGACGCAGAGGTCGGCCGCAGGGACCGGCGCGAGGGGCGCGACGGGCGCGGCTCGAGACCGCGGTAGGCCCTCCCCCTCGATGCTCCTGCGTAACTGCCTCATTGCATTTGCAGCATGGGCCTTCGCTCAGACGGCACAGACAGCCGAGCGCGATCCGTGCAGCCGCCCGGCGCCCGGAGCCGAGGTACCGGAGCCTCGCTCTTTGCGCAGCGAGCGCGGCGTTCTCAAGGTCGACCTGAGCATTCACAACCACCGTGAGCCCGATGGCTCGGTGCGCTACTGTTATCTGCTTCCCGACGGAACGGAGTCGCCGGCGCTGCGGCTCAATCCCGGCGACTTGTTGATTCTGCGGCTGACCAACGATCTGACTGCGGTTACCGCAGCGGGCGCGGTCTGGCACGCGGCGCACGAAGCGCACGCTGGTGG
>DASPSF010000110.1:0-34132 GCA_035624075.1 Steroidobacteraceae bacterium | reverse complement strand
TTTTTCGAAGAGTACCTGCACCATTATCTGCCGGTGTTGCCGCGCCGCCTCGGGCGCTGGCTCGCCCGCAGCTTCACCCGCTCGCAGTGCGACGACGTGCGCGGGCTGATCGCGCCGTCCGAGCCGATGCGCGCGGTGCTGCTCGAGTACGGGGTCACGACCCCGATCCACGTGCTGCCCACCGGGCTGCCCGCCGACCGCTTCCGTGCCGGGGATGCGCGCGCCTTCCGCGCGCGCGCCGGGATCCCGCCGGAGGCGCGGCTGGTCACCTACATCGGGCGCGTGGCGCACGAGAAGAACATCGGGTTCTTGGTGGAGATGTTCACCGAGGTGCGCCGGCGCGTGCCGCAGGCGATGCTGGTGATCGCCGGTGAAGGCCCGGCGCGCGCGGGGCTGCAGAGCCAGGTGGCGAGCCTCGGGCTCGCGCCGCACGTGTACTTCGCCGGCTATCTCGACCGTGACACGGCACTGCTCGATTGCTACGCGGCGGCCGAGGTGTTCGTGTTCGCTTCGCGCACCGAGACACAGGGGCTGGTGCTGCTCGAGGCCATGGCTCAGGGCGCGCCCGTCGTCTCGACCGCCGAGCTCGGCACGCGCTCGATCCTGGTGCCCGGGAGCGGCGCGCTGGTGGTGCCGGAGGAGCGGGGCGCGTTCGCCGCGGCGGTAGTGCGCGTGCTGGAGGATCGGGAGCTTCGTGAGGAGCTCGCGCAGCGCGGGCGCACTTACGCGCGCAGCTGGTCCTCCTCCGCGATGGCAGGCCGGCTGACCGAGCTCTACGGGACGCTGCGCAGCGCGCCGGGCACGACGGGCGTTGCGGTTTGACGTCGGCCTGCCCCTTTCCGGTGAGCGAGGAGTTCCGGCCGCCGCTCTGGCTGCGCAACCCGCACGTGCAGTCGATTCTCGCGACCACCTTCGTGCGCCGCGGCCGCATCGAGCGCCGGGCTGCACCGCTCGTCGGCGCGCAGCGCGAGCTGCTGCTCGATTGCGGCGCGGGCGTGCGGCTGCAGTGCTTCATCTCGAGTCCCGAGCGGAGCACGGGCCGGCCGGTTCTCGTGCTGCACGGCTGGGAGGGGAGCGTCGAGTCGATCTACGTGCTCTCGCTCGCGCAGCTGCTGTTCGAGCGGGGCTTCGAGGTGGTGCGCCTCAACCTCCGCGACCACGGCGAGACCCACCATCTCAACCGCGAGCTGTTCCATTCCTGCCGCCTGCCGGAGGTGATCGGCGCCGTGCAGGCGCTGCAGGCGCATTTTCAGGGTAAGCCGCTGAGCGGCGTCGGCTTCTCGCTCGGCGGCAATTTCCTGCTGCGCGTCGCGGCGCGCGCCCGCGAGTCCTCGCTCGATCTCGCGGGCGTCATCGCCATATCGCCGGTGCTCGAGCCGGCCGAGACGCTGGTCGCGCTCGAGACCGCCATGCCGGGGTACCAGGGATTCTTCGTGCGCAAGTGGCGGCGCTCGCTGCGCAAGAAGCAGGCGGCCTGGCCCGACGACTACGACTTCGCGGACGTGGGCGGGGGGCTACGAAAAATGACTGCGGACCTCGTGATCCGCCACTCGGAGTATCCGACGCTCGAGGATTACCTGAACGGCTATTCGATCACCGGCGAGCGGCTGGCTTCGCTCGCGGTACCCGCGCACATCCTGACCTCGCTCGATGATCCGATGATTCCGGCAGGGGGGCTCGCGCGCCTCGCGCGCCCGGCCCCGCTCAGCGTGACGGTCACGCGGTATGGAGGGCACTGTGGCTTCATCGAATCGCTCGCGGGCCCGACCTGGGCGGAGCGGTTCGTACTGGGTTTATTGGCCGGAAAGGCCTGCGGCCTTTCCGGCGGGCCAACCTGATAGCTTTTTTAGGCCCGCGAGCAAAAGGCGTGGCTTTTGCTCGCTATCCAGCAGGCCGGTTGCAATCGTCAACCTTTAAGCGCTGCGTCTCTCGTCGAAGCGCAGCACCGGCTGGCCGCTGGTCACGGTCACGGCTCCCTCGATTACCGCGCCGCGTGCGATGGCGATGGTGCGGGCGACGATGTCGGCCTGGATCACCGCCGTCGCGCCGACCTCGAGCTTCTCATCGACGACCAGCCTCCCGGTCAGGCGCCCGGCGATCACCGCGGCCTGCGCGTGCACCTCGCCGTGCCACTCGGAGTTGGCCGCCATGCTCAGGGCACCCCCGATGCGCCCGTCGCCCCGCACGGTGCCGCAGACCACCAGGGGACCCAGGGTCTCGAGGTCGCCGGCGACACGGCTCCCGGGCGCCACGAAGGTCGGCGCATCGCCGAGCTGGTCGAGCATTCTGCGACGTTGCGTGTCCTCACCCATACCTGCGGTGCTCCCGGGAAGCTGCCGGGTCATAATACGAGCCGGCAGGGGACGAGAATGCCGACCGTGATCACATTCCGAGCATGGAGCGCCGCGCTGGCCGCGGCCCTGCTCACAGTTGCAGGATGCAGCGCCGAGCAGCAGGACTGGCGTGCCGCCGAGGCCGCCGGAACCAGCGAGGGCTACCAGCACTTCCTCGAGCAGCACCCGGACAGCGAGCTCGCCGCGAAGGCCCGCGAGCGGGTGGGCGAGTTCGTCGAGGATCGCGACTGGCAGCAGGCCAGCAAGCTCGGCACGGCCGATGCCTACCGGGGATTTCTCGCCGCGCACCCTGACGGCCGCTGGTCGCAGGAGGCGCGCATTCGGGTCGAGAGCTTCGCGCTCGGGTCGATTCCCCGCATGGAGCCGCAGATGCCCGGGCAGACGGCTTCGCGCCCCGAAGGGGTGAAGCTGCTGCGCCTGGCGAGTGCTTCGTCCACGGTCCCCGCGGGTGCCTTGCCGCAGGAGGGCTATGCGATTCAGCTCGGGGCCTTCGGGACCCCGGCCAGCGCCAACCAGGAATGGCAGCAGCTGAAGCTCCGTTTCGGGTCGCAGCTCTCGGGTCTCTCGCCGCAGATCGTTCGGGGCGGCAGCTCCCTGGGTGAGCTCTACCGGTTGCAGGCCCGCACGGGGAGCGAGACGCAGGCGCGCTCGATCTGCAACGCGCTCAAGGCCCAGTCCCAGCCCTGCGTACTCGTCCCGCCGCACTGACGGACTCTGCTGCTCTTCGGTCCAAACTGACAATTCCCGTCACCCCCTTAGCGGGGCTCTCCCTGCCATAAGTACCTGTTTTATAAAGATTTCACTCTTTGGCACAGGCTTTGCTTTTACTGGGATGCGGTGAATCGGATGATCACCGCGTGGGTTCTCGGACGCGCCCCCTGAGTGCGTCCGGCACCTAAGTTGCGAACAACTTCCCCGTGTTCGCTACTGCGCGCCGCGATGCGACTTCCCCCGCTCGCGGCGCTTTTTTTTGCCGGCGCATGGATCGATAAAATCTCGCGTTGCGAGGCGAGCCATCTGGCTCCATAAAGACGCTCATGGAATACCGCGACTACTACAAGGTTCTGGGTGTGCAGCGGACCGCGAGCGCGGACGAGCTGAAGACGGCGTACCGGCGGCTGGCACGCAAGTACCATCCGGACGTCAGCAAGGAGGCGAATGCCGAGGAGCGCTTCAAGGAAGTGCAGGAGGCCTACGAAGTCCTGAAGGACCCGGAGAAGCGCGCCGCCTACGATCAGCTCGGGAGCGAGTGGAAATCCGGCCAGCAATTCCGGCCGCCCCCGGACTGGGGCAGCGGATTCGAGTTCGGCGGGGGCCGCGCGCGGCAGCGCGCTCGCGCCGGTGGTGACGAGGAGGTCTACGCCGAGGAAGGCTTCAGCGACTTCTTCTCGTCGCTCTTCGGGGGCGGATCGCCCTTCGGCGGCACGGCGCGCCGGGGCGGCCGCGACCATCACGCGCGCATGGACATTGCCCTCGAACAGGCCTTCCACGGTACGACGAGCACGCTCGAGCTCAAGCGCCCGGAGCTCAAGGACGACGGCACGCTCGAGGTGCGCACTCACACCGTGCGGGTCACGATCCCGGCCGGGGTCACCGACGGGCAGCTGATCCGGCTCGCCGGCCAGGGCGAGCCTGCCGCGGACGGCGGCCGTCCCGGGGACCTCTACCTCGAGGCGCATCTGCTGCCGCACCGGCTCTACCAGATTGAGGGCCGCGACGTCACGCTCACGCTACCGGTTGCCCCCTGGGAAGCGGCCCTCGGCGCTTCGGTCACCGTGCCGACGCTCGGCGGTCCCGTCGAGATGCAGATCCCGGCCGGCGCGCAATCGGGTCAGAAGCTGCGGCTGCGCGGCCGCGGACTCCCGGGCAAGCCCGCCGGAGACCAGTACGTGCAGCTCAAGGTGGTGCTGCCGCCGGCGACGACCGCGGCGGCCAAGGCGGTTTACGAGGAGATGCGCGCCAAGCTCAACTTCAATCCGCGCGCTGATCTCACGGGGTGACGTATGAGTGAGATGGCCAGGATCACGACCGGACAGGTGCTCAGCGACGGCGACTGGATCGCGGTCACCGAGATCTGCCGCGTATGCCGGATCGATGCGGGCGCCGTGCACGAGCTCGCCGAGCTCGGGCTGGTATCGCCGCGCGGCAGCGACCCGCTTGAGTGGGAGTTTCCGGCGAGCGTGCTGCCGCGGCTGCGCGTCGTAGGGCGGCTGATGCGCGATCTCGGTCTCAACGTGAGCGGCGCGGCGCTCGCCGTGGAGCTGCTCGAGGTGCAGCGCGAGCTCGAGCGGCAGATCCGCCGCCTCGAGCGGCTCACTGCCAGCCAGGGCTGAGGGCCGCGGCCGTCTACTGCCCGAAGCTGGTCCCGCCTTCCTTCAGCCACTCGACCTCCTCGGGCGTGCTCGCGCGCCCGAGCAGGACATTGCGGTGTGGAAAGCGCCCGAACCGCTCGATGATCGAGCGGTGCTGCTCGGCAAAGCGCAGCATGCCCGCGAACGGCTCGTGCAGCTCCGCTGGCACCTCGGCGAGCAGCCGGCGGAAGGCCGCGACCGACTCGTCCTGCGCGTCGCGGTTCTCGGCGTGCTCGAGCGGCATGTAGAAAAAGAGCCGCTCGACGAAGTCGAGCGCACCGTCGGCGCCGGACTGCATGCCCGTGAGTGCCAGCGCGAGCGCCTGGGCGTCGTACTCGAAGGCCCGCGCGGTGCCGCGGAACATGTTGCGCGGAAACTGATCGAGCAGAACGATGAGACTCAGGCGGCGCCGTGGGCCATCGGCCCAGGCGCTGAGCTCCCCGGCGGCCGCGCGCTCGAGCAGCCCGCCGAAGCGCACGCGGATCTCCTCGTCCTGCCGGGCGTCGCTCCCGAACCAGAGATCCATGCGCCGATCGAGCGCCTCCCGGGTAAGCGGCTCCGTGCCGAACCAGTATTCGCGCACCGCACGCGCCTCATCCATCGGGCTTCTCGTCGGCCTCGAAGAGCTTCTCGAGCTGCCGTGCGGCCTCGACCGTGGTGGCGCGGAACTTGTCCTCGTCCTCCTTGACCGCATACTGCGCCGCGAGCGTCGCCTCATCGTGCACGCGGAAGCGCCGCACGGTCTCGCGCGCCGAAGCCGAGGTCGCGCCGAGCGCCTCGAGCACCCGGCCGGCCATCTCCAGGCTCGAGCCGTAGGTCTCGCGGATGATCACGGTGACGCCCGCGTCCATGAGCGCAAAGGCATGCTGACGGTTGCGAGCGCGGGCGAGGATCCTGAGTTTCGGAAACTGCTCGCGCGCCAGCACCGCGATGCGCACCGAGGCCTCGACGTCGTCGAGCGCCAGCACCAGGACGCGCGCCGTGGCGGCACCGGCCGCGCGCAACAGATCGAGCCGCGAGGCGTCGCCGTAGTAGACCTTGTTGCCGAAGCGCCGCACGAAATCGACGTGGGTCTGGCTGCTGTCGAGCGCGGTGAAGGCGAGGCGCTTCACCCGCAGTACGCGTCCGACGATCTGCCCGAAGCGGCCGAAGCCGGCGATGATCACCGGGGTATCGCTCTCGTCGATCGCATCGTAGGGGGCGGGCGCCGGCGCCAGCCAGCGCGCGCGCACCCGCTCTTCGGCGAGCAGCAGCAGCGGTGCGAGCATCATCGACAGCGTCACCGCGAGAATCAGCAGGTCGGCCGTCCTGGCATCGAGGAGACGCTGCCGCGCGGCGAGGGTGAATAGCACGAAGGCGAACTCGCCCCCGGTCGGGATGGTGAAGGCCAGCTTCCAGGCCTCGCTCCCCCGGCAGCGGCCGAAACGTCCGAGCGCTGCGACAGCCAGGATCTTGATCGCGAGGAAGGCGATCGTGACCGCCAGCAGCCTCAGGGGCTCGGACGCGAGCAGGCCTAAGTTCGCCGACATTCCCACGCAGACGAAGAACAGGCCGAGCAGCAGCCCCTTGAAGGGCTCGAGGTCCGCCTCGAGCTCGTGACGGAACTCGCTGTCGGCGAGCAGCACGCCGGCGAGAAAGGCTCCGAGCGAGGCCGACAGCCCCGCCTGGTTCGCGACCAGCGCCGTCGCAATCACGGTGAGGAGCGCCGCCGCCGTGAACACTTCCGATACCTGCACCCGCGCCACGATCCGCAGCGCGGGCCGCAGCAGCAGCCGGCCGCCACCGACGATCACCCCCGCGATCACCACCAGGAGCTTCAGCAGGCCCGTCCACCAGGCCCCTCCCGTCGGGTGCGGCGCGCCGCCGGGGGCGAGCAGCGGCAGGATCGCGAGCACCGGCAGCACCGCGAGGTCCTGGAACAGCACGATGCTGAAGGCCGCTCGCCCGTGCTGTGTCTGGAGCTGGCCGCGCTCGGCCAGCAGCTGCAGCACGAGCGGCGTCGAGGAGAGCGAGAGCCCGAGGCCGACGATGGCCGCGGGGACCGGGGGCAGCCCCGCTGACCAGGCTGCCGCGCCGAGCAGGACCGTGCAGGAGACAACCTGGGCCGCGCCGAGGCCGAACACCGTGCGCCGCATGACCCAGAGCCGCGTCGGCTGCAGCTCGAGTCCGATGATGAAGAGCAGCAGCACGATGCCGAACTGGGACGCATTGGTGATGCGGTCGACGTCGCCGACGAGATTGAGCCCCCAGGGGCCGATCACGAGGCCCGCGGCGACGTAGCCGAGGATCGAGGAGAGGCGCAGGAAGCGGAATACCGATACCGCGACGACCGCGGCCGCCAGCAGGATGGCGGTTTCGGCGAGGGAGATCATGGGGGCAAAGATACTTGAGTTTGGCAGGGCAGGTCCCCATGCCTCGCCTCATGCTGGACGAGACACTCGATGCCTATTCGGCGGCGGTGGTGGGCGCCGTGGCGCAGGTGGGGCCGGCGGTGGTCAGCGTCTACACCGGCGGGGCGGAGGAGGCGGCACGCGCGCGCGGCGGTGCGGGCTCGGGGGTCGTCGTGACGCCCGACGGATACCTGCTCACCAACGAGCACGTGGTGCAGCGCGTGCAGGAAGCGCGCGTCTCGTTCGTCGACGGGCGCACGGTGACGGCCGTAGTGGCCGGCCGCGATCCGGCTACCGATCTCGCCGTGCTGCGCGCCCAGGCGGCTTCGCTCCCGTACGCCGAGCTCGCGAGCGCGCAGGGCCTGCGCGCCGGGCAGCTCGTGGTGGCCGTCGGCAATCCTTACGGATTCGAATCGACCGTCTCGGCCGGCGTCGTGAGCGCGCTCGGCCGCTCGCTGCGCAGCCAGCAGGGGCGGCTCATCGAAGGCATCGTGCAGCACACCGCGGCGCTCAACCCGGGGAATTCGGGTGGCCCGCTGGTCGATGCCCGCGGAGCGGTCACGGGCATCAACACCGCGATCATCCCCAACGCGCAGGGCATCGGCTTTGCGATCCCCGCGGCGACCGCCCAGTGGGTGCTGACGGAGATCCTCACCCAGGGCCGGGTACGGCGCGCCTGGCTCGGCATTGCCGCGCGTGACCGCCCGCTCGACCTGCGCCTGGTGCGCGCCCTGGAGCTGAAAGCCACGCGGGCCGTCGAGGTGCTGTCACGGGAGCGGCAGGGACCGGCGTCGGAGTCGGATCTGCAGCCGGGCGACCTGATCGTGGGAGTGGGCGACGAGCCGGTCGACGGCATCGATACGCTGCACCGCCTGCTCGGCGGCGTGCCGCCGGGGACGGAGCTCGGCCTCTCGGTCGTGCGCCGTGCGCGGCGGGTCACGGTCCCGCTGACCGCGCGCGAGCCGCCGGGCGAGCGGCCTTAGCTACTCGCAGAGGCTCTCGAGATACCCCTGCGCCTCCACGGAAAGGCGCTTCAGGGCCAGCGCCCGCGCCTTGGGCGCATCCACGATGTACTCGAGCGGCCCCGACACCAGCATCTGGCGGATGCTCGGGGAGCGCGCCGAGGCGCGTGCCATCCGGTTGAGGAGCGTGAAGCCGCGGTTGATGACGCGGCCGGAGGCGCGGTTCTGCTCGATGGTGCGCGCCAGGTACTGCCCGAAGCGGGCGTACAGGAAGTAGTCGTCGTTCCCTACCTGGAAGCGCGCTTCCGCGAAAAAGTCGGGGAAATTCCGCTCGAGATACTCGTTGAGACGTTGAAGACGGGGCCCAGGGTCGCTGTCAGTCGACGCTTTGCGCTGCTTCATTGCTGTTCCAACACCTCGCTCGCCGCCGAAGGTAAGCGGCGGCGCGAATAGTGGGACAGCGCGCGCTGCGACGCAAGAGCCTCGATCAGCACTCAGCTCACAAATTTTGGGGAGGAGGGTGTGAGGGTCCATCCGGCGCAAGTTCAATGACCGTTGAACTTGTGCTGCTCGAGGGCCTCTACGCGAGGCCCCGGAGGCGAAGTTCAATGGCTATTGAACTTGCGCTGAGAGGACTATCCCACGCCATCGGCGGTCGGTGGCGGCGTCGGTGATGGCGTCAGCCGCGGCGTGGTCGCTTTCCGCTCAGCGGGCGGCGGATTCGCACTTGCAAGAGCCTCCGAGGCCGGTATTATCGATCGCATAGTGATGGTGTAAGACAGTCGTCCGGCGGACAGTGGCGCGGCCCTCCGCCTTAGGCTCGGCTGCTCAAATTCGCGGCTTCCTGGCCCCCAAAGCGCGGGCCGCGGATCTCCTTCAACGCAAGAATTGCCGAACGAAGTGAGGCCGTCACTCATGGAAGCTCCGTCCGGGGGACTCTATAAAGAAGCGTACGAGCGCGACAGCTGCGGATTCGGGCTGATCGCGAGTCTCGACGATGCGCCGAGCCATGAGCTGGTGCGCACCGCGATCACCTCGCTCAATCGCCTGACGCACCGCGGCGCCATCGCCGAGGACGGCAAGACGGGCGATGGCTGCGGACTCCTCCTCAAGAAGCCGGAATCGTACCTGCGGGCCGTGGCGGGCGAGACCGGCATCAAGCTCACCGAGCGCTTCGCCGCAGGTCTCGTCTTCCTGTCCCGCGAGGCGCAGGCGGCGGGCGAGGCGCGCGTCGTGCTCGCCGCGGAGCTTCAGCGCCAGGGACTCGAGGTGGCCGGCTGGCGGCGGCTGCGGGTAAACCGGGAAGCCTGCGGCGCCGAGGCGCTGAAGACACTACCCCTGATCGAGCAGCTGTTCGTCAACTGCCCGATGGCCGTGGACGAGCCGGCGTTCAACCGCCGGCTCTTCATGGCGCGCCGGCTCGCCGAGAAGGCGCTGGCCGCCGATCCGGTGTTCTACGTGCCGAGCCTCTCGGCGAGCACCATCGTCTTCAAGGGCATGGTGATGCCGCAGTACCTGTCTCAGTTCTACCCGGACCTCGAGGATCCGCGCCTCGAGTCCTCGGTGGCGGTGTTTCACCAGCGCTTCTCGACCAACACCCTGCCGCAGTGGCGCCTGGCGCACCCCTACCGCTACCTCGCGCACAACGGCGAGATCAACACCATCCAGGGCAACCGCAACTGGGCGCAGGCGCGCGGACCGCTGCTGCGCTCACCGCTCCTGCCGGAGGTGCAGCAGGTGTTGCCGCTCGTGTCGCTCACGGGCTCCGACTCGCAGAGCCTCGACAACATGCTCGAGGTGCTCCTCATGGGCGGGCTCGACCCGCTGCACGCGATGCGCCTGCTGATCCCGCCGGCGTGGCATGGGCTCGACACCATCGATCCGGACCTGCGCGCCTTCTATGAGTACTACTCGGTCCACATGGAGCCCTGGGACGGGCCGGCGGGCGTGGTGCTGACGGACGGGCGCTACGCCGTCTGCACACTCGACCGCAACGGCTTGCGTCCGGCGCGTTACTGCATCACGCGCGACCGCTGCCTCACGATCGCGTCCGAAACCGGCGTCTGGGACTACGCACCCGAGGACGTGGTCAGGAAGGGCAAGCTCGGCCCGGGCGACATGATCGCCCTCGACCTCGAGACCGGGCAGCTGCTCACCACGCAGGACATCGACCTCGAGCTCAAGAGCCGCCATCCCTACAAGCGGTGGCTGCGGGAGGGCGTGCGTTACCTCGAGAGCGATCTGGTCGACGCACGGCTCGCGGCCGAGCCGATGGATCGGGAGACCCTGTCGCTCTATCAGAAGATGTTCAACGTCACGCAGGAGGAGCGCGACGACATCATCCGCGTGCTCGCGGTGGATGAGAGCGAGGCGGTCGGCTCGATGGGCGATGACACCCCGATGCCGGTGCTGTCGCACAAGGTGCGGCCGCTGTACGACTACTTCCGCCAGCAGTTCGCCCAGGTCACGAACCCGCCCATCGATCCGCTGCGCGAGACGATCGTGATGTCGCTGCAGACGCAGATCGGCCCCGAGTGCAACATCTTCGTGCCCGCGCCCGGGCATGCCCGGCAGATCGTGCTCGGCTCGCCGATCCTCTCGCAGAGAAAGCTCCGGCAGATCCTGGCAATCGAGGAGGTAACCCACGAGTTCCTCGACCTCCAGTACGAGCCGGCGGAAGGGTTGCAGCACGCGATCCTGCGCCTGTGCGCCCAGGCCGAGAGCGCGGTGCGCGAGGGCAAGCTGGTACTGCTGCTGTCCGACCGCTACCTCGTGAAGGGACGCGTACCGGCGCACGCGCTGCTCGTGACCGGCGCCGTGCATCAGCATCTGGTGAAGACGGGGCTGCGCTGCAAGTGCAACCTGCTGGTCGAGACCGGCACCGCTCGCGAGCCGCATCACTTCGCCTGCCTCATCGGCTACGGTGCGACCGCGGTCTACCCCTACATGGCCTACCAGGTGCTGTTCGAGATGATGCGCCGCGGACGGGTCAAGCTCGACTTCGCGGCGCGCCTCGAGCTCGGCCGCAACTACCGCGCGGGCCTGCGCAAGGGCCTGTTCAAGATCATGTCGAAGATGGGGATCTCGACCATCTCGAGCTACCGCAGCTCCCAGCTCTTCGAGATCGTGGGGCTTGCGGATGAGGTCGTGAATCTCTGCTTCACCGGGACCGAGAGCCGCGTCGGCGGCGCGGATTTCTCCGACCTCGAGGCCGACCTCGCCGAGCTCGCCGCACGCGCCTTCAACCCCCGCGAGTCGATCAGCCAGGGTGGGCTGCTCAAGTACGTGCACGGCGGGGAATACCACATGTACAACCCCGACGTGATCGCGGCGCTCCAGGCCGCGGTGATCTCGGGCGACGCTTCGCACTACCGGCAGTTCGCGCAGCTGGTGAACGAGCGCCCGGCCTCCACCTTCCGCGACCTGCTTGCGCTCAGGTTCGCAAAAGAGCCGATTCCGATCGGGGAGGTCGAGCCGGCCGAGGCGATCCTCGCGCGCTTCGACAGCGCCGGGATGTCCTTAGGAGCCCTCTCCCCGGAGGCGCACGAAGCGCTCGCCATCGCCATGAACCGCCTCGGCGCCCGCTCCAACTCCGGCGAGGGAGGCGAGGACCCGGCGCGCTACCGCACCGAGAAGAACTCCAAGATCAAGCAGGTGGCCTCGGGAAGCTTCGGCGTGACGCCCGACTACCTGGTCAACGCCGAAGTCCTGCAGATCAAGATCGCGCAGGGCGCCAAGCCCGGCGAGGGCGGCCAGCTCCCGGGCCACAAGGTCAACGACATGATCGCGACCCTGCGTTTCGCGCGCGCCGGCGTCGGACTCATCTCGCCCCCGCCGCACCACGACATCTACTCGATCGAGGACCTGGCGCAGCTGATCTTCGACCTGAAACAGGTGAACCCGCAGGCGCTGGTGTCGGTGAAGCTGGTGGCCGAGCCCGGGGTGGGCACCGTGGCCGCAGGCGTCGCCAAGGCCTACGCCGACCTCATCACCATCTCCGGCTACGACGGCGGCACCGGCGCCAGTCCGCTCTCCTCCATCAAGTACGCCGGCACGCCCTGGGAGCTCGGGCTCGCGGAGACGCACCAGACGCTGCGCGCCAACGACCTGCGCCACCGCGTGCGGCTGCAGACCGACGGGGGGCTGAAGACCGGGCTCGACGTGGTCAAGGCCGCGATCATCGGTGCCGAGAGCTTCGGCTTCGGCACCGCGCCGATGGTGGCGCTCGGGTGCAAGTACCTGCGCATCTGTCATCTCAACAACTGCGCCACCGGGGTAGCGACCCAGCACAACGTGCTGCGCTCGAAGTACTTCACCGGGCTCCCCGAGATGGTGATCAATTACTTCCGGTTCGTGGCCGAGGAGGTCCGCGAGATCCTCGCCGCGCTCGGGGTGCGCACCTTCGCGGAGATCATCGGCCGCACCGAGTACCTCGAGCCGCTCGCCGGCGCGACGCCGCGCCAGAGAAAGCTCGACCTCACGCCGATCCTTTCGACCGCGGGGCTGACCCGCGACACGCCTCAGTTCTGCACCACGCCCTCCAACGCGCCCTTTGACAAGGGGGAGCTCGCCGAGCGCATGGTGCGCGAGATGCTGCCGGCGATCGAGGCGAAGTCGGGCGGCGAATGGCGCTATGAGCTCAGGAACTTCAACCGCTCGATCGGCGCGCGCGTCTCGGGCGAGATCGCGCGCCGCTGGGGCAACTACGGCATGGCCGAGGCGCCGCTCATCGCGCGCTGCACGGGCAGCGCCGGCCAGAGCTTCGGCGTGTGGAACACGGGCGGGCTGCACCTCTATCTCGAGGGCGACGCCAACGACTACGTCGGCAAGGGCATGGCGGCGGGGCGCATCGTGCTGCGCCATCCGGGCGGCGCGCGCTTCGTCGCCCGGGAGACCGTGATCATGGGCAACACCTGCCTCTACGGCGCGACCGGCGGCGAGCTGTACGCGGCGGGAGTCGCCGGAGAGCGCTTCGCGGTGCGCAACTCCGGCGCGCTCGCCGTGATCGAGGGGGCCGGGGATCACTGCTGCGAGTACATGACCGGCGGCGCGGTGTGCGTGCTCGGCCGCACGGGAGTGAATTTCGGCGCCGGCTTCACTGGCGGTTTCGCCTACGTGCTCGATCTCGAGCGCAACTTCGTCGACCGCTACAACCACGAGCTCATCGACATCAGCCGCATCCACCCGGAAGCCATGCAGTCGCACGTGCAGCATCTCGAGAGCCTGCTCGAGCGGCACGCGGCCGAGACCGGCAGTGACTGGGCCACCGAGATCGTCAATGACCTGCGCACCTATCTGCCGAAATTCTGGGTGGTGAAGCCTAAGGCGGCCTCGATCGACTCACTCATCGAGAATCTGCGGCGCGCGGCGTAGGACGGATCCGCTCCGCATGGCCGACAAGAACCTGCAGTTCCTCGATATCCCGCGCGCCGATCCGGCCAAGAGCCCGGTGGAAGCGCGCGTCAAGCACTTCCGCGAGATCTACGCGCCGTACGAGGCGGCGGCCGCCGCCGCCCAGGCCGGGCGCTGCCTCGCCTGCGGCAACCCCTTTTGCGAATGGAAATGCCCGGTCCACAACTACATTCCCAACTGGCTGAAGCTCATCGAGGAGGGCAATCTCTTCGAGGCGGCGGAGCTTTCCCACAAGACCAACTCGCTGCCCGAGATGTGCGGCCGCATCTGTCCGCAGGACCGGCTGTGCGAGGGCGCCTGCACGCTGAACGATGGCTTAGGCAGCGTCACCATCGGCGCGATCGAGAAGTACATCACCGACGAGGCGTTGAAGCGCGGCTGGAAGCCCGACATGTCGAACGTGCGCGCGACGGACAAGCGGGTCGCCATCGTCGGTGCGGGTCCCGCGGGCCTCGGCTGCGCCGACATCCTCATTCGCAACGGCGTGAGGCCGGTAGTCTTCGACCGCCATCCGCGGATCGGCGGACTCCTCACCTTCGGCATCCCGCCCTTCAAGCTCGAGAAGGAGGTCGTGGAGAAGCGCCGCGAGATCATGGAGGGCATGGGGGTCGAGTTCCGCCTGAGCTGCGAGATCGGGTCCGACGTCCCCTTCGAGACGCTGCTCGATGAATACGACGCCGTGTTCCTCGGCATGGGAACCTACACGCCGGTGAAGGGCGGGTTCGCCGGCGAGGAGCTGCCGGGCGTATACGAGGCGCTGCCCTACCTCATTGCCAACATCCGGCACGAGCTCGGATTCGAGGATGCCGGGAGCGCGCGGGTCAGCCTGGCGGGCAAGCGCGTCGTCGTGTTAGGAGGCGGCGACACCGCCATGGACTGCAACCGCACGGCCGTGCGCCAGGGTGCGGAGTCGGTCACCTGCACCTACCGGCGCGACGAAGGCAACATGCCGGGCTCGCGGCGCGACTACAAGAACAGCCGCGAAGAGGGCGTCGAGTTCCTCTTCAACCGCCAGCCGATCGAGATCGTGGGCGCGGAGCGCGTCGAGGGTGTGAAGCTCGTCGAGACTGCGCTCGGGGCACCCGACGCGCGCGGCCGGCGCGTGCCGCAGCCGATCCCGGGGAGCGAGCACATCGTGCCCGCGGATGCCGTCGTCATCGCCTTCGGCTTCCTGCCGAGCCCGCCTGCCTGGTTCGCCGATCACGGAATTCGTCTGCACGACAACGGCCGCGTGCGCGTGTCGGCCGGGCAGACCAATGCATTCCAGACGACGCATCCGAAGGTGTTTGCCGGCGGTGACATGGTGCGCGGCTCGGACCTGGTGGTGACGGCGGTGTTCGAGGGGCGGGAGGCGGCGCGCGGGATTCTCAACCAACTCGGCGTCGGCTGAGGCAATACCCTAACACTCGAGTGGACCGGTGATCGCAATCCCTATAACGCCTCTCACGCTCGAGCTTGCTCGCCGCATCATCTGGTTCGAGCCGCCCGACCAGGCTCTCGCGCGCCCGATACGCTTTCTGGCGTACGCGATGACTTACGCAACTCACGAAGACATGCGTGTGATCCGGAGTTACGTGTCTGACGACGATTTCAGGGACGCTCTCGATCACATACCTCCGGGGATAGTCGATCCCCGATCCTGGGCTTACTGGAATGCCAAGTTCGGCCGCTATCCACCGCCGCCCTTGCCGCGCCGCAACCTGGACTCGGTTGTGGTTCCGAAGTCCTCCACGGCCAAAGGCAACCGATAAAAAAGCCCCGCTCGTGAGAGCGGGGCTCGATGTCTGCTCTTCATCTCGTCAACGACCCGGTGGATCGCTGTCAGCTACCGCCCGTGCGCCCGTACTCCGGACTTCAAACGAGCCCGGCACCGGCTCAGTGGGCATGTCGCGTCGTCACGAGCATCTAAACTTCACGGCTGAAACGTCTGGAGCGCAGCTCCGGCTTCTATCGCGAGGCCCGCGTGGTACTTCACGCGTCGTATCGTTCCTGACAGCGCTAAAAGTTAGCAACTGTCGTACCCGTGCCCGCGTCGATCCCCGAGTTTTCTCTTTTTTCGATCCTTTCAGCTGCTTTGCGTGTACGCATCACCGCCGCAACGATCGCTCCCTGGGGAGACTCAAAAACCTTTTGCGGACGGTACTTTCCGTGCAGAAATTATACCCGTTCCAAGGGAAAAGAACATGTGGCAGGAAGCCGACAGTTCGGCCTGAGGGTGAAGGACTACCGGGCCAGGCGAACGGAGAACCGGGCGCCCCCGCCCTCGGGGAGGTTCCCGGCGGAGGCCGATCCCCCGTGGAATTCGGCGATCAGCCGCACAATGTAAAGTCCGAGTCCAAAGTGCGGGCGGTCGTCGGCCTCGCTGCGTGACTGCCACAGCGACTCGAACAGCCTTCCCGGAGCCTCCGAGGGGAGCGGCGGCCCCGGGTTATCGACCTCGAGCACGGCCTCCCGCTCGGTGAGCGTGACCCGTACGGTGATGGTCGCACCCGGGGGGCTGAAGTCGACCGCGTTCTCGATGAGCTTGTCGAGCATCTGCACGATCAGGTCCGGGGCGCCGTCCAGCATCACCGGTCCGGCGGGGAGCTCCGCCGCAAAGCCCCGCTCGGGAAAGGCGCCGCGGTAGGCCGCCACCGCCGATTCGACCAGTGGCACCAGATTGAAACGGCTGCGCTCGGCGGCGCCGATCGCCTCTTCGACCCGGGTCGCGGCCCCCATGGCGAGCAGAATGGCATTCAGGCGCTCGCTCCCCTGACGGGCGCGCTCGAGATAGGAGCGGGCCGAGTCCGGCACCGGCTCGGCCTCGAGGTTCTCGAGGGAGGAACGCACGATGGTGAGCGGCGTGCGGATCTCGTGCGCCAGCTTCCCGGCGAGCGTCCGCAGGTACCCGGTGTACTCGTTGAGGCGCCCGAGAAGACTCGAGAAGCTGCGGGCAACGTCGCCGAGCTCATCACGTGCATCCGTATCGGGGAAGGTCGCAACCAGGCCTTCGCGGGTGAGCGCCGACTCGCTCGCCTGGCGCAGCCGGGACAGCCGCAAGGCGAGCCAGGCGGCGAACGCGAACATGAAGAGGACGACCACCAGCGAAGTCGCCAGCGTGAAGTTGAGCATATGGGTGAGCGCGCGGTCGCGCAGCCGCAGCCAGCGGTCGGGCGTCTGCGTCACCTCGAGCACGCCGATCTCCCGGGCGTGCTCTCGGTCGTAGATCGGCACGCGCGCCTCGATCGCCGGCGCGGTCCCCGGCTGATCGACGAACCGGCGGTAGAGCCGTGCGATCAGGGGCGGCGCGGGAGCGAGCTCGGCGACCCGCTTGAGCTCATCGACGCGCGCGAGCACCCGGCCCTCGGGCGTGGTCACCGCGAGCTTCAGTCCCGGCTGCGAGAACTGCGCGAGGTAGGTCGTGAGCTCGGGCGAGGCCACGACCAGATGGCCGACCGTGCGCAAATCGTCCGGGTGCAGGCTGCCGTAGCTCACCGGCGCCGCGCCGCGCGCGTCGCGATCGTCGATGAGGACGCCAAAGCCGGTGCCGAGCATCGAGAGCGGCACCCGCAGCTCGAGCCGGTACCCGCCCGGGGCGAGCTGCCAGGCGCCGCGGATGCGCGGCTCGAGCTCAGCCCGCTGCTGGCCGTATTCGCCGGTCTCGATGTAGCGCGCCGTGACCGCACCCGGGCCGGTCGCGGCGATGAACACCTGGTGCTCGCTGCCCTCCGGGTCCTGAAAGCCGAGCCAGATGCGGTCGCCGGTGCCGCGCGGATCGAGCGGGCTGGCACCGGGCGCGTCGAACACCGGGTGCTCGTCGTGCACTTCGATCAGCAGATACAGCACGCGCTCGAACACGCCGGTGAGCACGCCGAAGCGGTGAGCGGCGTCCTTCTCGTACCAGGCCCAGGCTGCAGGGTCCCGTGGCCAGTCCTCGGAGTAGCCGTCGATGAGCGGCGCCGCGGTGAGCGCCAGGGGCTTCAGGTCATAGGGCCCGGATTTCAGCAGCGCGGCGCTGTTCTGCGGTTCGGGGCTCACGGGCGCGCGATAGAGCAGGTCCACCCGCCCCTCGAGCGAGGTCGCCAGCGTCCCGGCCACCGACTCGAGCGAGGTCTGCTCGCCCTCGCGCAGCGCCGTCTCCATCTCGCGCGCGTAGCGGCAGCCCGCCCAGGGCAGCACCAGGGTGAGCAGGCCGAGCAGCAGCAGCTTCAACCGCAGCGACATCGTCGCGACGCTATTCGACCCAGCGGTAGCCCATGCCGTAGACAGTCTGCACGGCATCGAACTGCGGATCGACGCCCTGGAATTTGCGGCGGATACGCTTCACGTGCGAGGTGATGGTGTTGTCGTCGAGCACCACGTTGGCCGCGTCCATGAGCTGCTGGCGGTTGCGCACGTGGCCGGGATGACGTGCCAGCGCGTGCACGATCCAGAACTCGGTGAGCGACAGCAGCACTACCTTGCCGTCCCACTGCGCCTGCATGCGCTCGGTGTCGAGCGTCAGCGGGCCCCGCCGCAGCACATCGCCCGCCTGCTCGGGCTTCCTCAGCGCGTCGAGGCGGCGAAACAGCGCGTTCACGCGCGCCGACAGGTGCGCGAGGCTCAGGTCCTTGGTGAGGAAATCGTCCGCGCCGAGTCGCAGTCCCGAGACCGCGTCGAGCTCGCTGTCGCGTGCGGTGAGGAAGATGATCGGCAGCGCCGGCGAGAGCGCGCGCAGCTGCCGGCACAGCTCGAAGCCTCCCTCGGGCTCGTCCTCGAGCGAGATGTCGATGACGGCGAGATCCGGCAGGCGCGCTGCAAAAGCGCTCATGGCCTGCGTACGGTTGGCGTAGGTGCGCACCGCGTAGCCCTCGCGGCTGAAGGCGGCGGCGTAGTTATCGCGGATGGCCGCTTCGTCCTCGACGATGGCGATCAGGCGTTTCATGACACCAACAGGCTACCGCGAAAGAAGCGGCCGGTTAAAGCGGTCAGGTCACTTAAATCGGCGCAGCACGCGCGCCGCCACATTTCGCCACGATTCGCCGCCCGCGCGCCCGATTGGCGCCGCGCGGCGGCCAGCGCGCGCGGCCGAAATGACGTCATGGACGCACCCACCACGATGCCCGAGGCCGACGCGCCGCCGGCAGCTTCCCGCTGGGACGGGCTGGTCAACTGGCTCGCGCTGCTGATGCTGCTCGCCGGCAGCGTGGTGTGGCCGTGCTGAAGGAACGTTGAGCCCCTCCCCCGGTACATGCTAGGTTGCCGGCCGGTCCAAGCGCCGGACGCGCTGGTGTTGTATCCACCAGGAGCAGTCGCAACAAGTAACAAGTAAAGCGCCGCGATCCGCTGGCTCCGCCACGGGGGAAAGCTGATGTTCACCCAAGTACTCGACCCGCTCGACAACCTGACGCTCACGTGCCTCGTGGCGCTGATCCCCGTCGTTGCGCTACTCGTCATGCTGGCGGTGTTCCGCTGGCCGGCGTGGCTCGCGACGCTCATCGGCTCGGCCGTCACCTTCGCGCTGGCGCTCGCGGTGTGGAAGATGCCCATGGACCAGGGCTCGCATGCCTACCTCTACGGGGCGGCGACCGGCGTGTGGAACGTCGACTGGATCACCTTCTGGGGCATGATGCTGTTCAACACGCTGGCGGTGAGCGGCCTGTTTGAGAACTTCCGCCGCTGGCTGATCAGCAAGGGCAGCCTCGACGTGCGTGTGCAGACCATGCTGTTCGCATGGGCATTCGGCGCGCTGCTCGAAGGCCTGGTCGGATTCGGCTATCCCTGGGCGGTGGTGGCGCCGATCCTGATCTCGCTCGGCATCTCGGACCTCAACGCCATCCGCGTCGCGGCGATCGCCAACAACGCGCCGGTCTCCTACGGCGCGCTCGGCGCGCCGATCATCGCGCTCGCCGCGGTCACCAACTATCCGCTGCTCGCCCTCTCGGGCTCGGTCGGCACCATCGTCGCAGTGCTGGCGCTGCTGCCGCCGTGGGTGCTGCTGTACCTGGTCGCCGGCAAGGAGGGCATGAAGGGCGGATGGCCGCTCGCGGTGGTGGGCTCGCTCGGCTACATCGCCGGCCAGTACCCGGTGGCGCGCTACTGGGGGCCGTATCTGCCCGATGTGGCCGGGTCCATCGTCTGTTTCATCGCGTTGCTGGCGCTGCTCAAGGTCTGGCAACCGAAGACCACCCTCGGCTATGGAGGCGTACCGGTCGATGCCGCCGCTGCGCGCCAGACACAGGGGCACGGCCTCGAGTCCGGGGAAGTGCTGCAGGCCTGGCTGCCGTTCGTCGTGCTGCTGGTCGTGGTCGCGGCCTGGACCGGCCCCTGGTCATCGCTGCCGAAGGTCAGCTGGCTCAAGGTGCAGGCCGTCGGCTGCTCGGCACTCGCCGCCACCTGCACCGCGGCCAAGCCGAGCGTCACGGTGGCCTTCAACTTCGCACCCTACATCGCCGGCACCGCAATCCTCACGGTCTGGATCATCGTGGTGGTGCTGCTGCTCGCGATGGGGCGGCTGCAGGGCGGCCAGATCGGCGAGGTGTTCCGGCGCAGCTTCCACCAGATGTGGGGTGCGCTGCTGGTCGGGGTGTTCATCTTCGGCCTCGCCCAGACCTTCAACTACTCCGGGATGGCGGCCTCGCTCGCCAAGGGTTTCTCGAGCCTCGGCACCGCGTTCGTCATCGTCTGCCCGATCCTCGGCTTCATCGGGGTCGCGCTCTCGGGCTCGAACACCTCGACCAACACGATGTTCGGCAAGTTCCAGGCGCTGGTGGGCGCACAGCTCGGCATGCCGCCGCTGCTGCTGCCATCGCTCAGCTCGGTGGGCGCGGAGATCGGCAAGCCGGTCGCGCCGCAGACCGCGAGCGTCGGTGTCTCGACCAGCAAGTTCGTGCGCAAGGAAGGGGATGTCATCCGTCACAACATGGGCTGGACGTTCATCCTGCTCGCCTATCTGATCATCCTCTCGATCGCGTTCTACCTCGCGAGCCCGGCGGTGATGACGGTGGCTGCGCCGAAGTAAACGGGCGGCGGCTGGCACCCGAGCTGAGCAGCCGGCAAAAGTCGCGCCTTTTGCCGGCGGCCGACGGAGTAATGTCTGCGCAAATCGCTTCTGCGATTTGCGCCAATTCGACTAGAACGCGTTGATGCCGGTCAGCTCGCGGCCGATCGTGAGCTGGTGGATGGTCTCGGTGCCCTCGTAGGTGACGACGCTCTCGAGGTTGAGCATGTGGCGGATGGGGGCGAACTCGGCGCTGATGCCGGCGCCGCCGAGCATGTCGCGGCAGTCGCGCGCCACGTCGAGCGCCATGCGGCAGTTGTTCCACTTGGCAAGCGATACGTGCGCGGGCGTCATGTGGCCGGCGTCCTTCATGCGCCCGAGCTGCAGGGCGAGGAGCTGCGCGGTGGTGATGCGGCGGGCCATGTCGGCGAGGCGCACCTGGATCATCTGGTTGGCGGCGAGCGGCCGGCCGAAGAGCTCGCGGCTTGCGGTGTAGTCGAGGAGCTGCCTGAGGCACGCCTGCGCCGCTCCGATCACCCCCCAGGCGATGCCGTAGCGCGCCTGGGTGAGGCAGGACAGCGGGCCCTTGAGGCCCACGACACCGGGCAGCACCTGGGAATCGGGCACCACCACGTTGTCGAAGTAGAGCGCGGCTGTGACCGAGGCGCGCAGCGAGAACTTGTGATGGATCTCGGCCGCGGAGAACCCGGGCGTACCCTTTTGGACCAGGAAGCCTCTGATGCCGTCGGGCGTCATGGCCCAGATGACGCCGAGATCGGCGATCGCGCCGTTGGTGATCCACATCTTCGAGCCGTTGATCACCCAGTCGCCGCCGCGCCGCCTGGCGTGGGTCTTCATGTTCGCGGGGTCCGAGCCGCCGTGCGGCTCGGTGAGCCCGAAGCAGCCGATCACCTCGCCGCGCGCCATGCGCGGCAGGTAGCGCTGCTTCTGCTCCTCTGAGCCGAAGGCGAAGATCGGATACATGCACAGGGACGACTGCACCGAGACGAAGCTGCGGATCCCCGAGTCGCCACGCTCGAGCTCCTGGCAGATGAGCCCGTAGCAGATGGCGTTCAGGCCCGCGCAGTCGTAGCCGCTGATCGAGGAGCCGAGCAGGCCCTGCGCCGCGAGCCGCGGGATCAGCTCGCGCGGAAAGCGATGCTCCTCGAAGCAGCGCTGGATGACCGGCAGCACCTGCTCGTCAGTGAGCCGGGCCACCGAATCCTGCACCAGCCGCTCCTCTTCGGTGAGCGCGGCACGCACCCCGTAGAGATCGAGCGGATCAAGGCTCCCGCCCCTGGCGGCGGGCTTGACGGATTCTGCGGCTTCGGCCACGGGGGCTCTCCAATGCGGGCGCGGGCGCGTATCGTATAGCGGCGGGGGGGTTCGCATGAAGATTCCCGAGATTCTGGTCATCGAGACCGTCCACAAGCCTGGCAGCCTCGCCAAGGTGCTGCAGGTCATCGCGGATGCGGGGTTGACGATCGAGCACTTGAGCGCGCTCAAGCGCGATCAGGGCCGAACGCTCTGGGAAATCACCGTCGAGATGGACGAGGAAGCCGACGGCTCGCTGTTCGAGCGTATCGGTCAGCTGCCGATCGCGCGCTTTGTCGGCAAGTCCGACCGGGTGTTCAACCGCCACCGCGGCGGCAAGATCCGCACGGTCGCGAGCCAGCCGATCAACTCCATGCAGACGCTGCGCGATGTGTACACGCCGGGTGTGGCGCGCGTGTGCCTCGCGATCCGCGACAACCCGGAGGCCGCGCACGAGTTCACCGCCCTCGATCGCACCGTCGCCATCATCACCAACGGCACCGCGGTGCTCGGGCTCGGCAACATCGGTGCGCTCGCCGGGTTGCCGGTCATGGAGGGCAAGGCGGCATTGTTCGCCGATCTGGTCGGCCTGACCGGCGTGCCGATCCTCATGACCGAGACCGACCCGAAACGGGCGGTCGAGATCATTGCCGGCATCGAGACCTCCTTCGGCGCCATTCAGCTCGAGGACTTTGCCGCGCCCGAGTGCTTCGAGATCGAGCGTGAGCTGCGCAAGCGCCTGAAGAAGCCGGTGCTGCACGACGACCAGCACGGTACCGCGGTGGTGACGCTCGCCGCGATGATCAACGGGACGCGCAATGGGCAGCACGATCTGCGCGGCAGCGTCGTCGGCCAGATCGGCCTCGGAGCCGCCGGCAACGGCATCGCGCGGCTGCTGTTTGCCTACGGAGTGCGCGACATCATCGGCACGGATCTGAGCCGTGATGCGGTCGCGCGCTTCGAGGCGCTTGGCGGCCGGGGTACCAGCCTCGAGTCGCTCATGCAGCGCGCCGACATCGTGGTGGCGACCACCGGCGTCAAAGGCCTGATCCGGCCCGAGTGGGTGCGCCGCGGCCAGGTGATCTTCGCTCTCTCCAACCCCGAGCCCGAGATCGAGCCGGTGGTGGCGCTCGAGCGCGGCGCGGCCTTCGCGGCCGACGGCAAGGGCATCAACAACGTGCTCGCCTACCCCGGGCTCTTCAAGGGGGCGCTCGAGGCGCGCGCACCGTGCTTCACCGACCGGATGCTGATGGCGGGCGCCGAAGCGATCGCGGCCTTTGCCGGCGAGGAGCTGGTGCCCGATCCCCTCGACCGGGGGCTGCACGAGAAGGTGACCGAGGCGGTGATCGCCGCCGCGTCGCAGGGGACCTGAGGCTTCTTCAGTACGGCAGCCCGAAACGGCGGTAGGCCGCGGCGAGCAGCCACAGCGGCCCGATCAGCAGGAACTGCAGGTCCTTGAAGAAGGACGGCCGCTTGCCCTCGACCGCATGGCCGTAGAACTGCCCGATCCACGCGACGACGAAGATCACGAGCGAGGTCAGCCACAAAGGCCAGGGGAGCTGCGTGAGCGAGTGCGTCACCGCGAGCAGCGCGAGGAAAGCCAGCAGCGCACCCACGGCGAGTGCCGGGGAAAGCGCAAAGTAATAGATCAGCGTCGCCGTGGCTGCGAGCGTCGCCCAGTTGAGCCAGGGCGAGGCGGCTGCGAAGGCGGCCGGCACGGGCAGCGCCCAAAGCAGCCCCATTACCGAGAGCACGATCGGCGGAACGCACACCCAGTGCAGGAGCTTGTTGGTAGGGTTCTCGTGGCTCGCGCCGTACTCGTCGAGCCAGGCCGTCACAGTACGCATCACGCGGCTATCAGGCCGCGGAGCTTCCCGAGGGCGCTCGCCTCGATCTGGCGGATGCGCTCGGCCGAGACGCCGTACTTCTCAGCCAGCTCGTGCAGCGTCGCTTTGCTGTCGTCCGACATCCAGCGCTGCTCGACGATGTCACGGCTGCGGGCATCGAGACGCCCCAACGCGCTCTTCAGCCGCTTCGAGCTGTCGTCGGCGCTCTCGGCATCCTCCACCGAGACGGCCGGATCCGAATCCGGCGCCGGCAGGTAGGCGGCGGGACTATAGCTCTCCTCATCGTCCGCCTCGGGGGCCGGGTCGAACGAGAGGTCGCGCGCGGCGAGGCGCTTCTCCATCTCGGTGACCTCGCTGGTCGTGACGCCGAGATCGCGCGCCACGGCCGCGGTCTCCTCGGCCGACAGCCAGGTCAGGTTCTTCTTGAGGCGCCGGAGGTTGAAGAACAGCTTGCGCTGCGCCTTGGTGGTGGCGATCTTCACCAGCCGCCAGTTGCGCAGCACGTACTCATGGATCTCGGCGCGAATCCAGTGCACCGCGAAGGACACCAGGCGCACGTTGAGCGCCGGGTCGAAGCGCTTCACGGCCTTCATCAGGCCGACGTTGCCTTCCTGGATCAGGTCACCGACCGGAAGGCCGTAGCCGCTGTAGCCGCGGGCGATGTGCACCACGAACCGCAGGTGCGACAGCACCAGCTGCCGCGCGGCCTCGAGATCGCCCTGCGAGCGGAAACGCTCGGCAAGCGCGTGCTCCTCCTCGCGCGAGAGCACCGGGATGCGGCTGACGCGCTCGAGGTAAGCGTCGAGGCTACCGAGCGGGCCGGCGAGGGCCTGGTCACCCATACGGGCAACCAATGCAGTAGTGGTCATCAGATCTCCCGTGGATTGGTTGGGCATTCTAGCAGTCGCGCAGTTAGAGTGCTAAAGGCCTCGGAAGTTCCGTCCGAGGGTCCTTAAGAGGCCTTTAGCGTCAATAGCTTGGACGTGGCCCCCGGTTCCTGGAAATCCCCCTTCCGGGAGGGTCCGGGGTTCCTCGTCCGGCGGCCTTCGATTAGAGTCTCCGCCGCCCGAGAAGAACCAAAGGGGGGCTCATGATCAGTCTGTCCGCGCTCTGGCTGCCAATCCTCGTCGCCGCCGTGATCGTCTTCGTGGCGAGCTCGATCATCCACATGGCGCCGCTCTGGCATAAGAACGACTTTCCGAAGATGCCGCGGGAAGATGAGGTGCTGCAGGCGCTGAGGCCGTTCGCCATCCCGCCCGGGGACTACTTCCTGCCCCGGCCCTACGGCCGGGACGAGATGAAGTCCCCGGAGTTCAAGGAGAAGCTCACCAAGGGGCCCGTCGCGGTCATGACCGTCCTGCCGAACGGCATGTTCCATATGACCAGGAACCTCGTGCAGTGGTTCGTGTTCCTGCTGGTCGTCGGCTACTTCGTCGCCTACATCACGAGCCGCGCCCTCGGCGTCGGCGCGCCCTATCTCAAGGTGTTCCAGATCGCCGGCGCCACCGCCTTCATCGGCTACTCGCTCGCGCTCTGCGAGCTCTCCATCTGGTACCGCCGCTCGTGGGTTCTCACGCTCAAGGCCGCCTTCGACGGCCTGATCTACGCCTCGCTCACCGCCGGAACCTTCGGCTGGCTCTGGCCTCACTGACTGCGAGCGTTGCCCGTCCCTCAAAAGTTAAGAGTGCGTCACGCCGGCATGACATAAGGCGTGATTTGATAGACTCAAACGGGCTCGGGCCTCAGGGAGGCGTTTGTTCGATGAATCCGCGCACTTTCACAGGGATCGTGGCACTCGCGTGCCTGCTCGCCGCCGGAGCTGCGGCCGCCCAGAACCAGGGCCAGCCGGTACGAGTGAAGCTCGAGCACGCCTCCAGGGAGCCCGCTTTGCGCTCGAGCGCGGCGCTGGTGCTCGATGCCACCGGCTCCTCGGTGCTGTACGCGCGCCATTCCGATGTCGCCATGCCGATCGCCTCGATCACGAAGCTCATGACGTCGCTCGTGGTGATCGAGGCCGGCCAGCCGCTCGATGAGACGATCGAGATCAGCGTCGAGGACGCCTCTCACCGCCGGGGCGATGTCTCGCGCCTGACTCCCGGCGTCGAGCTGACTCGCGGCGACCTGATGCATCTCGCCCTGATGGCATCCGAGAATCACGCGGCGCATGCGCTCGCGCGCAGTTACCCCGGTGGCCTCGAGGCGTGCGTGGCCGCCATGAATGCCAAGGCACGCGAGCTCGGCATGACGAGCTCGCACTTCGTCGAGCCGACCGGGCTCTCGGACGAGAATGTCGCGAGCGCCGAGGACCTCTCGAAGCTGGTGATGGCGGCGGCGAAGGTGCCGGCGATCCGCGAGTACTCCACCGACACCAGCTACGAGGTGCAGGTCGGGCGGCACATGCTCACCTACCGCAGCACCGACTCGCTCACCTCCAAGCCCGACTGGGACATCGTGGTGCAGAAGACCGGCTACATCGCCCACGCCGGCCGCTGCCTCGTCATGCAGACGATCATCGAGGCGCGCACGGTGGTGATCGTGCTGCTCAACTCCTACGGCAAGCGCACGCGCGTCGCCGACGCGCGCCGCATCCGCCGCTGGATGGAGAGCTACGAGCGCGTGCACGGCGCGACCCAGCCCGCCTCGGCGACCTGAAGCGGCCGCTCCGCAGGCGGCAAAAGTCGCGCCTTTTGCCGCCGGCAACGAAGGCACAGTCCGAAAAACGGCCGCAGGCCAGTTTTTCCCATTGACTAGCCCGGCTCGATGCCGCGCAGGTGGCGTGCGGCCGAGATCCACGCCCCGAGCCAGCCGAGCACCGCACCCGCCCCGAGCAGCACGCCGATCTCAGCGGGAGCCGGCCCGTGCAGCTGGAAATGGCTGCCGTAGAGCTGCGCCAGCCGGTCGACCGAGTCTCCGAGTAATACCACCGCCAGGGCGAGGATTCCCCACGCGAGCAGCGCGCCGCCCAGGCCGTAAATCAGGCCGGTGTAGAGAAACGGCCGGCGCACGAAGGAATTCGAGCCGCCGACCAGCTTGATCACCTCGATCTCCGCGCGGCGGCCGGCGATCTCGAGCCGGATGGTGTTGCCGATCACGGCGAGTACGCCGACTCCGAGCAGCACCGCCGCGATCAGCAGCAGCTCGCGCAACACCTCGAGGATCGCGTTGAAACGCTGCACCCACTGCGCATCCACCTGCACCAGCTCGACCTCCGGCCAGGCGCTGAAATAGCCGCGCAACGCTTCGAGCGCCGCCGGCGTGCTGGCGGTATCGCGCGGCCGCACGTGCAGCACGTGCGGCAGGGGATTCTCCCTGAGCGCTGCGAGCGCATCGCCGAATCCGGAGTAGTTTCGGAAATCCTCGAGGCCCTGGTCGGCGGGAATCAGCGTCACCTCGGCGACGTCGGCGCGGCCGCGCGCGGCGCTCGCCAGCTGCTGCGCCTTGGCGAGCGGCACGTCGGTCCTGAAGTACACCGAGAGGTCGATGGCGTTGCCGAAATTGCCGGTGGCGGCCTGGGCGTTGGTGACCAGGAGCTTGAGGCTCGCCGGCAGCGCCAGGGCGAGCGCGATCACCAGCAGCGTCAAGAGCGTCGAGAGCGGGCTGCGCGCCAGCCGCCCGAGCGATCCGAGGAACGCCTGCGCGTGGCCGGCGCTCATCGGGTCGCCACTACGTTCGGCAGCGTGTCGGGTGCGTCACCCTGCACGTGACCGCTCTCGAGCACGATCACCCGCTGGCCGAACTCGCGCACCAGGTGCATGTCGTGGGTCGCGACCACCACCGTGACGCCGACGTCCTGGAAACGCCGGAAGAGGCGCATCACCTCGAGCGACAGGTCCGGATCCAGATTTCCCGTTGGCTCGTCCGCGATCAGCAGCGGCGGCTTGCTCACCACCGCGCGCGCGATGCCGACGCGCTGCTGCTCGCCCACCGAGAGCTCGAGCGGCAGAGCGCGCTCGCGCCCGAGGAGCCCGACCTGGTCGAGCGCGGCGCGCACCCGCTTGTCCATCTCCTTGAGCGGCGCCCCCGCCACCGCCAGCGGCAGCGCCACATTATCGAACACCGGCCGGTCGGCGAGCAGCTTGTGGTCCTGGAACACCACGCCGATGTGTCGGCGGAAGGCGGCAATGTGCCGCGGCTTGAGCGCGCGCGTGTTCTTGCCGTTCACCAGCACCGCGCCGCGCGTCGGCCGCTCGAGCAGCGCGATCAGCTTCAGCACCGTGCTCTTGCCGGCGCCCGAGCGGCCGGTGAGGAACACCATCTCGCCGTTGTGGATGTTGAAGCTGACGTTCTCGAGCGCCACGCGCCCGTTGGCATAGCGCTTCGATACGCGGTCGAAGACGATCATGGGGCGCGCGTCTCGCCGGGCGAGCCCCCCGGGCCCTCGACCAGCGCCGCGGCGAAGGCCTGGGCGTCGAACTCGCCGAAATCCTCGGCACTCTCGCCGACGCCGATGAAGCGGATGGGGATGCCGAGCTCGAGTGCGATGGCGATCACGATGCCGCCCCTGGCGGTGCCGTCGAGCTTGGTGAGCACCAGCCCGGTCACGCCGACCGCCGCGTGGAACTGCCGCGCCTGCGCGAGCGCGTTCTGGCCCTGGTTGGCATCCAGTACCAGCAGCACCTCGTGCGGGGCGGACGGGTCGGCGCGCTGAATGACGCGGCGGACTTTCTTCAGCTCCTCCATGAGATGCGACTGGCTGTGCAGCCGCCCCGCGGTGTCCGCCAGCACGACGTCGCAGCCGCGGGCGCGGGCCGCCTCGAGCGCATCGAACACCACCGCACCCGGGTCCGCTCCCGGGCCCTGGGCGGCGAAGTCGGCGCCGGAGCGCTCGGCCCACACCTTGAGCTGCTCGATGGCCGCGGCGCGAAAGGTGTCGCCCGCGGCGAGCAGCACGCTCAAGTCCTCGTCGGCACAGCGCCGCGCGAGCTTGCCGATGGTCGTGGTCTTGCCCGAGCCGTTGACGCCCACGACCAGGATGACGAAGGGCTTCCTCGCGCGGTCGATGGCGAGCGGCCGCGCGCAGGGCGCGAGGATCGCGGTTACAGACTCGCGCAGTGCGCGGATCAGCGCCTGCGAGTCGGTGAGCTCGTTGCGGGCGACGCGAAGCCTCAAGTCCTCGAGGATGCGGGTGGTCGCCGCGACGCCCACGTCGGCGGTGATGAGGCGCGTCTCGAGCTCCTCGAGGATCGAGGCATCGATGCGGCGCCCCCGCATGAGCTCGCCGAGGTCGCGCGTCAGCCAGGAGTCGCCGCGGTTCAGGCGCTGGCGCAGCCGCGCGAGGAAGCTCGGGCGCGAGGGCGAAGTGCCGGCGTCTTGAGGGGGGCGTCCAAGCATAGGGCTTGACGCCCATTGTAACGGGCGAGGCGCGGGGACGGCCGGCGAGCCACGCCGGCGCTACCGGAATGGCCGGCTTCCGGGCGTTAGGGCTGGATGACCGGCGGGACGTTGATCACGATCTCGGCGCCGCCCGAGAGTGCGAAACTGATCGCCTCGCCCTGCATCTCCTCGGTCACGAGCGGCACCACGTCGTCGATGATCGACCCGTGGTCACCGTTGACGAAGTTCACGTAGGCGCGGAATCCGCCCGCCGGACCCACCTCCACGACCGGCGGAGCCGCTGCCGGGGACTTGATCCGCGTCAGGGTGCCGGCGGCCGCGGCTGGTCCATAGGCCGAAGCGGTGATCAGTGCCGCCGTGGTCGGGTTCGGCACGACCTGGTCGGGGCAGCCCAAGGGCGCCGCCGGGCTGCAGCCCGCGGGCGTTGGGGTGGCGCCGACCACTTGCAGGAGGTGAATCGGGTGCTGCGCGGTGGTGAGGGCCACGTAGTTCACCGGATCGCCCGAATCGATGATGGTCTGGTGATCGCGGAAGAACAGGTTGTAGATCGTGGTTCCCTGCTCGACGCCTTGCGCGGCCAGCCCGGCGTTGACCGTCGGCGCGAAGCTCGGCGAGGTGGTGAGGATGTTCGAGAGAACTCCGCCGGGGTTCGCCAGCGTGCCGGTGCTGACCTCGCTTTGCGCGACCACTGCCAGGAACACCGTGCCCTCGATGGCGCCGAGCGAGTGCCCGAGGAAGTGAACGCCGGTGGCGCTGATGGTCCCGGCCGCGCCGAGACTCAGGCTCGGGAGCGTGCGCTCGAAGGTAACCAGGTCAATGGCCCCCTCGCGCAGACCGTCGCGCTCGGTGAGCGGGCTCGCGAGGTTGATGGCGTGCGAGCCCGAAGGGTCGATCGCCGGCGGATTGATGAGGGCGAGATCGAAGGTGCGCTCGATCGAGCCGGTTGCCGGGAGCCCCAGGCCCGCGTAGAGCGGATTGGCGGCGGTGGCGTAGAAGGGATCCGACGTGTTGGTGACGCCGTGCAGCGGCAGATCGATGGCGGCGACCGCGAAGCCCGCATCGGCGAAGGAGTCGGCGACGCCGAACATGTCCTCGCGGCTGCGGGTGATGCCGTGCTGGAAGATGAGCACCGGCCAGCCGCCGGCCGGCGGTGTGCCGCCGCCCGCGGACTTTGCGTTGGGCACGGTGAGCAGCACCGGGATCAGGAGATTCTGCGTCGCAACCGGCAGTGGGTTGAAGCGCGTGACCTTGGTGCTGGCCGGATCGAGCGGGAACGGCGGCGCCTGCCACCAGGCGGTGAGCGGCGCCGTCTTGCTCAGATAGTAGGGAATCTGCAGCACGCCGACGTAGATATTGGCGTGGCCGGGGAGCGCCGGGTTCACCTGCGCGGTCGTGAGCGGGGTCGGGTTGGCCTTGATCGTCGTGGGCTTGGTGACTGCGGACAGGAGCTCCAGCGTGTCGGTGGTCGACTCGGTCGTGAAGCTGAAAGACAGCACGATGTTGGCCGGATTGAGACTGTTGGCGAGCGGCGGTATGGCCTTGGCGAGCGCCGCCGCGATCGCGAGATGTGCGCCGGTCAGCTGGCAGATGCCGTTCAGCGTCGCGTCCGTGATGCTCGGACAGGTCGGTCCGCCGGTGGCGAGCGCCAGCTTGATGGCCGCGTAGTCCGTGTCCGGCTGGGCGGGATTGCCGGCGGCATCCTGGATGCCGTTGGTGAGAAACACCAGGTAGCCCGTGCTGGTCGTGCAGTTCGCGCCGAGGAACTGGCCGTTCTTGATGCAGGTGCTCGGGTTGAGCGGGTGCAGCGGCGTGATCTCGAGGATCGTCGCTCCGACGCCCGCGTCGGTGGCGAGCGCGGCGGAGAAGTCGACGCCCATGGTGAGCGGGGCGCCGAGCACCCCGGTGGTCGCCAGGTTCTCCGTATTGTCAGTCGTGACCGGCACGATGATGACCGTGGCGGGCGTGAAGGTCGCGGGATTCAGCGGGGTGCTGAAGGTCTCACGGATCACCGCGGTGGTCGAGAAGCCGTCGAGATTGTTGAGGAACGCCTGATTGGGCCACAGGGCGTTCGGCGGCTGGATGTTGAGCGTGCCGTCCTGCGTACCGGCGAAGTACAGATCGGTCGGGTACGGCAGCTGCCCGGTCGCGGGATTGAAATAGGCGGTCGCGGCGCCGGGCTGCGCAGGCGGCGTCGACCCGCCCGGGTTGCCGTTAGCCGACGAGGTGTTGGTCGGGCCGATGACATCGTTGTGGCCCGTACAGCCGCCGAACACCAACGCGAGCGCCAGAATTCCGGCCGCAGTGAGGTTTCGCATATCCCTACAACTCCTAAACTGTCAAACCGCTTGGGCGCTGCGCCTTTTGGGGCGGCCCGCGCCGCGTTCGGTGTTCTTATACAAGCTGCCCCACCGGTCGCGACCCCTCCCGCCGGTGCTGTTTGAGCGCTTCTGGACGAGGCGACCTAGAGTACGCTTAGGGCGAGAATCGTGGCAAGGTGCGCGCCCCTTCGGGAAACGCCGTGGCTTCGAGAGCTAAGTCCGCCGCCCGCGGCAGCGCCCCCGCCGTGCGCGGCGCCCACGCGCGGCTGCTGCGCATCATCGGCGGGACCTGGCGCGGGCGCCGGCTGCGTTTCCCGGCGGCGGCGCTCATCCGCCCGACCCCGGACCGGGTACGCGAGACTCTGTTCAACTGGCTCGGCGCACGCATCGTCGGCGCGCGCTGCCTCGACCTGTTCGCGGGCAGCGGTGCGCTCGGGCTCGAGGCCCTGTCGCGCGGCGCCGCACACGTGACCTTTATCGAGCGCGAGCCGGAAGCGGCGCGCGCGCTGCGCGCCACGCTCGCCGAATGGGGCGCCCAGGGTGCCGAGGTGGAGCGTGGCGATGCGCTCGCCTTTCTCGCCCATCAGCCGCAGCCCTTCGACATCGCTTTCCTCGATCCGCCGTTCGCCTCGGGCCTGCTCGAGGAGGCGGCGGTACTCCTCGAGGGCAACGGCTGGCTGCGCGACGCGGCGCTCATCTATGTCGAATGCGGCGCGCGTGAGGGCCTGCCGCCGCTGCCGGCGCGCTGGGTTTCGCTCAAGGCGAAGCGCGCCGGGGAGGTCGGGTATCATCTCTATGCGCGGGGGTGAGGCTTAGGGGGGCCAGGGCCTGATGAAGCTCAACGCCGTCTATCCGGGCACGTTCGATCCGATCACCAACGGTCACCAGGACCTGGTGCGGCGCGCGGCGCGCATGTTCGAGCGCGTGTACATCGCCATCGCCGCCAACCCCAACAAGACGCCGCTGTTCCCGCTCGACGAGCGCGTGGACCTGGCGCGGCGGGTGCTGCACGACCTGCCGAACGTGGAGGTGCTCGGCTACTCGAACCTGACGGTCGAGTTCGCGCGCGAGCACGGGGTCGGCGTCATCCTGCGCGGCCTGCGCGCGGTGTCGGACTTCGAGTTCGAGTTCCAGCTCGCCAACATGACGCGCCATCTCGACCGTGACATCGAGACGGTGTTCCTCACCCCGCAGGAGCAGTTCACCTTCATCTCCTCGACGCTGGTGCGCGAGGTGGCGCTCCTCGGCGGCGACGTGCGCGAGTTCGTGCACCCGATCGTCGAGGCCGCGCTGAAGAAGCGCCGGCGCCCCTGAGTTTCTTGGCGCGCCGCCGTTTGGCGATGCGCGGCAGGCGGACCCGCTCGGGCGGGGCGGGCAGGGTACCGGCGCGCTCGAGCTCGAGCGCGCGCCACAGGTACCAGGCGGCGGCGCTGCGATGCGGCTTCCAGCGCTCGCCCCAGGCCGCGAGTACCTTGGGGTGGGGGAGCTTGCGCAGCCCATAGGCGGCGCGAAATCCGGCGCGCACCCCGAAGTCATCGACCGGCAGCACGTCGGGGCGGCCGAGGTGGAACATGAGCAGCATCTCCACCGTCCAGCGGCCGACCCCGCGCACCTCGGTGAGGCGCTCGATGATCGCCGCGTCGTCGAGCTGCTCGAGCGTCGCGCGGTCGGGAACGACCGCCGCCAGCGCCTTGGCCGCCAGGTCCTTGAGCGCGGCGACTTTCGCGAACGAGAAGCCCGCGGCGCGCAGCTGCCCGGGCGGGGCGGCGAGCACCTGCTGCGGCGTCGGAAAGGAGCCCTGGCCGCACGAGGCGACCAGGCGCGCGAGGATGGTGTTGGCGGCCGTGCCGTTCAGCTGCTGATGCGCGATCGCCTGGGCGAGGATCTTGAACGGCGCGCAGTCCGCCTCGGGCGCGTTTCGATAGGGGCCGGCGGCGCGGATGACGCCGGCCAGCACCGGGTCGACCCGGGCGAGGTGCCGCACGATGTGCCTGCTCATATCTGACACCCCGGACAATAATACGTCGAGCGCTGTCCCTGCCGTGTCGCGCGCACCGGCCTGCCGCAGCGCCGGCACGGCTTGCCGCCCCGCTCGTACACGTAGAGCCGCTGCCGGAAATAGCCGGGTGAGCCGTCGGCCTTGAGATAGTCGCGCAGCGTCGTGCCGCCCGCGCGGATCGCCGACCTGAGCACCGCACGCACCGCGCGCACCAGGCGCGCAACCTCGGGGCGCGTCAGCGAGCGCGCCGCGCGCTGCGGGCGGATACGCGCCCGAAACAGCGCCTCGCTCGCGTAGATGTTGCCGACGCCGACCACCAGGCGGCTGTTCATGAGCAGCTGTTTCACGGCGACGCGCCGGCCGCGCGTGACCCGCCAGAGGTATGCGGCGTCGAAGGCGCGGCTGAAGGGCTCGGGTCCGAGGTGGGCGAGCAGGCGGTGCGCGCGCGGATCGCCGCGCACGTAGAGGAGGCTGCCGAAGCGGCGTGGGTCGTTGAAACGCAGGGCGTATCCTGAGTCGAGCACCAGGTCGAAATGATCGTGCGGGACGCGGGGGCTGTCGGCCCGGACCAGGCGCAGGTTGCCCGACATCCCCAAGTGCACGATCAGTGCGCCGGACTCAAGCTTCAGCAGCAGGTACTTGCCGCGGCGGCCGGTCGAGAGGATGCGCCGGCCCGCGAGCTTCGCGGGCAGACCCGCCGCCACCGGCCAGCGGAGCCGCCGTTCATACAGCTTGAGCGCGCGGATGCGGTGCCCGCGCACGTGCGGCGCCAGGCCGCGCCGCGTGGTCTCGACTTCGGGGAGCTCGGGCACGCGCCGTGACGCGCGCCGCGCTTACTTGATCTTCGACTCTTTGTAGGCGACGTGCTTGCGCGCCACCGGGTCGAACTTGCG